>JBBRDP010000174.1:0-7237 GCA_038203795.1 Gemmatimonadales bacterium
CCATCGGCGATTGGGTACGAGCGAGCCGAGCCGCTCGGCGACGGAGCGGATGAGCTGCACGGGTGACGCCATGAAGATCACGTTGGCGAATCGCACTTCGTGCGTGGACGGCTGCAGAATATGCGTCCCGTACTTCGCCGCGTGATGCAACGCCTCGTACGTGTGAAAACAGCCCAGGGAATGCGCAATGATCGTGAGTTGCTGCCGGCGCACCGGCACACCCGAATTGTCGCCATCAAGAATCATCTGCTTGAGCTGCGCGAGATACGCCTCGCGTACAGCGCTGCGTGCGCTCGTGCTCAATACCGGCCAGAGGATATCCCCGATGTAGCCCGCGAGCGTCGCACCGATTTCCGGATCATCGATCTGCTGGGCAAGTGCGTTTGTCGCCTGTCCCAACAGCGCCGACGCGTCGGTCTTTTGCACGAACCAGTCGTTGATGTGGTCGTAAAAGAGCTGATACAACGCCACGTCGTCGCGATTCGGTCCGAGCAGCGTCTGCACCGAATGCAACAGATCGGCGTAGTCGCCGGGGCGCGAGTTCCCGATCCCGTGCACGAGAAGCACGGCGCGTTTGCCAGTCCAGATGCGCGTTTGCGGCGTAAACGACATGGCTGAGGGGGCTGAGTGGATGCGTAGCTACTGGTGTGGCTTGAACTTCGGTCTGTCGCGGCTGTGGCGCAAATGCGCGGGACGGCGGTACGTTCCGTGTCATGACCACACGACGCGATTTCGTGCAGCAAGCCGCGCTCGCCTCGGCGGCATCATTATTGGCGGGCTCTACCGTTCCCTCGGTCGCGATGGTGGCCACCCAGCTACCGGTCCCCGGTGTCTTGCCCGTGCCACCGCAGGACCGGCCGGAGGTCGTCGCGCGCGACGAGGAGTACTGGCGCAAGGTCGCCGCGCAGTACATGGTCACCGACCGCGTGACCAACCTCGAGGCCGGTTTCTTCGGCATGATGGCGCAGCCCGTGCTCGCCGCGTATCACGCGAATATCGATCGCGTGAATCGCGAGAGTTCGTATTTCGCGCGGCGGGAGTTCGGCACGATCGCCGCCACTGCACGCGCTCGCGTCGCCGAAGCGCTCGGCGTGGCGGCGACCGAGATCGCGTTTTCACGCAATGCCACCGAAGCGCTGCAAAGTCTCATCGGCCAATACAACGGGGTGGCGAGCGGCGACACCGTAATGTACGCCGATCTCGATTACAACGCGATGCAGTTCGCCATGAACGCGCTCGCCGATCGACGCGGTGCCACGGTGGCCAGGCTCGACATTCCCGAGCCCGCCTCGCGAGCCGCGATTCTCGACGTGTACACACGAGCACTCGACGCGCATCCACGTACACGCTTGTTGTTGCTGACGCACTGCAACAACAAGACGGGGCTCATACTTCCTGTTCGCGACATCGCCGATCTGGCCCGGGCGCGCGGCGTCGATGTCGTGCTGGATGCCGCGCACTCATTCGGACAGGTGCCACTCGCGCTGCCCGAACTCGGTGTTGATTTTGTCGGGCTGAATCTCCACAAATGGATTGGCGCACCAGTGGGAGCCGGCGTGATGTACATCCGCGAATCGCGACTCGACGCGATGGATCGCGCACACGGTGATGACGGACCGCGCAATCGCATCGACAGCCGCATCCACACCGGCACAACGGATTTTGCCACGGTGATGACCATTCCGGATGCGCTCGATTTCCAGCAGTCCATCGGCATCGACAACAAGGCGGCGCGACTGCGCTATCTGCGCGACCGCTGGGCGGTTGCAGCAAGGGCGATCCCCGGCGTGGACGTGCTGACCCCCGACGATCCGGGACTCGTTGGCGCGATCACCGGCTTCCGTGTGCACGGGCGTGGGTCACGCGAGGCCAACCAGGCGGTGGCGCGCACGCTGCTTGAGGAGTTTGGACTATTTACGGTGTGGCGCAATGGGCTGGCCAAGGGCGACTGCGTACGGGTGACGCCAGCGCTCTACAACGGGCCGGCCGATGCCGATCGCCTTGTGGCGGCACTTCGCCAGCTCACCAGTCGTTAATGTTGGTGATGGCGCTCTCAAGACTGCGCCCGTCAGCACGCGGTGTCGCGACCGCTGGCGTCCTCTTTCGCATCGTGCTGATGCTACAACTATGACATCACAGTTGCTCAGTCTGGCCCTTTGGATCGCCGGTACGAGTCTTGCGGGCATCAGCGGTGCCGTCACCGCGAAGGAAGCCGCGCGATTCTACGCGCGGCTGGATAAACCGCGCTGGGCACCGCCCGACTGGCTATTCGGGCCGGCCTGGACGGTGCTCTATCTCGTCATGGCGACGGCCGCTTGGCGGATTTGGCGCGAGTTCGGATTTGACGGGGCGCGCAATGAGCTCGTTTTGTACTTCGTGCAGCTGGTGCTCAACTCCGCCTGGAGTTGGTTCTTCTTTGTCAGGCACACGGGGCTTGGCTCGGCGATCGAAGTGTCGTTCCTGCTCACGGGCGTGTTTGCGACGATGGCGGCGTTTGCACTCCGTGATCCTATTGCCGGGCTGCTCTTTGTTCCCTACGCGCTTTGGGTGACATTTGCGACGGTGTTGACGGTGACGGTGTGGAGGCGGAATCCTTCGCTGTTGTAAACTCGATTCGACGCTCGCGCCGACCGGTCAGGACCCCGTCGCTCGCCCGTCCGCACCCGCCTCCCTGAATGCAGCTCCCACCCCTCCCGACAGCCATCTCCGACATGTTCGATGTCATTCGTCCGCTCGGGATGGGTGGCATGGGCGCCGTCTGGTTGGTGCGCGACCGTTTCCTCGATCGTGACGTCGCGCTCAAGGTGCTACTGGCCGAACACACCGCGCCTGAAATGCGCGAACGCTTTCTTCGCGAAGCACGCACCAGTGCGCGCCTCGAACACCCGCACATCATCGATGTGTACCGGGCCGACGAGACGCAAGGCTCCGTGTGGTTCACCATGCGATTCGTCGACGGCGAAACACTCGGCGATCGTATTCGCGAGCGGGGCAGTCTGCCGGCCACTGACGTGCTACGCACGCTGCGCGAGGTCGCATGGGGACTCGCCTACGCGCACGCGCGCGGTGTGATTCACCGGGATATCAAGCCTGACAATATCCTGCTCGATCGGGCCTCGGGGAATGCGGTGCTCACAGACTTCGGCATCGCCCGCGATCCGGTGCAGGATACCAAAGGCTTGACCATTGACGGTCACGTGTTGGGTTCGGTCCACTTCATGAGCCCCGAGCAGGCGGCGGGGGAAGCGCTCGACGGTCGCAGCGACCTCTACGCCGTTGGTGTCGTTGGCTATCTCGCCCTCTCAGGGAAGCTCCCCTTCGACGGCACACCGCAGAGCATCCTGGTCTCGCATGTCACCAGGCAAGTGCCCGCACTCTCCGAGGCCGCACCGCAGTTGCCACCCAATGTGATCGCCGTGATTGAGCGATGTCTGCGCAAGCATCCGGATGAACGCTATGCCACCGCCGATGCGCTGGCCACCGCGCTCGACCTCGCGTTGCGTGAAGCCGAAGCCGCCGCACAACAGGAAGCCGATGCGACGCCCGGCGGCGTGGTCTCGTCGCGGGATGCGCTGGTCATCTGGCAACGGGCTGCACAACTGCAGGCTGAAGCCGCGCACCGCATGGAACGCAATGCGATGCTGCAGGCGCCGCTGAGCCAGAACGGCAGCGCGAGCACACCAGATCAGTTGCGCATCAGTGACGTCGAGTCGGCCGCAGTCGAAGCGGGCATCTCACGACAATACGTCGCGTTGGCACTGGCTGAACGGCGCGCCAATGGAGGGCAGGGGGCGATTGCGACGGGCAGCGATGCACTGGATCAACAGTTCACCACGCTGCTCGGCACGACCGATCGCGCGATCAGCGTGTCGCGCGTGATTCCGGCCACACCCAAGGCCACGCTGTCGGCCATCGGCGAAGTGTTTACGCGGGATCCGCATTCACTCGCGGTGCGAGACACGGTCAACGGTCATCCGCTCGACGGCGGTATTCTGCGCTTCACCGCGCCACGATTCACCACGCACTCATGGTGGTCGAGTGCCTTCGGTTTCACCGCTCGACGTAGTGCGCTGCTGTATCGCCTTGAGCAGATCGAACTGTTCGATCTCAATGTCACACTGCAACCGCGCGGGACGGGGCAACGACCGGCTTGTGAAGTGATCATCACGGGTGACCTGCGATCGGGGCTCGCGCGCAACTTGCTTGTGGACAAGGCGATGATCGCCGGCAGTGCGGCGCTGGCGGGACTCGGCGGGACCGCCGCACTCACCGGCGTTGTGGGTTCGCTGGCCCTCGCCGCGTTGCCGGGCGTTGGACTCGGTGCCCTTGCCGCTGGCGCAACGCTCGTGTGGTATCGATGGCTCTTCCGACAGGCGTTGGCGAAAGCGGCGGGTGAACTTGAGGAGTTGCTGGCGTCCGTGGAGCGACATCTTTCGCAACAAGAGTTGTTCGGCGCCGACGAGCCGCGTCTCGCGGGCTCGCGCGGCGCGACGCCGTTCCGGTAGTTTTCCAGCATGCCAGACGAACGCCTTTCGCCATCCGGAATTCCGCTGCCCGTTGCGGCCCGCCCCGCCGACGCGCCCATCGATTACTCCACCGACCTTGGCGATCCGGGGCAGTTCCCGTACACGCGCGGTGTGCAGCCGAACATGTATCGCGGTCGCCACTGGACCATGCGGCAGTACGCCGGCTTCGGCACCGCGCAGGCCACCAATACGCGCTTCAAACTGCTGCTCGACGCGGGGCAGACGGGTTTGTCGGTGGCGTTTGATCTGCCCACGCAGATGGGGCTCGATTCCAGCGATCCGCGCGCGCTTGGCGAAGTGGGTCGCGTGGGTGTCGCCATTGACACCGTCGATGACATGCACACGCTGCTCGACGGCATTCCGCTCGACAAAGTCTCCACGTCGATGACCATCAACGCGACGGCGGCCACGCTGCTCGCGATGTACATCGTGGTGGCCGAAGAACGCGGCATTGCGCGCGACGCACTCTCGGGCACCACGCAAAATGACATTCTCAAGGAATACATCGCGCGCGGCACATATATCTATCCGCCCGCGCCATCGCTCGCGCTGACGGCTGAAACGTTCCGATTCTGTGCGGCCGAAGTCCCAAGCTGGAATCCGATTTCCATTTCCGGCTACCACATTCGCGAAGCCGGCAGCACGGCGGTGCAGGAGCTGGCCTTCACGTTTGCCGATGGCCTCGCGTATGTGCAGCAGGCGATCGATGCCGGCCTGGCCGTTGATGATTTTGCGCCGCGCCTGTCGTTCTTCTTCGCTGCGCACAACGATCTGTTCGAAGAAATCGCCAAGTTTCGTGCCGCACGTCGTCTGTGGGCTCGTCTCATGCGCGATCGGTTTGGCGCCAACGACACGTCGTGTCGTTTGCGATTTCACACGCAAACCGGCGGGGTCACGCTCACCGCGCAGCAGCCGCTCACGAATGTCGTGCGCGTGACTGTACAGGCGCTGGCCGCAGCACTCGGTGGCACGCAGTCGCTGCACACCAACGGCTACGACGAAGCACTCGCGCTGCCAACCGCTGAAGCGGCAACGCTGGCGTTGCGGACACAGCAGGTCATTGCCTACGAGAGTGGTCTCGACCAAACCGTCGATCCGCTCGCCGGCAGTTGGTATGTAGAACAGCTCACCAACGAGGTTGAGGAGCGTGCGCTCGCACTCATCACGAAAGTGGATGAACTCGGCGGAGCCGTTGCCGGTATCGAAGCAGGGTTTTTTCAGGACGAGATCGCGGCGAGTGCGTACGCACAACAGTTGCGCATCGAGGCCGGTGAGACGGTGATTGTGGGCGTCAACCGATTTAGCGACGGTCAGGATCCGCCAATCATTCCTGCGCCCGACTTTTCGGCGTTGGAGAAGGAACAGGTGGCCCGACTTGAGGCGTCCCGTCTCGCGCGTGATGCGGACGCCGTCGCGCGTGCGCTCGATGCGCTCCGCGCAGCCGCGTCCTCGTATTTGCCCGCGCATACCGGTGCGCGTGATCCCATGATGCCGCTGGTGATCGATGCGGTGCGAGCCCGTGCATCAGTTGGTGAGATCGCGTCCGCGCTCGGCGAAGTGTGGGGTCGGTATCAGCCGGTGTAGCGTGCGGACAGTCTCAGCAACATGTCACGTGTTGAAACGTGACTGCCCCCGTCACCCGTAGTGATCGCTTGTTTACCACGTGCATTTTCTGCCACGCGTCGCTCGGCGCGAATCAGGTCATCGAGCATTTTCCGGTAGGTCGCCGCTTGGCGTTCGACGCCGAACGCGGGCGGCTGTGGGTGGTGTGCCCCAAGTGCGAACGGTGGAATCTCTCGCCCTTCGAAACGCGCTGGGAGGCGATTGAGGAGGCCGAACGGCTCTATCGTGACACCCGTCGCCGCGTGGCCACCGACAATATCGCGCTCGCTCGCTTGCCCGAAGGACTGGAGCTGGTGCGCATCGGGCGACCGCTGCGCCCCGAGTTCGCGGCGTGGCGCTACGGCGATCAGTTCGGGCGGCGCAGGCGACGGATGCGGGTGTACTCCCTTGGCACGGTGGCCGTAGTGGCGGGTGTGTTCGTGGGAGGCGCAGCGGTCGGCGTGGCTGTGGGCGGACTGTCGCCGGTCCTGCAACTCGGTAGTCTATGGTATAACTACCAGCATCCCGCGGTGCGCGTTGTCGGCGACCGCGGTGAGGTGCTTCGGATGAGTCATCGCGATCTCCGCGAGGCTCGGCTGCACATGCCCGCGAGCGGTGAGCCCGAACTGCTGCTCCGGCATCGACGATATCGCGCGGCGGGCGCGATGCTCTCTCGTGTTGGCATTAGCGAGCGTCCTGCCGGCGGGAGTGACAAGGTGTCACTCACCGGTGAGCTCGCGAAGCGCGCGCTTGCGAGCCTGTTACCGGCGATCAACGCGGTTGGTGGTCGCAAGCAAGAGGTCGCAGACGCGGTTTGCGTCGTCGAGCAGTCCGCCTCGATGCCATCCCTGCTGCGCACCGCCTCAGTAGCGGATCCGCTGCCGTCGTGGGTTTCGGTTGCGCGCCACGGTTCGTCGACAACGCGAGGCACGCTGGCCTCGTATCCAGCGGCCATGCGCCTGGCCCTTGAGATGGCACTGCACGAAGACGACGAGCGCCGCGCGATGGCCGGTGAGCTCGGCGCACTCTACGCGCGCTGGGAGGACGCCGAGCGCGTGGCGCGAATCGCTGATGGCGACTTGTCGCCGCTCTCGGCGTAGGCGAGCTTT
>JBBRDP010000175.1:0-7205 GCA_038203795.1 Gemmatimonadales bacterium
CGCGACCACCGTGCGCGTGCATGAACTCGGCTACGAGAATCGTGCACCCACCGCAGAAGAACTCGTGCGCATGCAGGATCTGGTGCGCGCCGCCATGCGCGAAGGCGCACTCGGCGTGGGTTCCTCCCTGATCTACGCGCCCGCGTTCTACGCCCGGACCGACGAGCTGATCGCACTCATGAAGGCCGCCGCCGAGTACGACGGCATGTACATCAGTCACCTGCGCAGCGAAGCCAATCAACTGCTCGAAGCGGTGGACGAACTCATTCGCATCGCCCGTGAATCGGGTGCGCCGGCGGAGATCTATCACCTCAAGCAGGCTGGACGCGACAACTGGAACAAGCTCGACGCCGTGATTGCACGCATCGAGAAGGCGCGCGCCGACGGGGTGCGCATCACCACCGATATGTACACGTACACTGCCGGTGCCACGGGCCTCGACGCGGCCATGCCACCGTGGGTGCAGGAAGGCGGATACGACGCGTGGAGTACACGCATGCGCGACCCGGCAGTGCGTCGCAAAGTGATGCAGGAAATGCGCACGCCCACGAACGCCTGGGAGAACCTCCTCCTACTGGCCGGTTCGCCCGATCGGGCGCTGCTCGTGGGGTTCAAGGCGGACTCCCTCAAGCGACACACAGGCAAGACGCTCGCGGCCGTGGCGCAGGAGATGCAACTCACGCCGGAAGAAGCGGCCATCGAACTGGTGATCCGCGATGGCTCGCGCGTGGGCACGGTGTATTTCCTCATGAACGAAGACAACGTGCGCCGACAGATGCAGTTGCCGTACATGAGCTTCGGCAGTGACGGTGGCGCGCTCGCGCCCGAAGGGCCGTTCCTCAAATCCAATCCACATCCGCGCGCCTACGGCAACTTCGCGCGTGTGCTCGGCCAGTACGTGCGTGAGGAGCAGCTCTTCACACTCGAAGAAGCAGTGCGCAGGCTCAGTAGTATGCCGGCCGATCATCTCGGCTTGCGTCGTCGCGGCAAACTGGCCGTTGGGTATCACGCCGATGTTGTGCTCTTCAACGCCGACTCGATTGCTGATCGGGCCACGTTCGAAAATCCGCATCAACTGGCCGTGGGCGTCAAGCACGTGTTTGTGAACGGCGTCGCCGTGGTGAAAGACGGCACGCACACCGGCGCAAAGCCGGGACAGGTGGTGCGCGGGCCGGGGTGGACCGGCTGGGCCGACAGCACACGTGTCACACGCCGTGCTTCGCCACGCGCGCCAATTGCCGTGCGTCCATGAGCACCCGCAGCGATTCGTCTGGCCAACCAGGCGCCGCGCACCCAATGCACACTCGCACAGCGCACGAACTCGAGCAGATGTCGTGGCCTGCCGTGCGCGACGGATCGTGGCCCGTGGCCATCATGCCGTGGGGTGCCACCGAAGCGCACAACACACATCTTCCCTACGGCACCGACACCATTCTGGGCCGCGAAGTCGCGCGGCGTGTGACGGTGGCATGTGCCGAACGCGATGTGCAGGTGCTGTCGCTACCGGCCATGCCGTTTGGCGTAAATACCACGCAACTCGACTTGCCCATGACACTCAACGTCATGCCAAGCACGCAACTGCTCGTGTTGCGTGACATCATGCGCAGTCTGGCGCCGCACGGCGTGCGTGCGCTGGTGCTGCTGAATGCACACGGCGGCAACGAATTGCGCGCGCTTGTGCGCGAGTTGCATCCGGACGCGCCGATGTTGCTGAGCATTGTGAACTGGTGGCAAGCCGGCGATCACGCGGTGTTCACTGACGCGGGCGATCATGCCGGAGAGCTCGAAACGGCCGCCATGCTGCACGTGGCCCCGCACTTGGTGATGCCTCCGGAGACATGGGGTGACGGGGCCACGCGTGTGAGTGCGTTCGATGGTGTGCGTCAAGGTTGGGCGTGGCTGCCGCGCCGCTGGACACAGGTGACGCGGGACACGGGCGTCGGCGATCCGCGCGCGGCGACGGCGGAGAAGGGCGCCGAGTTTGTGGCGCAGGCGGTGGCGCGTATTACGGAGTTTTGTGTGCAGATGGCGCAGGCCAATCCGGATGAGCTGTATCAGGACCGGTGATCGTCAGACCACGCAGCGCACGATCACCGGCTGTCAGAACACTGCGCCCACAATATCCTGCGCTTCCGCCTGAATACGCGCGAGATGCTCGGTGCCACGAAAGCTCTCCGCGTAAATCTTGTACACATCTTCAGTGCCCGACGGGCGCGCGGCGAACCAGCCATTTTCCGTACAAACTTTCACACCACCAATGGCGGCGCCGTTGCCCGGCGCGTGTGTCATCACGTGCGTAATGGCATCACCCGCCAGCACATCAGCGGTGATGTCCGCCGCGGTCAGCGCACCCAACGCACGCTTCTGTTCCGACGTGGCCGGCGCGTCGATACGCGCGTACACCGGTTCGCCAAGTTGCGCCGCGAGCGCGGTGTAGCACTCGCCGGGATCACGCCCAGTGCGTGCGGTGATTTCGGCAGCGAGCAGACACGCGATGATACCGTCCTTGTCGGTGGTCCACACACGTCCGTCGTGCCGCAGGAACGTGGACCCGGCGCTCTCTTCACCCACAAAGCCGAGTGAACCGCTCACGAGTCCGTCCACAAACCACTTGAAGCCGACCGGCACCTCGTACATCTCGCGCCCGCGTGATGCGCACACGCGATCAATGAGGCTGCTGCTTACCACCGTTTTGCCAATCGCAATGTCGTGCCGCCACGCGGGCCGGTGCGCGAGCAGATAGTCAATGCACACTGCGAGATAGTGATTGGGCGCCAGCAGTCCGCCGCTTTGCGTAATGATGCCGTGGCGGTCGTGATCGGTGTCGGCCGCAACGGTGACCGCGAAACCTGCCGCGTGTTCCAGTACTCCGGCCATCACACCGGCCATGGCGTACGGTGACGACGGATCCATGCGCACCTGGCCGTCCCAGTCGCGCGTCATGAAGCGAAATGTGCCGTCGACCGTGGTATTGAGCACGGTGAGGGGCAGCCGATAGTGATCGGCGATGTGTTGCCAGTAGTACACGCCGGCGCCGCCGAGTGGATCAACGGCGATTCGGATTGGCGCGTCACGGATGACGTCGAGGTCGAGCACATGCGCCAGATCCTGTACATACGCGGTGCGATAGTCGTGCACGTGTGTGGTACTGGCACTTCGCGCCGCACGCACCGAAACGCGTTTCACAGCACGCAGGTTGTTTGCAAGCAGTGCGTTGGCGCGGTCCTGAATTGCGCGCGTGGCGTTGCTGTCGGCCGGTCCGCCGTGTTGTGGATTGTACTTGAAGCCGCCGTCAGCCGGCGGATTATGCGAGGGCGTAATGACGATTCCGTCGGCCAGGTCACGATCGCGGTATTGATTGTGCGTCAGAATCGCGTGCGAGATGGCCGGTGTGGGGACATAGTCACCGACTGGTGCAATCATCACCTCAACACGGTTGGCGGCGAGCACTTCAAGCGCCGTTTCATGTGCCGGCGTGGAGAGCGCGTGCGTGTCGGCGCCGAGGTAGAGCGGGCCGCTCACACCATGCGCGGTGCGATACTCGCAGATCGCCTGTGTGATGGCCAGAATGTGGTGTTCGTTGAACGATGTCGTCAACGCCGAACCGCGATGTCCCGAGGTGCCGAACGACACGCGTTCGGCCGGGTTCGCCGGATCGGGAAGGCGCGTGTAGTACGCGGTGATGAGCTGCGAGAGATCGATCAGCTCATTGGGAGCGGGGCGGGTGCCGGCGGCGGAGTGAGTGGGCATGGGGTGGAGTCTATCGCGCGGCGCGCCTCACGCACATCGTCATCCTTCACTGCAGCGCAACGACGGTATCGAGCACGACGGTCGGCTCCCAGGCACCGCTCGCGATCTCGTGTCGCACCACGAATCGCTGGCGACCTGACGACACTCCGCGCAGTTCTGCGGTATACACGTACTGCCCAATTGATGTCCTGCATCCCACGCCGGACTGTCGGCCCGTCACGATGAGCGTCACCACGCCACTTCGTTGGCTCACGAGTGGTGTGACACCGTACGGCACGCAGGGTGTGGACAGGGTGCCGCGAATGCTGATGACCTGCCCGGTGACGCTGAGCCCCGCCGGCGCAATGCTGGCATCACCCTCCGTCTGAACGCCGAACGACGCCAGTTGCGTATCGCTTGGGGCGGTACCGGACGAACAGGCGGCGAAGAGCAGGCACGAGACCAGGCCAGCGCGGATAAATTCGGTGGGCTTCTGTGCCATCTACGCCTCCCCCGGAATGGTGTTGTCGTACAGCGCACGTGAACTCGTCAAGCGATGTTCAATAGATGCCGGTCCGTGCGCAACTGGAGAGCTACCAGGACAGAGGCTTCGCGCCGTCCGCCAGCATGTCCCAGTCCTCCGGCACGTCGCCTCGGGAAATCATGCGGGCAAATACGGCGTACGGATCAGTCGAGGAGCCTTCCTTTCGGAGTGTATGCTCGTCGTTCAGCCACGTCAGAATGACCAACCGGTGTGTCGAGTTGAACCGGTAGAAGAGACGGAGCCTGCCGAGCAGCTTCACACGACGCCATGCACCGAGGGGCCGTCGGAGGCGGTGATCGAGGGCGTTCGGGTCCACCGCGATGCGGTCGCGGATGACGCGAACGAGCGCTGCAAGCACTGATGCCTCGGGTGAGCTCAGCGGCTTGTCGTCAGCCGCAGCGCCCCGCTGCTTCGTGACGGCACGGAGGAGGGCCACCCAGCGGCTGTCGAACGCCGGCCATGCCAGAAATGTCCATCCGTTGAGCACGAGCGCAGGCGACGGTTCGCGCTTCGTCTGCTTCAGGCGCTTTGGAGGTGCCACGGTCGGTCAGCGCCCAGACGCGCCAGACATCACGGAAGCTCGAAATCGTCAGGCAGACGGTCGGCGTCGATGTCGACCGCAACATCAGCCACGAGTGCTTCAGCGAGCTCGAACTCGCGCCCCGACATGGGTCGAAGTCGGTTCGGCTGAGCGGTCATGGCGCGCTCAGTCCACGCGAGGTATGCCGACGTCACCGGATCCGTCTCACTGTCCCCGCGACTCGCTCGGCGCGAGGTCGGCGTACGCTGCCGCACGAGAAATGTGCCCTCGCCCAGATAGGCGGCCTCGAAATCCCCGTCACGGAGTTCCGGATGGGCACGGAAGAAACCGGCGTCGACCCGATACCCCTGCGAGTTGCCGATGCGCGCGGGTGTGACGCCAAAGGTTTCCAGCTTCGACACAGAGCCTCCAGAGAAAAACGTAATAACTAACGTAATAACATCCGCGCCGAAACCGCAAGCCTGGGTCGGGACGAAGCCGACGCCCTAATTTCGCCGCTACTCGACAATCACCACACGCTTCGTGCCACGCACCGGTTCGCCGCCCGGTCGTGCCATTTCCACTACAAACTCATACGTGCCCGGTGCGAGCCCGCGCAGATCCACAGCGAGTGCGCGCGTGACGGTGGCAATGCGGGCGGGCAGGGTGCGCGAATTCCGGCCCGGATCCGGCTCGCGCCACTTGATGCTTACGCTGTCGCGTTGTGCATCGGCCATGCCGAGCGCCGCGCCGAGCCGACGCAGGGCGTTTGTCTCGTCGCGTCGCACCACGCGGATGTCGACGTCCACCGTATCGCCGGGCACAAACCCGTAGCTCTCCCAGTACAGCGCGAGCGCGGCGGTGCGTGGCAGGGTGAGCGAACCCACCATCGTCTCCTGCACAACCGCCGGATTGGTCGGCGCTTCTGCACCGCGACGTGGCAAGAGCACAAACACCGGGTCGGACACCGCGACGTCGGCGTTGGCCATTTGTGCGAGCGACGGTGGCGGCGTGAGCCCGAAGCGGCGGCGATGCGTGATCTCTTCGGGGGTGCGTCCCGGAATCTCGAGGCTGATCACTTGCGGTGCGGCAGCGATCTCACCGCCCACGCGCAGCGTGCGGCCAAAGGGAAGCTCGACACTGCTGACGGTTGAGATATGCGAGGGGTCCTGGCTGGCAAGCAAATGCACGCTCGGCAGCGTACGCACGCGCCGATCCATTTCATGCACCGGATCGTCGATTGCCACACCGAACAACACCGAGCTGTCACGCCGGAGCAGCATCTGCTGCCCTTCGGCGAGTCGGGCGATACGCGTGTTGAACGCGACGTGTTCAACCGGCCACCAGAGATCGAGGTTCACGCTGTCCGGGCGTGCCAGCGGCCAATCCTCGGCTTTCGCATCGAACGGGTTCTCAATAGCCCGATATTCGGGAACGAGCGCCACGCGATCCGGCGCGTACTCCTTGGACGTGTACGGTGCTTCGGGTTGCATCATCTGACTCTGTCGCGCAATGTCGAGCGCTGAATCGATCTGATAGCCACCCCAGTAGGTGTGCGTGGGCCACCCGTAGCGCACCACGGCCTCTTCGAGCGCCTCACCGCCCGCCACCGGTCGCCACACGTAGCGTTCGTCTTCCTCGAACGCGGCGCGCAATGCCAGACTCGTTCGGCGCGAGTAGTGCGCCACAAAACGCGCGTTCCCCGCCACACTCCACAGCGGATCGGAGAGCCACCAGATACGATCGGCCAGCAAGCGCTGTGCGTCGCACGGCTGACGATGCGCGTTGCGGCGCGGCGTGGGGTCGAGCAACACGAATGCGGTGGTGTCGACGCACGCTGTTCCGTTGGTACCGGCAAACTCATTGGCCACACTCACACGAAACGTGCTGTCCGCCGATGGCAGGTCGCCCTGCTGTTCATACGCGTAGCCGAGCAGTGCGGCGCACCAGGAGACATTCGCCGCACACTGTTGTGCCGCACTCACAGCACCATCGATTTGGGCGTTGTCAACGAGAAAGCGAACGCGCTGTCCGGCAATCCATCCGTCGTGCGGATAGCGCGCCGCCGCCGCCGCGAGTCGCGTGATCACGGAATCCCGCGAGCGCATGATGCGTGGTCGGGTCGCCACGGGCAGGGCGAGATCGATGCGCTCGCCTTCGTCTACCGGAATCACGTTGTCATCGGCGATCCACATGGGGCACACCTGTCCCTTGTTGCGCTCGCCGCGAATACGCCGCGAAATTTCCATGGCGTCCGTATTGGCAAAGCCCCGGGACACCGGAATCGCCCGTTCGCCTTCTTCGAGTGGTGCTCCTGGTGCCAGCGCGGCCGTCACCATGCGCGCGGTGGCGCCGGGCCTGCCCCCCGTGCCCGCCAGATTGTCCGTCTGCGTGATGCGAACGCCGCTGCCA
>JBBRDP010000176.1:0-7205 GCA_038203795.1 Gemmatimonadales bacterium
CGTGAGCTGACGTTCTACTTCGGCCGACGCCCGTCCGTGTACGTCCGGGACTTCAAAGGGCCCGCGTACCTTCGCGCCGGGGTTCGCGCATACTGGCGCGTTGATCTGCCCGATCGGTGTGTGTACGTATCCACGTCCGCCGAGCCCTTCGAGGTCCGGCACAAACGCAGGTGAGTTGGTCTCCACCCGACAGCACCGCCGAACCGCTTGTGGTCGACATCCCAGCCCTGTTCGAGGGGATCGAAGGCGACGACTAGCCGCGCAGCGAGCCTGCTGCCGCTCGGCAAGCAATTCTGGCCTGACAGAGGCATAATGCGCATCATACACTAACTATACGTATATTGTATAATGTACATTATGGGCAGATGCCTGCTATGTCGTATTATACGAAGTTCTTTTCATATTTGTACAATGCGAATGATAGCGCTGGCGTCCGGTGTAGCGACCCGCTGCTCATCCACCGCTTCCAATCCCGTCCATGACCTCACTCAAACTGACGATCGGGAGCCCGTGGACGCCGTACGGCCTACGGGATGACCCCTATTTCCAGCAGGCCCTCCAGCCCCGGACTGACCGCTCGGCAGCTCGACCTGCCTCACTCCACGTCGGGCGTGACCGAGAGCTGACTCTGCTCGCAAAGCAGATCGTCGGCAGTTCCACTTCGCGCGCCATCATTCAAGGGGACGCTGGCGTCGGCAAAACGAGCTTCGTGAGCCGGCTCAAGACCACCTTGGCCAGCCACGCCGTGCTGACCCACGAAGCGCCCGTTCGGGTGCAGTACGCGATGGGGCCGCGAGAGTTCATCGGAGAAGTCCTCAAGGTGCTGCTGCAGATTCGTGGCACCGAAGCCGCCGCACTGCGCGGCGCCCGCCCAGCCTCCAGCCGAACCGCAGCCCCGGCACCGGAATCCGCGAAGGAGACGACGTTTTGGCAGCGACTCCGTCGTATCGTCGAAGGCGAGGACAGCATGGCCGGTGGCGTCTCAATCGCCGGAGTCGCGCTGCAGCAGGAGCGCATTCGTATCCCGGCAGAACTGAAGAATGGCTCCCTCTTTGCGGAGCTTGAGGATGCGTTGACGTACCTGTCCCGTGATGGATCACGTCGAATCCTGATCCACGTGAACAACATGGAAGGCCTGCACGGGATGCACGCGCGCGCCGCAGCGGACCTGATGCAGCACTTGCGCGACGCGTTCCTGTTCGAGCACAGCCATTGGCTGTTTGTGGGCACCACGGGCATTGAGGAGGATATTTTTCGGGTCCACCCCCAGGTTGGTGGCATCATTCCGCTCGCCATGTCGCTGGGGCCTCTCACGCCGGATGAGGTGCGACTACTGCTTGAGAAGCGGTATGCCCATCTCCGCAACGGGTTCGGCTTCATCGAGCCAGTGGGGGCGCAGGACGCGGCGAGTCTGTACGCCCGCTATCACGGGCACCTCCGTGATTTCCTTCGGCTGCTGAGTGGTGCTGTGCAGCATTATGCCGTGACGGCCGGTAGCGGCTCGCTGACGGCGTCGCAGGTGGTACGCACGATGGCCCCCACATACTGGAGCGAGAAGCTCACAAAGCGCATCACCGCAGAGGATGCAAGACGCCTCGCGGCCACCTTGGACGGCCAGCCCTGCGACGCCGAGTTCCGCGTTGCCGACGTCGTTGTGCGCGCCAGCATCAATCAAGCCCACGCGAGCCGAGCACTCAAGCGCATGCTGGAGAAGCACGTCATTCACGAGACGCGACGACAAGGCAAGAGCGTCTTTTACCGCGTCAGTCACGGCGACGACGCCGTCGCGCTGGGCCTGACGTCGTAGTGGACGCCACGGTCCCACAATCGGTACGGGTCCCATCGAAGGCGACGACTGACGCCGCCTATCGCTTCTCCATCGCGTCGCGCACGTCGAGCAGAATTTCGAAATACAGCTGCTCGCGCCGATACGCAAAATCGAGCGATGCCATCTGCGAATCATCGCCGGATTCCTTCGCGCGCGCGAACGCCTCAGAATACATCTCTTCAAGATTGGTCAGAATACGATCGCGGGAGCGGGACATGCGGAGTGCCTCGAGAGCAGTATGGGTCAGACGGGGAGGAAGGTCGCCGGGAATCGCCGTCGCGGCTTCGTCGGGATCGAAGAAGCGTGTGAGACGGGTCATCATGTGGCGACGTATCGGATCAGGAATCTTTACCATGACAATCCTGTGGTCCGGAACGGGGATGTGACAACACACAAACAGGACGGTACACCGGAGTCGATCCCCCGCCACAGCGCCATGTCGCGCGAGGCGGTGTTCGCCCGCGATCAGTGGTGCTGCGTGTACTGCGGAACCGAAGGGACACCGGAAACGCTCAGTGTAGATCATGTGCAACCGCGCATGCGTGGCGGCGACCACTCGGCGGGGAACGTAGTGACCGCCTGTCTGCCGTGCAACGCACGCAAGGCGCACCGCTCGCACGCCGAGTTCCTGGCCAGCGAGCCGGAGTCGTGGCAAAACTTCGTGCAGCGGGCCGGCTACGTGTGGCCCAGACACCTGGCCGCCGTCGAGGCGGAGTTGGCGGCACAAGGCCACCGGAAATCACGTCGACGGGGCGAACGAACTCAGCCGTAACAGTGTATTACCGTGGGCTGGATGTTGTACCTCCAAACTCAATCAATCCATGAACAACGTGAAGGTTTTTGTGCTCATGGCCGGCCTGACGGCGCTCGTCGTTGCGCTCGGCTCGGCCCTTGGCGGGTCCACAGGCGCGATCATGGCCTTTGGCCTCGCTGCCGTGATGAATATCGGCATGTTCTGGGGTTCTTCCAAGATGGTGCTGCGCGCATACAAGGCGCAGGTGGTGACGGAAGCGCAGGCACCCGACCTGTATCGCATGGTCGATCGTCTGCGGCAGAACGCGGGCTTGCCCATGCCCACGGTGGCCATTGCACCGCACGAGCAACCCAATGCGTTTGCTACCGGGCGTAATCCGGAGAACTCGGTCGTGTGCGTGACCGAGGGACTGATGCGCCTGATCAGCCGTGAAGAACTCGAAGGCGTGATTGCGCACGAGCTGGCGCACATCAAGAACCGCGACATGCTGTTGCAGACCATGGCCGCGACGATGGCGGGTGCAATCAGTAATCTGGCGCAGTTTGCATTTTTCTTTGGCGGTCGCAGCAGCGACGACGAGGGCGGCAGTCCGGCCGTCGGCTTGATTGCGATGATCGTGGCGCCGGTGGCTGCCATGCTCATGCAGTTCGCGATCAGCCGTCAGCGTGAGTTCAAGGCCGACCGTGTGGGTGCCGAGATCTGCGGTCGTCCACTGGCGCTTGCGGGCGCGTTGCAAAAGCTCGAGATGGGCGCCAAGCGCATTCCCATGCAGGTGTCGCCGTCCATGGCGCCGCTCGCGATTGTGAACCCGCTCGCGGCGTTCAAGGGCATGGGTGTTGGTAAGCTGTTCAGTACGCATCCGCCCACGGCGGAGCGCGTGGCGCGACTGGAGGCGATGGCGTCCGGTGCGGCCTAGTCCCGGGGCCGGCCGAGCACTTCCGCAAAAAACGCCGCCGCTCGCGGATCCTTGCTCTGCCCTAACCAGAAAAATGCACTCTGCTTGACGTCACGATCACGGCTGGTGCGCGCGATGCGCACCAGCTGTTCGAATCCATCGTCGCGGCGAGAAAGCGCGAACACCGCCGACGTGCGCACCTCGCGGTCGGGATCGTTCGATGCAATCGCACCGATCTCCTCAGCGGCCTTCTCGCCGGCCACCTGCGCCGCCCAGAACACGGCCTGCGAGCGCACCGCGCGCGGGCGTGAAATATCGCGAGCTACGGCCAACACGCGCGGCCACGGTACGTCGGCGTTTGCAATGGTAAGCGGGAGAAACGCGTCTTTCGCCGACGCCTCCGTACCACGCTCGGCTTCTGTCACGAGCCATTCTACCGCGTGCGCGGCGGAGACCGTGGCAAGGTCCACGGTACGCTCGTTCGCCCGCCAGCGTCCGCCCACATACGTGCGCAGCGCCACGGTTGCCCGCGATGAGCGTTCCGCTACCACACGCACTGGTCCCGCCTCGCATTCCACATCGAGATCGCGCTGGCTGCTCCACGACCCTGCGTAGTTGCGGTCGCCGGTGCGGATCCAGCTCGATCCGTTGCCGCACACGCCGGGCCGCGCTTCGAACGACAGACGCACCGTACCATCGGCCACCGCCTGCACCTGCTCCGCGACCGAACGCATGTTCTGTGCATCAGTCGCGACCGCCGGCGGCAGCAACAGTGCGCCGACCGCGATCATCCGCTGGCTCAGTTGCACGATCACGTACCTCACTTGTTGATGATCTCCTGCAGGAACGCAGGAACGCGCGGGTCCTTGCTCGAGCCGAGCCAGAAGAGCGCCTGCTTCCGCATCTCACGGTCGGGGTCACTCTTCACGATGTCAAACAACATGTCCACCGACTCCGGCGACTTCAGGTTCGCGATCGCGAAGATCACCTGGTTCTTGAAATCTCTCTCCGGTGCTTTCCTGTACAGTTCCTGCAGCTGCGCCATCGTCATGCCCGACCGGCTCGCGTTGTACAGGGCGTTCATGCGAATGTCCATCGATTCCTTCGGATTCATCGCCAGAGCGGCGAGAAACCGCTGCGCTTCGGGCGTTTTACGCCGCGCCACCGCGTACAGCACACGCTCCTTGAGTTCCTGTTCGCTCAGCGTGGGATACAGCTGCATGAGAAATTTCGCCGTTGAATCCGCGTTCCCACCCCGCGAACCCAGCCAGACGATCGCGTTCCCCCGAATCTCGATGGACACATCGCTGCGACTGGCCATATCGCGCAACGCTGCCTGCGCACGGTCGTTGCGCTGTTGCGCCAATGAAAACAGCGCCTTCTCCAGCACCGCTGGATCGGTGGACGTGCGCAGCAGCTCGATCAGCGCGGCCGTGGACTTCTCGCTGTTCACCTGACCCAGCCAGAACACCGCTTGCTCGCGCACCTCGCGGTCGGGATCGGTGCGCAGCGCGTTGAGCAAAATGTCTTCCGTTTCATTGCTGCGCTTGCGTGACACGAGAAACACAGCCTTACGACGCAGCACCGCCGAACACTCATCGCGGCGAGCCAGCACACTCTTGAGTGTGGGCAGCGCGCGTTCACTATCCATCGTGAGCAGCGCATCAAGCACCATCAGACGTTCATCTTCATCTTCACTCGGACACACGGTTGACATTCGCTGCGCACGCTCCGTCAGGCGCTGGGCTGAGGCCGCATCACCGCGGCTGGCCAGTTGCCCTTCAATGCGAGCCGCCAGCGAACGCGCATCGGCGGCACTCGAGGCATTTGGGTGTGTGCGCTGTTGCCACGCGAGCAAATCACGCGCCGTTTCCAGCTGCTCCACGCCGCCAATGCGATGCCGCGAGAACGCTTCCCAGTACGCCGCGTCTTTCGCCAACGGCGAGCCACTGAAGCGGCTACGCACCCCCGCGAACAGTTCCGCCGCGCGCTGGTTGTCGCTGCGACGCAATGCGGTCTGCGCCGCGCGAAAGAGCGAGTCGGCCGGATCGTCCTGCACCGCCGACGTCAGCTCCGCGAGCCGTGTCATCGCCTGTTCAAGCTCCGCATGTGCGCTCCAGGGTGCGCTCCAGGGTGCGCTCCAAGGTGCGCTGGTGCCCTGCGCCGCGAGCGGGGCAACGGCCGGCGAGAGGATCGTGAACAGCGTGGCAGCCATGGACATCAATATTGGTGTGCTCATTCTGACATCCTCCGGATTTAGTGTGTTCATTCAGACATCCCCCGGATGTCGTTGGGTGAGTTCATCGCGGGCTCAGCCGCACCGCGCACGCGCAGTAACAAGTCCCCAGCGTCGAGATCATCGCGCACCGACTGCGCGTCGGCGGCTCGGCCGCTCGACTGCGCCTGGACGATCAACGCCAGTGTGAGTTCGAGGTCCTGCAGGAGTTGTCTCGTGCGCAGATCACGCAGCTCTTCGGTATCGAGCAACAGTCGCGTCGACAACAACAGGTCGCGCGCCCACGTGGCGACCGAGGCATCTGTCGCTGGGCCACTCAGGCCCTGCCGTGCGGTGACGAGCAGCGCCTCGGTGCTGGCAAAGTGCTGCGTCGTGAGTGCCGCCAGCATCACCGGCAGTCCGAGCGTATCGTTGTCAGTGCGGCGGTCATCCATGATTGCGATGGATGCCGCATCCGCACGTGCATCGCTGCGTGCATCGCTGCGTGCATTGAGCCCACGCCCGATGGCCACGCCCACGACCAGCGTCGCCGCCAGTGCGGCCAACGCTGGCCACAGGCGCCTCGACTGTCGTGGCGTGAGCGCGTGCACGATCATTTCATTTTCCTCACGTGTTGCCGGTCGCGTCTCCCGACCAGTGTTGGCGCGTCGCGCCGAGATCGCGGCCCACATCGCGTCGCGCGGAACGTTCGCGTGCTGTTCGTGCGGAGCGCCGGCGCGCGCTGCACGATCGTCGCGCACATGATAGTGCTCGCGGGCGAGGGCGCGAAGCGTCGCATCAAGTGCGTCATCCGATGGCGTCTCTTGATCGGAATGCAAAGGCCTGGTCATGCAACCTCCGGGCGGACAAATGGAGCCAGCGCGTGGCGCAGCTTGCGTCGCGCATGAAACAACTGGGTTTTGGACGTACCGGCGGCCACGCCCAGCGCCAAGCCGATCTCTTCGTGCGTAAAACCTTCGATATCGTGCATCACGAACACCGTGCGATAGCCGGGGGGCAGCGCGTTGATCGCCGCACGCAACCGATCTTTGAGATCCGGCTCCGCCGTGTTCGGTGTGGTGTGCTGCTGATCCACCAGTTCGAGTTCGGCGTGTCGCGCATCGGCTCGTTTTTCGCGGCGCAACCGGTTCAGCACCACCGACACGGTTATCGCATGCAACCACGTACCGATCGCGGCGTCGCCCCGGAACGCAGCGATGCGCTCAAACGCCCGCACGAACGCGTCCTGCGTGCACTCCTGCGCCAGATCCTCACGTCCCGTCATGCGCATACAGAGACGGAATACGCGATCCACATGCCGCTCGTAGAACGCCCGCTCCGCCGCCGCGTCACGCGCCCGAAGTCCCGGTATCAGGGGATCGGTCGAGGAGTCAGCGCTGGATGCGGCCGCGAGGGGGAGCGTCATAGGCGCGAGAGGCGAGGCGTCATGGTGCTCCTCTGACACCCCGCGTTGCTCGAAGGTTGAATGGCGGTGTTCGAGAATGTACGCGCC
>JBBRDP010000177.1:0-7201 GCA_038203795.1 Gemmatimonadales bacterium
GATTTCGCAGTTACCGGTGCCCTTGAACTCTTCGAAGATCACATCGTCCATACGCGAGCCCGTTTCCACGAGTGCGGTGGCAATGATGGTGAGTGATCCGCCGCCGTGTTCGGTGGCAATCATACGGGCCGATCCAAAAAATGCTTTCGGCTTCTGCATGGCCGATGAATCGAGACCGCCGGAGAGAGTACGGCCGGTGCCGCGCTCCACCGTGTTGTGCGCACGCGCAAGACGCGTGATGGAATCAAGTACGATCACCACATCCTTGCCCTGCTCAACGAGCCGACGCGAACGCTCCAACACCATGTCGGCCACTTCCACGTGACGCTTGGCCGGCATGTCGAAGCTCGACGCCACGACTTCGCCGTAACCCCACGTGATCATTTCACTCACTTCTTCCGGGCGCTCGTCCACGAGGAGCACGAACAGCGCCGCTTCGGGGTGGTTGATGGAGACGCCTTCAACGATCGCCTGCAGCAATGTGGTCTTGCCGGCGCGAGCCGGTGCGACAATGAGTGCACGCTGGCCGTAGCCAATGGGCGCGATCAGATCGATGGCGCGACGCGTGAGCTCCGGTCCGACCTTGGCATCCTTGCCGGTTTCCAGCGTGAGCTTGCGATCGGGATAGCTGGCCGTGAGGGTGTTGAAGTCGGGGCGCTTGCCTTCGATGATCGGCGCGCTATCGTTGAACGCCGTAATCTCCATAAGCACTACCCGACCGCGATGATCGCGGCCCCACGTCGCATCGACCTTGTCGCCGCGGCGCAGGTTGTGCGCCCGCACCATCTGCGGTGGCACAAACGGATCGGTGGGATCGGGGAGATAGCTGAACTGGGCTCGGCGCACGAAGCCGGCGTCGCGCTGCAAATCGAACCAGCCGCTGATGGTGCCTTCGACCACGGACGGCGGTGCGGCGTCCCGGGGCTCGCGGGCTTCGCGCGGCTCACGCGTCGGTCGGTGGTGTTCACGAGGTTCACGCGGGCTACGCTCGCCGCGTTCCGGACGTTCCCCACCGCGTTCCTTGCGAAACCGACCGCGTCCGCGGCGGGTGTTGCGGCGTCCGGCCGGTTGTCCGTTCTGGCGGAACTCCGGTGGACTGTCTCCGCCAGCGGCGACCGGGGGCGGGCCGGAGGGCGTCGATGGTGTCGATGTGTTGTTGCCCTCGGGTGCCGAAGCGGCCGGTGGCGCGTCCGGGGCCGCTGCCTGTGCACGCGGCTGCCGGCGCCGAGGAACGGCGGGCGGGGCGGCGGGTGATTCGGCGGCAGAGTCCCCGCTCAGGTCGGGGCCGTCGCGGTACGGATTCGGCTCGCCGCCAACATCGGTGGCTTGAGCATCACGGGTCCGGGGCCGACGGCCACGGCGATAAGGGCGATTGGGTTCGTTCATGCTGTACTGCGTGTGGCGTGGAGGATCGATGATGTGATCATCGACCCGGGTCGCGGCGCGGGTGCGCCGAATCGTGCATGACGCACGTATTCAGTCGAAAGCCTCGAGAGCGTCGCTCGCGTGGAGACTGGAAATGAAACTGGAACTGGACTGGACGGAAGAAATGCGGGCCGTCTTACGCGGAAGGAAACAACTCTTCCGTTTTCACGGGGGACGTGGACATCGTGGTGATGGCCGGCGCACAACGCGCCTTCGTCTCGGGAGGGCCAGCAGGTTTGCACCCGTGGGCGGCGACAACCGCCGGCTGGCCGGGACCTTCAGGGGTCGTGACGTTCTTGCACGTTGTACGCCGCCGACGCACGGAATGTTGCAGTCCGACGCGAATCGCGCAAGCACCGGATCGTCACGAATCGGACGATCAGGGTTGCCTCGACGTCACCAGAGGCCATCCCGTCGCTACATTCCCTCTCCATGATCGAGCCTCAAACAGACATTCGCACCGCCCTGTCCAATGCCGTCGCTACCTACGAAGCCACGGGCAACATGGGCGTCCTCATGGAACAGCTACACGCCCTGCGCGATGGCGCCACCGCCGACGCGCTTGTGGCCGCCGTCGAGCCCTGGCGTGAAATGCCGGAAGTCGCCGGCCCCATATACGAACAGGTCGTCGCCGAACAACCCACCAATGCCCGCGCGCTCGTCATCCTCGCCAACGCCTACTGGCTGAGCGGACGCGGTCCGGAAGTGGTGGGCGTGCTCGCCGACCGGGCCATTGCGGCCGACCCGAAAAACCGCGGCGCCTGGCACATGTGGGCGCTCACCGAAGGCAACCAACGCGATCGCACCATTCGCTGGATTCAGGTGACGCAGCGGTTCCCCGAGGATCAACTCGCCAAGGCGGCGCTGGCCGACAACGCGGCGTCGCTCGCCAGCGCCGAACAGGATCGGGAGGCACTCGAGCTGGCCATTCGCACCTACGAAGAGTTGCTCGCCCTCTCCTCCAGCCCGCAACAACAAGCGGCGCTCGAGACGGCACTGACCACCCTGCGCAAGTACACGTTTTGAGCCCCGACCACGAGTCACATCAGCCGGCAGCGACGCCCGCCACCGAGTCGGACGCATCGTCATCACTCGCCGAGTTCCGCGCGTTTCGTGAGCGCATGAACACGCGCATCCTCGGCGAGAACAATCTCGTCATCAATCGGTTCTTCGCACTCGACGGGCGCGCGTACGAAAACGGCACGCTCGATGTGAAGACCAAAGAACTGCTCGGACTCGTCGCCTCGCTCGTGTTGCGCTGCGACGATTGTATCACGTATCACATTGTGCGCTGCGCCGAAGAGGGCGTCACGCGAGACGAAGTGTTCGAGACGCTGAGCATCGGGCTCGTGGTGGGTGGCAGCATTGTGATTCCGCACCTGCGCCGCGCCGTGGATCGGTGGGATGAACTCGCGGCGACAGCGGCAAAGCTTATGGGGTAGCTACGGCGCCGGCGACCTTCGTGCTATCCCCGTCACTCACGTAGCGACCGTTCGGCCCTGCTTTCTCCAAATTCCGCAGCGTCGGAAACAGCGGCATGCCGCCGCCGAGCGGAATGCGCGGCAGTGAGCGCGGATTAAACTTGGGATCGTACGGACTGCGGGCCGGACCACCGGCCACTTCAAAGACAGCGTCGTAGTTGTAACGCAGCGTGCGCTTGCTTTTGGGGTCGGTCCACTCGCCAGCCCATGCGAGCGGGCGGTTCTTCGGCCACATGCCAAGCGGTAGCGCAAAGCCGCGCACCTTGTAACCGCTGATGGCCGAATCAATGGCGAGCTCACCGCGCGCGATCTGTTCCTGCACGAACTTGTCTTCGTACTTATCCAGACGCGCGTGCCACAACGTGTGGTTGCACAGCTCGAAGCCCATGGAGTCGAGCTGACGCAGTTTCTGAAAACGCCACTCGCTCTTCTGCCCTTCGATCCCCTTGTTGCCGAAGAACGAGCGGCCGGCTTCTGCGCCCGACAGCAGGCAAAAGGCACCCCGGTTGCGCCAGTCGGGCTTGTCTTTCGCGAAATCGAGCCAGATGCCCAGCGCGCTCGAGGGATCGATCACCAGCGCGCCGTTGCGTTCGATGTACCGAAACTGACTCGGCGAGGCGTCGTCGAAAATGAAGAGCACCGGTGAGTGCCCGCGCGCCAGGTGGATACGCCGGTCGATCATCTCGTGGAGCGCGATCGGGCGATAGCCGCGGGCATACAAGGTGTCCAGTTCGGCGCGGAAACGCGCGCGGCTCACCTTGTAGGTGCCGTCTTCGGCCTCCACGAGATGGTACTCCACGATCGGGATGCGTCCGTATTCGTTGGGGGTGCGATCAGAGTCAGCCTCGGACGCAGCCGCTGGTGTTGGGACAAATTCGACGGTGGGACGAACCGTGTCACTGTTTGGAGCGTCCAATCGTACGGTCTCCACAGAGTCCGACAACGCCGCGCCGGTGGCTGGCCGGGCGTCGGCGCTGGGCGTCTCGGCGGCGCTACAGCCCGCCAGCAGGGCCATGGTCAATCCCGCGCGAAGGACGCACGGTGTTCGTGACAGGAAACTCAGCATGAGGAGCGGGGTCGAACGACGGTGATGCCATCAGAACCGAACGGTACTCAGAGCACGCGCGAGCGGGCAGGGGAGATCTCGCGATACGCGCGTCGATTCGCTCGGCATTCAGCCAAGCGGGCGCTACTGTTGGCCGTGCGTGCGCGCCGCGACCGACGGGTCTGGGCGGGTGCGGCGGCGCTGACGCTCGTGCTGGGAGGCACCGGCACTGCGTGGTACCGGAGCTGCGGTTTTGACGGCTGTCCCAGTGCCGAGGCGCTGCGCGAGTGGCGTCCGCGCGCGGGCGATCGTCTGCTGGCGCATGACGGACAACTGCTCGGCATGATGGATCCCGTACGTCGCGTACCGGTGCCGCTCGAGCGTGTGCCAACGGTTGTGCGAGAGGCGTTCATTGCCGTGGAGGACAAGCGCTTTCGCGACCATTCGGGCATCGACTATCGCGGCATCGCGCGCGCGGCCGTGCACAACGTGCTCGCCGGCGGTGTGCGCCAAGGCGCCAGCACGATCACCATGCAACTGGCGCGCAATGCGTTTCTCACCCACGCCACGCGTGGTTGGCGCCGAAAGTTGCTTGAGGTGCGCTACACGGGATTGCTCGAGGACGCGCTGAGCAAGGACGAGATTCTCGAGCGGTATCTCAACACGATTTATTTCGGCAACGGCACCTGGGGCGTGGAAGCGGCGAGTCGAGATCTCTTTGGCAAAAGCATCGCGCGCGCGACGCCCGCCGATGCGGCGCTGCTGGCCGGTCTGCCCAAAGCGCCGTCCACGTATTCTCCGCGACGTGATCCCGAGCGCGCACGCGCGCGGCGCGATGTGGTCCTCGGCGTGCTTGTTGATGCCGGACTGATGACGACGGGCGACGCCAACCGTACGCGGGGGCGCACCGTGCGTGTACCGGCCAAGGCGTGGCGCCCCGATTGGCCCGCGCACACGTGGGCGGTCGATGTGGTGCGCGCCACGCTCGACTCGTTGCAGCAAGTCGGCGTGCTCGCGGCCGATGATCGTCGACGTGATTTGGCAATTCACACCACCGTCGACGTGCGCGCGCAGCGAGCGGCAGAGCGCGCCGTTGCTGCCGGTGCGTCACGAGTGGACGCGGCGCGTCGCGGAGTGGGTGATGATGTCACGCAGGCCGCACTGGTGGCGCTGGACCCCGGCACTGGCGCGGTGCGCGCAGTCGCCGGCGGCCGTGCGGTCGATGCACGCGGATTCAATCGGGCCACCAGCGCGAAGCGACAGGTGGGTTCCACGTTCAAGCCGTTTGTGTACGCGGCGGCCATTGCCAATGGATACGCGGGCAATCGCATGCTCAGCGATGAACCATTGACGATTCGTACCGGGCGCACTACGTGGACGCCTGCAAACTACGGTGGTGAAGTGTATGGACGCATGACGATGCGCACAGCGCTCATGCGCTCGTCGAACATTGCCACGGTGCGCCTGGCGCAGGATGTCGGCAACGATCGCATAATTGCGGTGGCGCGTGCGAACGGTGTGCTGTCCGATTTGCCCGATGTCCCATCACTCTCGCTCGGCAGCGCGTCACTTACGCCGCTCGAACTCACCGCGTCGTACGCCCCGTTTGCGAATGGTGGATGGCGTGTGACGCCGCATGTGGTCACGCGCATTGAAACCGCCGACGGCGAATTGTTGTGGGAACGCACGCCGAGCACTCGCGACCGCGCGATGTCGGTGGAAGACGCGTTCCTGGTCACGAGCATGCTGCGTTCGGCCGTGGACAACGGGACCGGGCGCGCGGTGCGTGAACTTGGTGTGCAGGGGCCCGTGGCGGGCAAGACCGGCACCACCAATGACGGCACCGATGCGTGGTTCGTGGGCTATTCGCCGTCGCTCGTCACGGGTGTGTGGCTGGGTACCGATACGCCACGCTCGCTCGGTGCGGCGGCCTCCGGCGGGCGCTACGCGGCACCCGTGTGGGCGCAGTTCATGCGCAACGGGTGGCGCTCACCAGACCGTGACCGCGCGTGGGCTGCGCCACTGTCGCTGCAAGCGCGTACGATCGACCGGAACACCGGACTGCTCGCCAGTGATTGGTGCGGTGAACCGCAGCTCGAATGGTTCAAGGCTGGTGCGGCGCCCACCGAGTCGTGCGATGGAGGATGGTTCCGTTTCACCGGTGGGCTTGGTGAGCTGCCGGGCGACGCGATCGACGCAGCGGTCGAAGCACTCGGCGAGGCGCTGGGCGAAGGGAAAATGCGACAGTCCATCCTGCGCAAGATCGGCGCGGAAGTGAAGCGGCAGGTGGTGCCGGAGCCGCCACGCAACGATCCGCCGCGGTCGCGCCCACGGCCGTAACCTCGGCGCGTGCGCCGGCCGCTAGTTTGGCAGGATGCCCCAACCACACCTGCTGATCATCGACGCACAATCGCTCGCCGCCCGCGCCGCCCACGTGGCGAACGGCGATGTGGACAACGGCGTGCGTCTCTGGTCACAAATGGCGCGCGGTGCGGCGCTCGACGCCGGGGCTACGCATCTGGTGGCCGCGTGGGATCATGATGGGCCCACGTTTCGCCATGCGTTATTCCCATCGTACAAACATCGGCGTACCGGTGCCATGCGCTCACGCGTGACGCCCATTCGTGAAGGCGTGGAAGCAACGGGCATCGTGAGCGTCAGTGTGCCGGAGTTCGAGGGCGACGACGTGGCTGCGTCGCTGATGGCCACGTTCCGGAGTGTGGCGCGCGTGACCCTGTTGTCGAACGACTCCGACTTGCTGCAGTTCGTCGCAGACGGCGTTGATGTTGCAACGTACGTGGGCGCGGGCAAAGGGGCCGGGGGCACGCGCATCAGATCGTGGAGCAGCGCCGATGTCATGGATCGGTTTGGTGTGCTACCCGAGAATCTGCCGGCGTTCAAAGCGCTCTGCGGTGAAGAGGGCGACGATATTCCCGGCGTCAAGGGTGTTGGCAAAGGCACGGCCGCGAAGTTGTTGCGCCGATGGAAAACGATTGAGAAAGCAGTTCAAGCCTGTGAGTTCGTCAGTCACCGCGATGAAACGGCCAAGCTGGCGGGACAGCATGAGCACGTGCAGCTCATGCTGCAGCTCACGACGATTCGGGTGGACGCACCGCTTCCGGCGATTGAGTTTGCACAGTGCGAGGTGTCAGGCATTGCGTGGCCCGACGGCTCAATGGCGCGTGCGGCATCGGTGGTCACGCGCGTGGCTGCCGGTCCGGGTCTTGAGGACGTGCCGTTTCCGGAATGA
>JBBRDP010000178.1:0-7182 GCA_038203795.1 Gemmatimonadales bacterium
TGGTGCAGGAGGTCGGCTTCATAAACGGAACGGTCGAGCCCACGCGCGAATACGCGCCCGCCGATGCACGAACGTTCCTCGAACTGGCGGGACTACCGAACGATGACTTACTCGATCAGATCGAGGGACGTTTCATCGCTGCATTCGTGCGCGCGACCAAACCGCTCCACGCGTAGTCGTTCGGTCCCGCTGTACATTCGCGCTGCCAGCCGGTCGTCTCGTGTTGTCTGTTGCCGCCTGTTGCCGCCTGTTGCCGCACGACGGCGTGCGGCGCCGGGCGGACGCGTGGTGATGTTGCAACAGCGGATGGAGACGTCAGGCCCAGTGGTTGAGCGGACCGTGCCCGCTGCCGAGCGCGGGTGCGGAGAGAATCGCGCGGTGCACGTAGTCGAGGGAATCACGCACGGCATCGCGTAACGTATTACCGCGGGCGAGATGTGCGGCAATGGCCGCGCTCAGGGTGCATCCGGTGCCGTGCAAGCTCGTCGTCTCCACACGCGGATGCCGGAAGTGCTGGATGTCGCCGTCGACGTAGAGCACGTCGATCATCTCCAAGCCCGGCAGGTGACCGCCCTTGACAAGGGCCGCCTTCGCGCCGTGCTCTTCCACGAGCGCTCGCGCGGCGCGCTCCATGGTGCTGATGTCGTGGACCGGCTGCTCGAGGAGCACCTGTGCTTCGTCCAGGTTCGGCGTGACGAGCATGGCCAGCGGCACGAGGCGTTCGCGAATGCTCGCGACGGTTCCCGCGTTGACCAGCAAGTCACCGGATGTTGCCACCATCACCGGATCAAGCACGTAGGGTACCAGGGCGTGCTCCGCGAGCGCTTCCGCAACCGTCTTCACGATCTCCCGGTTGCCCAGCATTCCGCTTTTCACCGCCGCCGGACGCAGGTCAGCCGCCACGCATTCCAACTGCGCGCGCACCATCTTGCTCGACACCGCTTCCCAGCTCGTCACCCCCTGCGTGTTCTGCGCGGTGATCGCAGTGATCACGGACGTGCCAAATACGTGATAGCGTTGAAATACTTTCAGGTCGGCCTGAATGCCGGCGCCGCCGCCGGAGTCGGAACCGGCGATCGTGAGTGCGACGGGGACGTTCGGGACGCGGACCGGATCGCTCACCGATTCCCCGCGGTTGGCGATGGCGGCAGCGACATGAGACGCGCCTTGAACTGCTGAAATGCACGCGTGTCGGTGGCGAGCGACCGCACAATCACCGGATCGATCTGCGCGATGATGCGTTCCGCATCTTCCACGCGATCTTCGGCCAGTGGATGGGTGGAGAACATGCCATCGAGTCCGCCGGGTTTGCTCTGCCGTTCGGCGAGGAGTGTGCGAAACATGGCGGGGATGCCGCGCGGATCGATGCCAGCGCGCACTACAAAGTCGATCCCAACCCGATCGGCATCGCGCTCATCGTCCCGCGAAAACTTGGCGAACGCGCCACCGGCGCCAAACTGAATCGCCGCTGAGCCGAGGCCACTATTGCACACCTGTGGTGCCAGAATGCACGCGATACCGATGCCCAGATTCGCCTGCTGCGCCTTGGCCATTTGCTCCATGCTGTGTCGTTCGGTCACGTGGCCGATCTCGTGACCGAGCACGCCGGCGAGTTCGGACATCGTGGCCGCCCGTTCAATCAGACCACGATTCACGTAGATGTACCCACCCGGTACCGCGAAGGCGTTGACCTCGGCCTGGTCGACAACATAGAAGTGCCAATCGAGATTGCGCTGATCGGCCACACGCGCAATGGAGTCGCCCAGCACCGTGATGTAGCGCGTGACCTCCGGATCGGTAATGATGGGCAGCTCGCGGTTGATCTGGCTCGCGTACTGCGCACCCATCGAGACCTCTTCCTGTGTGGACGCCACGCAGCCGGCCACACCCGCAGCCACAATGGCCAGCGCGAGCGGAAGCCGCAGCCCGGACGTTCGCCGTGGTCGTTTCCTCAAACCCGCCGTCTGCAGACGGTTGTGTCCCGACTCGATCATGCCCATATCACTCTACCTTCGCCGCTCGCGGCGCGATGACTGGTGATCCTGCCTGTCGTCCTCAGAGATTCCGACCTACCCGACTGTGGAGCCACTGTGAAGCTGCTCTCCCTCGCCCGTGACCTCAAGCGCCGCAAGGCCCGGGAGCGCCATGGGCTGTTCGTGGCGGAAGGTGTGCGAACCGTGGAGGTGCTGCTCGAAAGTGCCCTTCAGGTGCGCGGCACCCTCGTCTCCCTCGATGCCGTAGACGAACCGCGCACTGCCCGACTGATCAAACGTTGTGAGACACGCCGTATTCCCGTAGAAACTGTCAACGACAAGGAGTTCGCCAGCGCGGCCGACACGGAATCCCCGCAGGGCATTCTGGCACTGGCTAGCATACCCCCGAGCCCTCCGGAAAGTTTGCCGGCTTCCGGCACCGTCCTGGTGCTCGACGCCGTCCAGGATCCCGGAAACGTGGGCACGATCATACGATCGGCGGCCGCGCTCGGTGTGTCTGTGACGATTGCCCTTCCAGGCACGGTTGACCTATGGAACGCCAAAGTCGTCCGTAGCGCGATGGGTGCGCTCTTCACGCATTGCGTGACGTCGCTCACGTGGGAGGAAACGGTCGGCTGGCTCGATCGGCATCACATTCCACTGTGGGTGGCCGATGCTCAAGGAGAGCCGCTGCACGTCGCCGTCAAGACACGCCCGGTGCGCGTGGCGCTGGTGGTGGCCAACGAGGGGGCAGGGATATCGCCGCATGTCGCGGCGTCCGCTGCCCGTTCGGTCGCCATTCCCATGGTGGCTGGTTCTGAATCACTCAACGTTGCCGTGGCTGCGGGCATTTTGTTGTACGTGCTCGAGACCGGCGCTCCCTGACTCCGGCGTGTCATGCTCGCTCTGTACCCGCTCGCCATATTCTGGCCGTTCTATCTCGCCACGCTCGTGGTGGGTGCATGTTTTGGCTCGTTCCTCAACGTGTGCGTGGCACGATGGCCCGCCGACTTGAGCGTGGTGTCGCCGCCCTCACGCTGCCCATTGTGCGCACGACAGATTCGGTGGCATGAGAACATTCCGGTGCTCGGCTGGCTGCGTCTTGGCGGCCGGTGTGCGGGGTGCCAGGCGAGCATTTCGCCGCAATATCCGCTCATCGAACTGCTCGTTGGGCTTGGCTGGTTCGCCAGTGTCTTCGCCTTCGGCTTTACGTTCGAAGCCCTGCGCATCGCGGTCGTCGGCACGATCCTGCTCGGCATCGCCTTGACCGATGCGCAGCACTATCTGATTCCCGATGGTTTCACCATCACGGGTCTGGTGTTTGCCCTGGTCACGTCGGTGGTCGCGGCGCTCTACCTCGACGGGGCCTCGCATTTTGTTGGGCCGTGGGATGCAATCCTCGGTGCCTGCGTGGGTGCCGGTGCGATCCGCATCATTGGCTGGCTCGGCGAAGTAGTGCTCAAAAAAGAAGCCATGGGTTTCGGCGACGAAACCTTGATGGCATTTGTTGGTGCGTGTCTGGGCGCGCCACGCTCGCTGCTCACGATTGTGGCCGGTGCCGCACTTGGAGCCGTCCTCTTCCTCGTGATTGTTGGACCGATCGTGTGGTTGCAAACACGCCGCAGTGGCGAAGAGTTCGCGTTTCCCGATGTGCCGTTCGGCGTGTTCCTTGCGCCTGCCGCGCTCCTGGCCTTGCTTTGGGGAGATCCGCTCATCGCCTGGTACCTCGAGCGCGCCCTTGGCCTGTGAACCATTTCGTGATGACACGCTCTCTTGTGCGACACCCGCTGTGTGGGGGCTGTGTAGCGCTGCTGCTGCTGGCCGCGTGCGACTCCGCTCCGTCAGTTGGTGACGGTCCCTATGCGAAGACGCTCGGCCGCGCGATCCCCAAGGTCGAGCAAGCCACCGGCCTGACGTTCAAGACGACACCCGTGCTGGAGACACGATCTAAGGCCGAAGTGCGTGCGTTCCTGCTCAAGCAGCTCACCAGCGAGCGCGCCCAAACGTTGCTCGCCGGACAAGAAGGCGTGTACAAGCGACTCGGATTGATCCCGGACTCCGTGAATGTGGGCGAACTGCTACGCCGACTGCTCGAGGAGCAGATCGTGGGCTACTACGATCCGGCCACCAAGGTGTTGTACGTAGTGGACGATGTGCGATCAGACCTCGTCGAGGTGACGATCACGCATGAACTCGTGCACGCGTTGCAGGATCAGTACGTCAACATCGACTCGATCCAGAATCGCACCGACGACGCCGACCGACAGGTCACCGCACAGGCCATCCTTGAGGGACAGGCGGTCTACGCGCAGCTGCGTGCGTCGATGGGCGAGACGGGACTTCGTCTGGGTGGCTGGGATCGTGCGCGCCTGGCCATGCGCGATGCGCAGGATGGCATGCCGATCTTCGCGAGCGCGCCCATGATCTTGCGCGAGTCCCTGCTGTTCCCGTACACGGGCGGCGCCGACTTCGTGTTCCGGTTTGTGAATCGCCGTCCGGGCGACGATGTGCTGCAGGATATGCCCGTATCGACGCGTCAGTTGCTCAGTGATGCGGCGTATTTTGGCACGGGTGATACACCGCTCGCCGAGTCCGAGCGCACCGCACCCATGCGTGTGACGCTCCCCGAACCATCGCGCGGCACCGTCACGTTCTCCAACGTGTTTGGTGAGTTTGAAACCCGGCTCATTTTGTTTCAGTATGTACCCAATGAGACGCAATCAGCGCGTGCGGCACAGGGAGTCGCTGGCGACCGCTATGCGTGGATCGACCTGCCACAGGGCGACGCACTCGTCTGGGCAAGTGTCTGGGACAACACGGTTGATGCGGCGGAGTTTGTGGATGCCTTTGCGCAGTGGATCAAGAAGCGGTACGTCGGGGTGTACACGCGTGACGCCGAAGATGCGACCCTGCGTCGATTCACCGCGCCCGCAGACAGCGCGCGCGGCCGCCCGCTTGCGCGTACCGTGCGACTGGAAGTGCTCGAGCGCGACGGTCGTCCGCTGGTGATCATTACCGACGCGCCGGCGGGACAGGCTGATGGGTTGATTGACGCGTCGCGCATCACGCTGGCCCGCTGACTTCACCCATGGAGCCGGTTGACGAGTCGCTGCCACCAGCGCTCCGGATTACCGCCGACGACGAGATCAAGCGACAGCGCCTGAACTCGATGAAGCGCGCGGCCACTGGCATGCTGGTGATGGTCGCAATTCTGTTTGGCGTGTCGCGCTGGTACGAAACGCAATTTCCATGGTTGGCGTGGGTGCGCGCCTTCGCCGAAGCGGCCATGGTCGGCGGGATTGCCGACTGGTTTGCCGTCACCGCGTTGTTCCGGCATCCGCTGGGCATTCCGATTCCGCACACGGCGATTGTGGCGTCGCGCAAAGATCGCATCGGTACGGCGCTCGGCAATTTTGTGCAGCGGAATTTTCTGCAACGCGACGTGGTCACGCAAAAAATTGCCGCCATGAAGCTTGGCGAACGTGCAGCGCGTTGGCTCGCTGAACCGGAAAACTCGCGTCGTCTCGCGCGACATGTTGCGTCCGGATTGTCAGGCGCTGTGAACGTGCTCAAGGACGACGACGTGCAAGCGTTGGCCGATCGCGCCGTCGTGTCGCGCTTGCGCACGATGCAGGTGGCGCCACTGCTCGCGCGCGGTTTCGAACTGCTGACCGTGGGTGGACGGCATCAAGGGCTGCTCGACGACGCACTGCGCCTGGCCGCGCGATTCGTGGCCGAGAACGAGGAGGTCATTCGCGACCGCATCAAAGCGGAGAGCCCGTGGTGGGTACCGGGTATGGTCGAGAACAAGCTTCATGACCGCATCGTGACCAGCGTGGAGAACACACTGGCCGCCGTCGCCGCTGATGCTGACCATCCGCTGCGGACGCGCTATGACGAAGCGGTGCAGCGGTTTGTTGAATCGCTGCGGTCGTCGCCCGAGGTGATTGCGCGCGCTGAACAACTCAAGCTCGAGTTGCTCGAGCATCCGTCGGTGTCAGAGTTCTCGCGCGAGGTGTGGACCGATGTGAAAGGGCGCATCACGCGATACGCCGAACGCGTGGCACAGGAAGAGCAGGCGGAGCCGGACGCGATTGAACGCTGGGTGAGCGGCCTTGGGCGCTCGGTGCTCTCCGACCCCGCCTTGAGTGCCAAGGTGGAACTCTGGGTGGTGGAACTCGTGACCTACGCGGTAGAGCAGGCGCGCGGCGAGGTGGCGCAGCTCATCGCCGCGACCGTGGCGCAGTGGGACGCCGATGCCACCTCGCGCAAGATCGAACTGCAGATCGGGCGTGATCTACAGTTCATTCGCATCAACGGTACCGTCGTGGGCGGCCTCGTTGGTTTACTGCTGCACGCGCTCGCGACGGCGTTCTGAGGCGTGGCCACGCGCCGTCTCCGCCGGACGCGGCGCATCGTCGAGCGGCAGGGGCAGGGTATCGTCTGCGCGATCGGCCGGCGTATCGGTGGCGTTCACGAGCAACGCGAGATGAAACACTTCGTCCATCGTCGCGGCAAACGTAAACGCCATCCCGTTGCGAACTTCTTCGGGGACGTCGCGCAAATCCTTCTCATTGCTCTTGGGCAGAATCACTTCCCGCAGCCCGGCGCGATAGGCGGCCAACACCTTTTCCTTCACCCCGCCAATCTCGAGCACGCGGCCACGCAGCGTCACCTCGCCGGTGAGTGCCACGTCGCGACGCACCGGGCGGCGTGAGAGGGCACTGGCCAGCGCCAGCGTAACGGCAATGCCGGCCGACGGTCCGTCTTTCGGAATCGCGCCCGCCGGGAAATGCAAATGCAGATCGGATTCCTTGAACTCGATCTCGGCGATGCCAAGTGTTGAGGCGCGTGAGCGGACAAACGAGTATGCCGCATCTACCGATTCGCGCATCACGCCGCCGAGTTGGCCGGTCACCGTCAGTTTGCCGCTGCCGGGCATGCGCAACGCCTCGATGGTCATGAGTTCACCGCCCGTACTGGTCCAGGCGAGACCGGTTACGGCACCGATCTCCGGTTCCTTCTCCGCTTCTTCCATGCTGTAGCGCGGCGCGCCGAGGATTTGTTCAACCCGCGCAATGTCGATCACCCACGTACTCTCATCGCCGTCGGCCTTGGCGCGGGCACGCTTGCGCAGGATCGATGCAATGGATCGCTCAAACGTGCGAAGCCCCGACTCGCGCGAATACCGGGCCGTAATGTGGCCGAG
>JBBRDP010000179.1:0-7175 GCA_038203795.1 Gemmatimonadales bacterium
CCTGCCGTATCCGTGCCCGGCACGGCAAACAGGAAGCTGCCCCGATCCGAGACCTGCACGTCTTCCGTGGACATCTCATACGGAATCGGCTCGTTGCGTCCGCCCACGCCGACCGGCGGGATCCACGCAACACGCAATCCCCTCACATCAACGATGCCCACCGAATCAGCCACACCGCCGCCGAACTGCATGATTGACTCGAACTCGCCCGGGCCCCGTCCCGTACGACCGAGCGAATCAATAAACACACCCGCCGAATCAAAACGAAAAAGCGGACCGTCCTGGTTCGCGACAATCGTCGAGCCGTCCGCGCGCGGCAACGCACCCGCCAGCGGTCCGAGTAAACAACCGACCGCATCCGCGTTGTCACACACGCTCGCGATGCGCCGAGGCACAAGCTCGGCTACTATTCGCGTGTCGGCGTCGCGTTCCTGTGCGCGGTCCGCGCAACCGGATAGCGTTCCAACCAGCAGCGTGGCCGTGCTCATACGCAGGATGTGCGCAGCGGCGCGGTGCGCGGGTATCACACACGCAAACAGTCGAGCCAGGGTCATGTGGAGTTCCTGTGGCGCTGGAGTGTAGTGGAAACGGGACAAAGTTATGACCTGCGATGTTCGCCCGCCAGAGATGGCGTAGCATGATTCATCTCACGCAGCATGACGATGTCACCGTGCTCGGTTTCTCGTGGCGGCGGAGCCGCGCCGTGGGGTACAGTGTGCAGGCCTATTTGGTGCGCGGCGTGCTCATTGACAGTGGATTTCCCGCCGCGCACGAACCGTTTGCCGCGTGGCTGCGACTGAACAGTGTGCGCGGCGCGCTGATCACGCACCACCATGAAGATCATGCGGGTAATCTCCGCACGCTGGCCGAGCACGGCATACCCGTAGGCGCAGACCCCCGCACCATTGACTACGCGGCACGACGGCAGCGCATCCCGTTCTATCGGCGGTTCACGTGGCAGACGCCAGAGCCCACCGTCGGCGCATTGCAATCGTTTCACGACGATACGCTGCGCCTGATCGCAACGCCCGGTCACAGCGCGGATCATCACGCGGTGTGGGATGAGCAGACGGGCACGCTGTTCGCCGGCGATCTGTATTTGGGCGCGAAGGTGCGTATCGCGCATGCGAACGAAGATCCGCGTGCACTTCTCACCTCGCTGCGCGCCATTGTTGCACGCGCACCGGTACGCGTCTTCTGCAGTCATCGTGGCCTGTTGCCACGCGGCGTCGCACACCTCGCGCACAAGGCCGATTGGCTCGAGCACACAATTCACAACATCGACACGAGAATCGCGGCGGGATGGACCGATGTGGCCATCCGCCGCGATGTGCTCGGCGCGCGTCCCATGACGCACTGGTTCTCTCACGGCGAATACTCGCCCGACAACATGGTGCGCGCGCTGCGAACGTCCTCAGTTATCAAGTAGCATCGAGTCTCATCTTACAGCATTGAGTAGCATCAGAGCGCATCACGGCCACGGCAGCGTGATCACCGGGAATCGTGTGCGTGCAGCCGGCACATCGTTGCCAGCGACAAACCGGGCAATGTCGCGACGCGCCGCCGTACGATGCGCGACCTCTGGCCCACTGCCACCGCTCGCCGAGGCCAACTGCGCATCAAGCTGCGACACGTGATGGGTGGCAATGGCGCGCACTTCCGGCATCGCCCGCACGTTACCGGCGAGGTCGAGCAAGGCATCGAGCGCCGCACGTTGCGTCGCGCGTTGATAGATCTGCTCTGTTGCCGGCGCAGCTGCCGCGCCCCAGGTGCGCGCCACAATCGTAGTGATCGTTTCGTCGAGGCCGAGCGCGGCGTTGTCTTGCGAGTTGAACAACACCAGTCGTGCGGCACGCTCAGGATCGAGCAAGCCGTTGAGCACCTCCGTGGCCAGACCGCCCGCGAGCGTCACCGGATCAAACGCGGTGCCGCCGCTGCCATCAATCCACGTCATTTCACCACCCATACCCGGCGGTGACGGCGGAATCATGGACACAATCCGAGCAGGCACGGCGAGCTCAGACGGACGCAAGGCATCGAGCGCCATGGTGAGCCCGCGACGCTGCGCTTCCGCCGGGACAATCGTGGTTGGCGTCTGTCCGTCACCACGCAGCGCGTAGCGGAAATCCATGCCACCCACATTCTTGATCAATCCTTCGAGCGAATAGCGATGGTGCAGATACACATGCGCAAACCGCATGTTGAGCAGGTGCATGGGCTCACCCGGCTTGATGGCGCGCTCGTTGAACTTGTCCATGAGCACGCGACGCACCTGCGAGGTGCGTGTGGCTGCGTCAAACATGGTGGTACCTTCCACCCAGCGCGTGACTTCAGGGATCGATCCGTTCGGCCCGGCGTGCGAATCGCCCACGTAGCGCAGATTTTTCTGCAGCATTTCGCGAATGATGGCCGCGTTGCCTGCACGTTCGGCGGCTTCGTTGGGGTACCAGCGATAGCCGTACCGAATGGCGATGGAATCCCACGCGCCCGGACCATCGCGATAGGCGCTGCGCAAATCCGGCGTGCCATTCGCGGCCAGCGTGATGAGCGGCACCGGATAGTCCATCACCGACGCACGTCCCTGTGACGACGCAATGAAGTTGTGGCCAAGTCCGAGCGTATGGCCAATTTCGTGTGCCGTGTGTTGTTTGCGTCGCGCCATCGTAAAGTCTTCCGCGCTCACGTTCGGACCATTGGGGCCCGATGCTGGCACGGTGCCCGCCCAGATGTTGTAGTCGATGAGCGAACGCCACGCATCCATGCGCACCACGGCGCGCACGATTTCACCCGTACGCGGATCGCTGTAACTCGGCCCCACCGACGGGCCTGGTCCCGTGCGGTGAATCCAGTAGAGCATGTTGTACCGCGCGTCCATGGCATCGGCGTCGGCCGGCAGGTCGCGCACGGCGAACGCATTCTTGAATCCGGCGGCTTCAAACACCTTCGCCCACCAGTTGCCCCCTTCACGGAATGCTTCGCGATACGGAGCGGGGATGCCCGGATCCAGATAGTAGACAATCGGCGTGACCGGCTCCACGAGTTCACCGCGCGCGTACGCCGCCGGATCTTTTGGCACCAGACGCCAGCGATCGATATAGCCGTCGCGGTAGTTCTGATCAAACCCCTGCGCGAGATCGCTGAACTGCGTCCCGAAAAACCCAACCCGTGGGTCGAAGGCGCGTGATGTGAATCCCGTCGCTTCCGGCAGCACCACCAACGAGTGGTGCTGCTCGAACGTGAGGGCGCGCGCGTCCGGTGCCACGCGGCGTGCTGCCGCAGACGGCGCATCGGACGTGAACGTCAGCACGGCGTGCACTTCGGCGTTTTTCGGGAAGCTCTTCGTGCGGTCGGCGTCAAACCAGCTGCGTGACGCGTCCACCCGGTAGGAGCCGCCCCCTTGCCCACCACGCAGACCGTCGGCCACGCCGTACACGTCCGAGAGGAAAAACGTGGTGGCATCGATGGTCACGACGCCACCGGTTTCGCCGTCGATCGTGAACGAGGCGATCACGGAGCGCGGAAAGGCTTCCGTGGCCGCCCGCTGCCCTGCGGCGTCGGCGCCGATCGCACGAACATCTACGTTGTCACGCACCATGAGAATGCGCCCGCCGCGGCGCTCGAGCCGCACCACGAAGTTCGCACCAAGCTGTCCGCGGTCGAGTGAACCCGTGCCCAGGCCGGTTGCCAGTGTATTCTGGTAAAGGAAATCCCGGCCAAGTTGCGCGACCGGAATCTCCAGGAAGAGCTTGTTCCGCGCTTCGTCCACACGCACGCGCAGGAACGCTTCGTCCTGTGTGGGGCTTGACGACGTGACGACATTTGCGATGACCGGCGACGACGCGGCGGCGCGGGGGGCGCTCACGGCAATCAGTGCCAGTACTCCCGTCAGCATGAGCGCGTGCGATGCGCGCTGTGCATTGACAGACCCAGTGATCATTTCGGACCTCGACGTGGAAGAGCGAACAGACAACGTGCGATCAGACATCGGGGGACGCCTTCTGCGCGGCGTGCGCATCGATCACCGCTTGCGCGGCTTCGGCCGGATCATCGGTGAGCATGATGAGATCGAGATCACCCGGCGAGATTTTACCTTCGCCGGCGACTCGGGAATTCAGCCAGCGCATGAGACCGGCCCAATAATGCCGGCCAAAAAGGATGATGGGAAACTGATAGATCTTGCCGCACTGAATGAGCGTGAGCGCTTCGAAAAGCTCGTCGAGCGTGCCAAACCCGCCCGGGAAGATGATAAAGGCGTTGGAATACTTCACGAACATTGTTTTGCGCACAAAGAAGTAGCGGAAGTTCACGAGCGTATCGACGTATGGATTCGCGCCCTGCTCAAAAGGCAGCTCGATGTTGCAGCCGATGCTCTGCCCACCCACATCCTTGGCGCCGCGGTTGGCCGCTTCCATGATGCCGGGGCCGGCACCCGTAATGATCGCGAAGCCCTGGTCGGCGAGCAGTCGCGCAACCTCGCGCGCTTGATGATACTGCGGATCGTCGGGACTCGTCCGCGCGCTGCCAAAGATCGACACGCCTTTGGACACATGCGCGAGGGCGTCAAAGCCTTCAATGACTTCGCTGAAGATGCGCATGGCGCGCCACGGATCGGTCTGCGTGAAACCGTTCGTCACTTCAGGGCTTTGCAACAGTTTTTCGTCGTCCGTCAGCAGCGGGATATTGCGAATCGACACATCGACGTCGCGCAGCGCTCGGCGCGGCCGTCGTTCGGCACGTTGTCCTTTCGAGACGAGCGGCGCGGTTTCAGGATCGCGACCCGCCATGCGGTGCCCTTCCTCGGTGCGACGCTGATACTGCTCAACCGAGTTTGCCTCCGCTTTCGCGCGAACCGCAGGTGTGGCCGGCTTGCCGGTGATGGTCGTGGGACCGCCCTTCCCGCCCTTTTGCCGACTCGCGGTGGATTGCGCGAGCTTGGCGGGCTTGACGAGCTTCGCAGACTTCGCGGCCGTGGCGGCGGCCTTGCGCGCCGTGGGAGACGCTGCGGCGACCTTGGGCGCGGTCGGCGCCGCGTTTTTTTTGCCGGACTTCGTGTGCACCGTGGTTCGACTACTCGATCGCGCCATGACCAATGGGTAGGAGGAACATCGCTCCGCGCCAACGGGAGCAATCCCTCAAGCTACGCCGCAGGTCACGGCAGACGCCACCGGGCCGCCGCATGAGTGCGTCGCACGACACGCTGCTGTTGGTGGTCGCGGACGGTGTGCGGCCCGACGTGCTGCAAGCCGCGATGGACGCCGGTGAACTGCCACGGCTCGCCGCTCGCGCCGCACGTGGGGTCTCGACGCAAATATCCAGTTGTTTCCCATCCGTCACCGGGCCGGCCTACACACCGTTTCTCATGGGACGGTTCCCGGGACGCATCGGCTTGCCGGGGCTGCGGTGGTTTGATCGCAGTCGCAAGACGGCGTCATGGCCGTCGTACGCGCGCAGTTACGTGGGGCCCGAGATCCGCCTGCTTGATAACGATCTCGACCTCACGTCGCAGACGCTGCTCGAACTCGCGACCTCGAGCGTTGCCGGCTCCACGCTGCTCGGACGCGGTGCGCGCGGCGTGCGTCATCCCGGGCGCGGCTGGCTCTGGGCCGCCCGCGCGTTTCTGCCGCATTTTCGTGGCGACCTCGTCGGCTGGCGGCGCGTGGAGCAACAAGTCGTTGATCGCGTACTCAGTCATCTGCGAAAGGACCGGCCGCAGTTCGCCGTGATGAGCTTTCTCACACCCGACAAATTCGCGCACGCCTTCGGCGCGCAATCGGCTGAGGTGCGAAGATCATTGCTCGATGTCGACGCATTTATTGGCGAGGTCGAGGATATCGCGCAACGCGATGGGTGGGCGTCACGATTGCACGTGTGGCTGGTGGCCGATCATGGGCACGCGGATGTCACGAAGCACGATGAACTGGCCGACGCGATTCGCGAACTCGGTCATCGTGTGCTGGCGCATCCCAAAATTTTCTTGCGCAATCCAGACGTGGCCGTGATGGTGGGCGGCAATGCGATGGCGCATGTCTACGTGGAGCCGCAGCATCGCACGCGCCTGTGGTGGCCGAGGTTGTCGGACCGCTGGGAGTCGCTCCACGATGCGATACTCGCGCGGGAGAGTGTGGATCTGGCCGCCGTCGCCATCGACGATCACACTGTCCGCGTGAGCCATGCGACGCGAGGGTCCGCGTTGATTTCTCACGACGCGGCGGTGCAGCGCTGGAGTTACACACGCATCACCGGCGATCCGCTGGGCATCGGGCGCGATGCTCCGTTTATGTCGAGTGCGGAAGCACATGATGCCTGCGCGCACACCGATTACCCCGACGCGATTGTGCAGCTCGCCGACGTGACGCCGGCGCTGCGCGGCGGAGACATTCTGCTTTCGGCGTCAGTTGGATGGGATTTACGTGACAGATACGAACCCACGCCGCATCGCTCTACGCACGGGGCGCTGCATCGCGAGCAGATGATGGTGCCGCTCATCGTAGACGCGGTACCCGACGGTACGCCGCGTCGCACCGCGGACGTCATGCCCAGCGCACTCGTGCGTCTGGGACTCAGCGTGCCCGATGGCCTCGATGGCGTGAGCTGGATTCGCTGAGAGGCGCAGTCAGTCCGTGCGGTTGATACTGCGCTCCGGATCAAAGCCGTCCGGATACCGACGTCTCAGTTTTTCAATATTGCGATCGGCAATGTCGCTCATCGGAATGTCGAGCACCGTGGCAAAGGCGGCGATGTACCACAAACAATCGCCGAGCTCCTTGATCATGGCGTCGCGATCGAGCGGCGTCGCATGAAAGAGATGCTTCTTGATCAGCTCCGCCGTTTCGCCCGCTTCGCCCGTAAGACCGAGCGCGGCGTTGGCAAGTTGCTGTTCATGCGTGCGGTCGCGGCCGAGTGTGCGCGCGGCGAGGGATTGGTAGTCGGTGAAGTTCATCGCACGAATCTATCGGTGGCGTCGCCGACCGGGTATGCTTGATGTACATGCCTTGGCTCTCCCTTGTTTTCTCGCTCACCGTGCGCGCCGTGCTCAACCCGGCGCTCGCTGTTGACCTGCTGCGCGTCGCCTGGCGCTTTCGGATGCGAGGCTGGTGGCACCGGTTTCCGTTCCTGCCATTGCCGTCGCTGCGCTATGTGCGCTGGCGCATGTACACGGCCTATGGCGACGAACG
>JBBRDP010000180.1:0-7165 GCA_038203795.1 Gemmatimonadales bacterium
ACCTGCGGCTTGGTACCTTCTTGGCCTCACACTAACCCAAGGAGTTGCGTATGCCCAAGATGAATGCCGTTGGATGGTTCGACATCTATGTAGATGACCTCAAACGAGCGGTGTCCTTTTATGAAGCGGTGCTGGGGGCCAGGCTTGAGCCGATGGGAGATCCCACCAGTGAAACGCAAATGATGAGCTTTCCTGCCGCCATGAGCGCATACGGTGCAGCGGGCGCGTTGACAAAGGCACCGCATGCCAGACCCGGGGTGGGCGGGACCGTCGTGTATTTTATGTCCGAGGATTGTGCGGTTGAGGAAGCGCGTGTGGCCGATGCCGGTGGAATGATCATTCGACCCAAGTTCTCAATCGGAGAGTTCGGCTGGGTCACGCTCTGCCAAGACACCGAGGGCAACATCTTCGGCCTCAGCTCGTCGACGGAGGCCAGGTAGGAGGAACGGCAGAAACCCGTCAAGGTGGCAGCAACGGTCGGGTCCGGGCTCGAACCAGGAAGTGCCACATCTCCACTCTCACGTGTACCGCGCGAAGTCAGTACCGGCGTGCGCTCGTCGTTCGTCAGCGTGTGACGTCCGTTCCTTTGATGCGAAATACCTGCAGCACCGGCGACACACGATGACGACCGTTCTCCCACGCGTTGCCCTTGAGCACATACAACAGCAAGCTTGGGTTGCCGCGCAGGCGGCCGAGGGCCACGCCAATGACCGGTTCACCCGGATTGGCCGACGTCCATCGATCATAGCCCAAAAAGCGAACGGATTGTGACACGTCGTCGTGCGTGAAGAAGTACGCGACCGCACGGTCGAGTGACGGATCGCCGAACGTATAGCTCTGCCGGTCGTATGTTCGCTCGCCGTAACCCAATGTCGCGATGAACAGGACCGTGCGTCCGAAACGCACACCGCCGCCGCCAATGCGCTCCGTCGACCACACACCACGATCACCAACGGGCGGGATGCACACCCAACTCGCACCACCCGGACACGTATAGCCGTTGTCGCGAGGCAGTCGCGGCGTTGTGAGGTCTCCGAAAGAAGGCGGGTTGAGCAGACGGGTCCACTGACCGTTTGGCTGACGAGTGGCATAACTGAGACCGGCCACGGAACCTTGGCCGGAGTCATACGCGCCGGCGCCGATCGCACTGAGGTCATTCGCGCGCTCGGCGTGTTTGATAAAGCCGGAGAACTCCTGCTCGGGCAGACCAACGGGAATTTCACGCGAGGCGCCAAGCGTCGTGCCGTTGTTGCGCAACTCGCGGATGTTGATCTGCGTGGTCGGGCGTGGGCTCGTGTTGTAGAACACGCGTCCGATCCCGGCCACCTCGTATCCGCCGGGCGTGGTGATGACGGTGACGTCGCGCAGGGTCTGACCGGCAATCCATCGTGGGAAGAGTTGTTCCGCACGCCAGGTGCGCACAGGCGCGAGCACGGGATAGGCGGCTGCATTCGCACCACTGCCCGCGACGGTGCGAAGGTCGAAGACATGCACGCTGTTCGTTTGTGCGTTGGCCCCCGCGATGGCCTCCACCACGTAGCCATCGGCGTCGTTGACGAGTGCCAGCCCTTCGCTCGCAAAGTCGGACTGCAACCGATAGCCGCCGATGAGCTCGAAATTCGCCGCCACCGTGGCGATGAACGGTGTTGGCGTGTCCGGCTCCACGGGTGGTTCGGTGGTGCGCGGTGTATTGTCACACGCGCTGAACGCGAGTGTGGCGCAGACCATCGCCGTGGCCATCGAGACTGAATGGGTTCGCATGATGCGTGCGTGAAGAAGGAGGGTTCGAGCAGGGCACGGAACAAGAACGAACACACCGTCACGGCTTCATGTCATTTGCTACGTCGCCTGCGATCTATCAGGCGATCCTGCGCAGTCCGGTTTGTTGATGGATCTGGACACGATAACGTCCGAGTTCGTGAACGCCGAGTTCTGTCGGGTGCTCGGATACACGGCCGGACTTGTCAACGCGCACGCTGTCGTGAACCAGCGAGATAAATCGCATTCGCGGGCTCCCCGAATCGGACGGTCCACCGAGCCGCGAGCGTTTTTTGGAGTCCATCCCGGGGCCCGATCGAACCGGTCTGCAGAGGTGTTGCGCCACCGGAACTTCACAAGATGTGACCGAGATCAAGCTCGCGCTGGAAGCGGCGCAGACGTCGGAAGAACGGGATCGCCTGGTGGCTCGGCCACACTACGCATGGTCCTGATGACCGGCTACAGCAGCGATCTCACACCGGAGCTGCTGTCCTCCAGTGGCGTGCATTGCTTTGCTGGAGAACCCGATCGATCACGAGCAGTTGACGGCGGCACGGCTTCCGACGCTTCGTAATAGTTGCGCCCGCCATCGTCAGCGGCGTGACACCTGCTCGGTGGGCTGATTCTGCAGCAACAACACATCCACTCGCCCGCGCGCGTCGCGCGAGAAAACGAACGTGTGAGCGGAACCGGCGTCGAGTCGCAGATTGGACAGCGTTTTGATCACGCGGCCGCCCTCGCGAAATTCGATCGGACCAACGTACGGCTCGATCTCCAGAAACTCATCGTCGACCGCGTGATCGGGAGAGAGCACCAACTCGACATACCGGTCCGCGAGATACAGCGACAGCTCTTCAGACGAGGACGCATCGGGCACCAGACGGACTTGTGCCGTCGTGGTGGTCAATTGTAACGGCGGAGCCGGCTCGCTCACGATGGCGGCGCTCAACAGTGGAAGTGATGACGCATCACCCGGCGGACGCGGTGATGCCGAGCGCCATTCGGGCGCGCCGGCACACGCGACGAGGACGGCCAGCAGCGCCAGAGGCAGCAGCGCCAGCACGCGCACCCCACGTTGTACGCAGCGTGTGTTCAACACGTCGGCGTTGTCATGTACACATCGTGCTTTCAACACACCGGTGTTGACACGTTCACGTCGCATGTCCGTCTCCTCGAGTGGGCGTTGGCGCGTTGTAACGGATTGCACTACAAGCTGTGAGGCATTGCATGCACCGGCCAGCCACCGTGCGGACGGTCTTCTTATACGCCTTGCGGACGATAGCCCAAAGCCATGTCTCGAAAGGGGGAGACGCGCGTTCACGCCGCATGTGACGTATCGCCAATTGCCGGAGCACGAACATCGGACAGACTGGAGCCCGTCGTCGCCGAACCGTGGGGGAGCACGCTGAAGGACCCGTCGGCCTCGAGCACCACCGCCTCGACCGTCTCCAGATCACTGACGCCGGCTGCGCGGACTGCGGCGCGCACCTCGCTTTCGGTCACCCGTGTTCGACGTAGCGCCGCGTGCAGAAATACCCCTCGGCGTACGAGCATCTGTGGCTCACCGGTAACGAAACGGCGCACCCGCTCCGCGCAGCGCGACTACCAGAATGATGTACGCCAGTGCGCCCATCAGGATCGTACGAGCCACTCCGCTCCACCCATCGAAGAATGCGTGCTCCACAGATACCGCCCTTTTGATTCACCATCTGCTCGGGCGGTCACGTGTGCCTTGGTCGGCGTCGCGCTTCGTGCACAAAAAACCGAGGCCCCAACCGCCGATTGTACACCGGAATGCAATACGCTTACCGCGCTGCCGATTGATTCCTCAGGCACATGCGAACCGCCAACGGACGATGATCCGATCCCACATGCGCAAGCACGCGAACATCGCCCACGGTGAACTCCGGCGTGACAAAAATCTGGTCGAGCGGCCAACCGAAAAGGATGTGCGTGGACGGGAACGTTGCGTAAAACCCGCGGCCGCGGCGGGGATCGAGGTACCCACCCTCCGACATGAACCGGCTTGTCGTCCGGGACCACCCTACATCATTGAAATCACCCATCGCCAGTGCGGGCGTGAGATCATTGGATTGTCGTTGTGCGGCGCGCGCAATGTTCGCGTCACGTTGCTCCGTATCTTGTCCCGGCAGTGGCGGTCTCGGGTGCAGCCCGACAAAGTCGAACGATGCACCACTGCTCGTCGTGAGTGTCGCATAGAACGTGGGCGTATTGGCGCTCGTGGGATGTTCGAAGCGCGCGTCGCTGACGTCCAGCCGACTGGCGACGATCATGCCGTACGTGTTGTCGAGGGCGCGTTGTGAGACGTGCGGATACTCTGTGAGCACGGGCTGCAGCGCCGCCAGCCAGAGCGAATCCGTCTCCATAAGCAGGAGTACGTCGGGCTGCTCGCGCTGGAGCATGGCGATCGTCCTGGCATATTCCCGATTGTGCTGGAAGACGTTGAACCCAATGGCCGTGAAACACGCCGCCGTATCATGCGCTGCGGCATCGAGCGAAAGTGCTGCCGCAGCTAGTGGCGTATAATCACGGATGCGCCAGGAGTGATATCCGGCCGCCATGAGTAGTGCGACCACCGTCAGCACGCGTGCGGTGCGCACGAACAGCGCGCTGCCCACCAGGAGCACCACGATGGCGGCAAGCATCGCGGTACGCGGAAAATCGAGGATGCGGATCCACCAGAGATTCGAATGGATCGCACTGATGGCCGTGACGAGACACGCCACTGCGGCCAGTAGCTGAACAAAACGGCCGCTCCAGAGGAGTATGTTCATGAGGATTCCACGTCCACCGTTGAACTGCGGCTCGAGGCCACCTGCAGGAGAACCAACCCGCTATGTCTCTTTCCCCCTTCATCGCCGAAGCCCGCGAGTTCGTCGCCGACGCGCCCCGCAACCTCCGCGATCTCGCCACGTACCTCCGCGCCCGCGCCAGCGACGCGCCGCGCTATCTCGTGGGCGCGTTGCTCGCGGTCACCGTGATCGGGTTCGCCCTGTGGGCGTTCGTCGAGATCGTGGAAGGATTCGTCAACGAGGAGACCCTCTTTCGCATCGACGGATTCGTCAAGGGCACGGCCGAACGCATTGCGACGCCCGACGTCGCACGCGCGATGGCGCGCGTCACGAATTTCGCCGCGCCGGTGCTCGTGGTCGTCGTCACGCTCGCGCTGGCCGCGTACTTCGCGATCCGGCGGTTGTGGGACTATCTGCTCATGCTGGCCCTTGCGCTCGGACTCGGTGAAATCCTGCTGTACGCGCTCAAAGTCGCGTTCGATCGTGCGCGCCCCACCGACGGCACCCCGCACGACGCGTACGGCGCGAGCTTTCCAAGCGGGCATTCGTTTACGGCGCTTGTGCTCTACGGGCTGCTGGCCTACTTCGTCTGGCAGCTCACGGACAAGCGGTGGGCGCGGGTGCTCGCCATCGCCTTCGCCGTTGCGACGACGCTGGCCGTTGGTGTGAGCCGGCTGTACCTTGGCGTGCATTGGCTGACGGACGTACTGGGTGCGTACGCGGCGGGCGTGGCTTGGCTCGTATTCTCTATTGCCCTCGTGCGCGTGCTCGAAGCGAGGCGTGAGCTTCGCGATGCTTCCGCGTCGGCACGCCCCCGGGAAGGCGAGGCGTAAGCGCCCTGCGCATCCACGGTCACACACTCGGTTCGTTTCGTCGTACATGCAGCTCAGCCATAACCACATCCTCTGTCGGTTGATGAGTGAACTGTAAGGTCGTGCATTCGCGGCGTCGCAACCATTTGCCTCAGGTACACAATTGCGGTGCACACGGCGGACGTACGCGCAAATCATCACGTGTGACGGTTGACGTCGCTGACGGTGGGTCGCGTTCTGCAATCGCGATGCGATGCCACCATCGGGTGCGCGACAGGGCGTTCACCGGGGGGGCGACTTGGTGCCCTTTAGGTCACCCACCCAATCGCTGCGCTCGCCCCGCCGCCCGTCCGCCAACCGCGCCGGCAATCATGCCGATCACGACGGCCACCGCCGCGCCCGCCATCGCACCGTACAGGTGCATGCTCGCGAGCACCCCCGGGGTTGCTTCGATTCCCGCCGGCAATGACACCGTCGCCGCATCGGGTGCCGGAATGATGAGGAATGCAATGGCATGTCCAACCAACGCATCGACCAACGCCGCAAACATCCCCGCGCGCCATCCCGCAGCCCCCAGCCGCGCGGCCAGCGCCCCGGCGGTGGCGTACAGCAACGTGTTGAGCAGCAAGTGCACCGTGGCCGCCACGGTTTCGGCACTCGGCGCGAAGCGAACCACAACGGCGGCCGCAATGGACACGATCGCCGCTGCAACGCCGGCATACATGGCTGGCCGCAGCGCCGTAGCTCCTGCAGTGGAACGAGAGTTGGGCATGGCGACAAACGGTGATGGTGGAGCACGGTTCCTGATTGGAGCCTTGCCCACAACCTATCACCGCGATGCGGATGAAACGCTCGCTGCTTGCATTCGCGGCGAAACGCGGCGGCTCACACGCACGTACGGAGCCGCATGAAACGACTCCTGCGGTTCCTGCTCGGCGGCGCCGTCGTGTTCGGCGCGGCCCTTGTTCTATTTGCGCTCGCGCTCAGCTATGAGTCGGCCTGCCCCACCGGTTCACCGGTGCCCGTGCCCGAGGGGATGGCACGCATGCGGGCCGTGCAACAGCACTGTTACGGCGGCCCCGAGACGCTGCGTCTCGAGGAGATGGTCAAGCCTGTGCCGAGCGCACATGAACTGCTGGTAGCGGTGCACGTGGCCTCCGTGAATCCGCTCGATTGGCACTACCTGCGTGGACAGCCTTTCGTGATGCGGCTTTCTTCCGGCATGGGCGCACCGAACGGTGCGTCATTCGGCGTGGATTTCGCCGGCGTCGTGGAGGCCGTCGGAGATAGCGTGACCCGCTTCGCCCCGGGCGACTCCGTGTTCGGGTCGCAGTTCGGCGCCTTTGCCGAGTATCTGACCGTGGGCGACGTGGACGGCGTCGCTCACATGGCGCAGGGCGGCAGCTTCGACGACTTCGCAACGTTGGGTGTCGCGGCGACGACCGCGCTGCAGGCGGTGCGCGACCGTGGGCAGGTCACCGAGGGTCAGCGCGTGCTCATTAACGGCGCCTCAGGCGGCGTGGGAACGTTCGCGGTGCAGGTGGCCAAGTGGCGGGGCGCACACGTCACTGGCGTCGCCAGTGCTCGCAACCTGGAACTGCTTCGGACGCTGGGCGCCGATGCCACCGTTGACTACACGGCAGCTGATTTTACGCAGGACACCGCACGGTTTGACGTGATTATCGATATGGTGGGAAATCACGCCCCATCGGCGCTGCGTCGCGTACTCCGGCCAGGCGGCCGCGTCGTGCTCGTGGGCGGTCCGGAGCTGGACCGATGGCT
>JBBRDP010000181.1:0-7149 GCA_038203795.1 Gemmatimonadales bacterium
CCGCTGTGAAATACCCGCTTCGAGCGCTGCCGCTTCGACATCATGTGCCCGGAATCCATCGGTTTGCGCGGCACGCTCACTCGTGCTCGCGTTATCGGTGGCATCGACAGCCGGCAACGCGCGCGTATCAGCAGTAATGCCCGCGTCGCGCACGCGTGTCTCGAGGCGCGCCGCCGCTTCGGACTGCAACTGCGCCGCCCGTCGCCACACCGCGTGCGCCTGGTCGGTACTCAACACCGCACTGCCCGACGGCGCGACAGATGGCGGCACCGACTCGAGCGCTTTCGTGAGCGCATCGGCCAGCGCTTCGCCGTTGGCGTATCGATCAGCGGGGTTCTTTTGCAGGCAACAATCGATCACGTTGGCGAGCGCCACGGGCACGTCGGGCGCGATGGCGCGTAACGGCGGCGGATTGCGTGTCGCGTGCGCCACAATAATGGCCTGCGGCGAGTCGCCGTCGAAGGGCAACCGTCCGCTGAGCGCGAAGAATCCGGCCACGCCGAGCGCGTACAGGTCGCTGCGCCCGTCGAGCGTAGCACCGGCGCACTGCTCGGGGCTCATGTAGTGCACGGTGCCGAGCACGTAGCCGTTGGCCGTAATGGACGGGTTGAAGTCGGCGCGGGCGATGCCGAAGTCGGTGACGACGGCGCGATTGGTGGCGCGGTCGAGCAGGATGTTCTCGGGCTTCACATCGCGGTGCACGATGCCGCGCGCGTGTGCGTAGGCCAGCGCCCACGCGACTTCGCGCAGGATGCGCACCACCTCTGCGGGACCGAGGGTGCCACGATCAGCAATGCGATCGGCGAACGTCTCCCCCTCGACATAGCCCATGGCGAAAAACGCCAGCCCCTCGAGTTCATCGGCGCGATACACCGGCACGATATTGGGATGTGAGAGCTGCGCGGCCGTGCGCGCCTCGCGCAGGAATCGTTCGCGCGTTTCGACCTGCTGTGCCAGCTCCTGCGGCAGCACCTTGAGTGCGACGGGCCGATCAAGGCGTTCATCGCGCGCCAGAAACACCACGCCCATGCCGCCGCGGCCGAGTTCGCGTTCGATGATGTACTGGCCGCGCAGCGCCGCGCGCAGGGAGACGAGTTCGCCGGTGTTCGAGGGAGGCATGATGCTGAATACTACGAACGGGACCGCGGGGAGGTTGCAGCTGCCGCGTGCGCGCATGTTCGGTGTAGCGGGGGAGGTCGCGCGTTGGGTTGACGAACCGTTGACGGCGAACCGTTGACCGTCAACAGCAACTCCCCCATTACGCCCCTTCCGCGTATCTGCACGATCGCGCTTTCAGTTTACGGTACGGGTGTACGGTGAACGGTTTACGGTATACACCGTCTGCCGTCTGCCGTCTGCCGTCTGCCGTCCGGTGAATGGTTCCGAGTCGAAACGGCACAATCCACACTGTCAACTGTTGACCGTACACTCGTACCGTAAACTGAAGGCGCGATCCCCACGGTACGCGGAAGGGGCGTAACGGGGGAGTTGCAGTTTACCGTTCACCGCCACCCCCCCCGCACACAACACAGGGGAGACAGCCACTCTGGCCGCCTCCCCCGTGACGCACACGCAACCGGTACTACTTCGCCGGTTCGAGCATGGCCTTGATCAGGTCGCGCGCATCCTGCAAATGCGCGCGGCTGGCCCGATCGCTCGTGCGACCAATCGCCGCCGTCAGCTCACGGTCGAGGTCGCGCATTTCCGCCTTGAGCAGCGGACGGACATCTTCCGTGCTGGCCCCACGACCGCCACCCGGGAAGCCCGGCGGTGTTGCGGCGGGCGCCGGCGGATTGATCTTGCTGGCCATCGCTTCGAGGTAGGTGCGCTGGAGACGACGACGGTAGATGTCGATGGTCTGGCCGGCGTAGATCTCCTTCCACAGTCCACGACGCAGATCCGTGAGCATCTCGGCCAGCGGATAGACGTTGCGACGTGACGTGGCCGTCGCTTCCATCTCCAGCATGCGCTGCATCCGGTCGTTGGCGACGAGCGACGAGAGCGCACGCGCCTGCGATCCGCTGATACGCGCGAGGCTGCCCGACGGCTCCAGCCGATTGATAATGCTCGGCTCGAGCAAATACGTTGGCGTGGCGAAGGCGTTGTCGACGAGGAACGTGAGCGCTGCCCGCTGACGCGCGGCTTCCACGGGCACGTAGACGTCGCCCGGTGTTCCCACGCGCTTCTCCGTCTTGTACACACCACCGACGACGCGCGCCACATGCGCCATTTCCGTGGCCCACTGGCCAACGAGACGCGTGTAGAGCTGCTGCATGTCGCTGTAGTCATCGCCGACGCGCGTGTTGGACGCGGGCTCGATCAGCTTGATGATGCGCTTGATGTTCCGGACGCCGAGTTCGGTCGCACGCACCGCGTCGGCATCGCCGATCGCTTCGGACTGTTCACCCGGATCAGCACCAGATGCGCCGGCGTCGCTGGCAAAACGATACCACGGAATGGTGTCCTGCATGCGCGACCACTTCTCCAGCGTGGGCTTTTCGTCTTCCGGTGTGCGCGCACCCGGGATCGGCGTGTAACCCCACATCACGGCGTACTTGTCGTACGGGCCCACCTTGGGAATCAGGTCTTCCACCGCAATGCCATCTTCCGGCTGCGCGATGTAGTTGAGACGCGCGTAGTCCATGAGGCTGGCCACGTGTCCCATCCGCTTGACGAAATCCTTGTTGCGGATCGAGTCGATCGGATACATGGAGCTCGACTTGAAGTTGTGCGGGAAGCCGAGCGTGTGTCCGACTTCGTGCGCCACGACGTACTGCACGAGGCGGCCCATGAGTTCGTCGGGAAACGGGTACTGCATCACGCGCTTGTCAAGATGACCGACCTGCGTGAAATACCAGGTGCGCTGCAGGTTCATGATGTTGTGATACATCATGACATCGGCGTCGAGAATTTCGCCGGAGCGCGGATCGACGGTGCTCGGTCCCACGGCGTTTTCGGTGGGGCTGGCGAGCCAGCGAACCACGGCGATGGACGCGTCTTCCGGATTCCAGTCGGGATTGTTCTTCGGCGCTTCAGCCGCGACGATGCCCTTGGAGAAACCGGCGGCTTCGAACGCCGACTGCCACTCTTCGATTCCCTTCTTCACGTAGGGAACGAGCCACTCCGGCGTGCCCGGATCGACGAAGTACGTGATCGATTGTTTGGGGACGCAGAGGCTGCCGACCTTCTGGTCGGAGCACTCGAGACGCCAGCGATTGGCGAAACGGCGCGTGATGACGCGCTGCTCGTTCGATCCGAAGTCGGTTTGCGTGGTGGAGAAGAAACCCACGCGCGAATCGGCCAGACGCGGCTTCATCGGCTCGTCAGGGAGCTTGACAAGTGAAAAGTGGTACAGCGTGGTGCCGCCGGAGCCGCCACCACCGGGCGCGCCCGTCGCGGTGCAGGTGAGTGACGCGTCGACTTCGATGTTGCGCTCGTACGGTGACATGCGCTCCACAAAGCTGCGCGAGGCATCACGCGCGGGACGTGCGCAACCCTGCGCAAACTCGTCGACGCCACCGGTAAACAGGCGCGATACATCGATGACCGCGCTGGAATCGCGACCGAAGGCTTCAATGTTGAAGGCCGAGAGGATCGTGGTGTAGCGGATCATGTCGACGGACTTGTTGATCGAGCCCGTGTCGCTGGAGACGTTCCGGAGATTGGATTCGCGCATGAGAAGGCGCGTGCCCATGCGCTCGAAACGCACCAGCGCCTGACCGGCCGTGGTGCCGCCGCTCACGCCATTGGGCGTCGCACGAATGGTGCGCACGACGATCATGTCCTTGTTCAGTTCGGACGCGGGGATCTCGAAAAACCAGCGGCCGCGCACATCGTGCACGCCAAAGAGTCCCTGCTTGCTCTTGGCCTGCGAAGTGATCACCGTGGCGTAGGGGCGAGGGGTGGGATCGCCGCCGGCACCGCCTGGTCCGGCGCCGCCCGCTGTGGGAGGTTGTGCGGCACCACCGCTGGCCGGCGTGGCGGGCGTCTGCGGCGTGTTGGGCGTGTTCGCCGGTCGTGCGCCTGTGGTGGGGCGGGGCGTCGGCGTGGGGGCGGATTTCTGGCAGGCGGTCATGAAGACCAGCGCCGATACCGCAGAGAGAGCAAGTACGCGCATGTGCGGGAGTGAGAGGGAATGCGTGCTGGGCAGTGGCGGTTGGGCGCCCGATCTGCCACGTTTCCTAAAATAGCCGCCCGCCGATTGAATCGCCGCCGTCTCCCCGGCGTGCCCAACGCGTTTTCCCCGCCTTTGCCTGTGAGCTCTGTTCTGACCGGACTGCCCGAGCGCACCCTGCGTGCCCCAGATGACCGCTCCGTCGCTGTGGCGGCCTGGAGTCAGGATGGGCGCATCCTCGATGCGAACGACGCCTTTCTGGCACTCGTTGGCGCGACGCACGACACGATGCTCACCGGCGCCCTGTCGTGGGAAGCGCTCGAGGATCCGGTCGCGGCGGCGTCCACGCAAGTCATGCGCACGCTGGTCGCTGAAGCCGGCATGGCACCGCCGTACGAAACGATCTTGCGCCACGCCGACGGCACGCACGTCCCCGTGCTGGTGGTGGTCACCACGCTCGACCGCGAACGTGGCGTCGGCTGGTGCTTTGCGCTCGACCTGCGCACGCAGAAGGCGACGGAGGCGGCGCTGCGCACGTCGGAGGAGCGCTATCGGCTGGTGACGCGCGCGGCCGGCGGGGCGATCTGGGAGTGGGACCTCGCCCGCGACGAAATCACGTTCATGGACGGCATGGCCGATCGCTTCGGATGGGATGTGTCCGATCGGTCGCTGCCGCTCGCGTGGTGGCACGAGCGCATTCATCCCGACGATGTCGGGGCGCTGTTGGCGACGGCAGAAGAAGTGCACGAAAGTCACATTGGCAACGCCACGCATTCATATCGCTTTCGACGGGCGGACAACAGCTGGGCGATGGTGCACGATCATTTTCACGTGGTGCGCGACGAACACGGACGGCCGGAACGCGTGCTGGGTGTGATGCTGGATGCGACCGATCGTCACGCGCTCGAGGAGCAACTGCGACAGGCGCAAAAAATGGATGCCGTCGGGCGCTTGGCCGGCGGGGTCGCGCACGATTTCAACAATCTGCTCACCGTGATCCGCGGCAACGCCTCGTTGTTGCTCGAACAGCTCCCGCCAGAAAGTGAACTGCGCGGTGAACTGCAGGAAATTGAACGCGCCGCATCACGCGCGAGCGATTTGACTCGGCAGTTGCTCGCCTTCGGACGCAAGCAGGTGCTGCAGCCGCAGGACCTCGATGTGAATGCCGTGGTGGTGCAACTCACGCGCATGCTCGATCGGTTGATCCCGAAAACGATCACGGTGCGTCTCACGCCGGCCGCCGACGTGGGATTGGTGCGGGCGGATCGTGGGCAGCTGGAGCAGGTGATTCTCAATCTGGTGATCAACGCGCGCGACTCGATGCCCGACGGCGGAGGGCTCGAGTTGCGCACCGGTGAGTTTGGCGTGGGCCGCGCGCACGGTGGCTGGGCCGGTGAAGGACCGGTCGCACCGCCCGACGTACCGATTCGTCCGGGGCGCTACACATACCTGTCGGTGACCGACACCGGCGCGGGTATGGATGAAGCCACACGCGGCCGGGCGTTTGAGCCGTTCTTCACCACCAAGGCCGTGGGTCAGGGGACCGGGCTCGGTCTCGCGACCGTCTACGGCATCGTCAAACAAAGCGACGGCTACGTATGGATTGACAGTGCGCCGCAGCGAGGCACCACGGTACACGTGTGTCTGCCGCGCGTGGAAGCCGAGATGAAGGTGCCGCGCCCCACGCCGCCATCCGTGGTGCCGGTTCCCGGACCGCGCACGGTGCTGCTCGTGGAAGACGAAGACGGGGTGCGCGATCTCACGCAACGTGTGCTCGAGCGACAAGGCTATCTGGTGTTTGTCGCGCGCGATGGGGTGGAAGCGTTGGCGCTCTTCGACGATCACAAGCACGAAATCGATGTTCTCGTGACTGATGTCGTCATGCCGCGGCTTGGCGGCAGCGAACTTGTGGGCAAAGTGCGCGTGCAGCGCAGTGACTTGCCGGTGTTGTTCATGTCAGGGTACGCGCGCAACGCGGCCGTTCGCGGCGCGCCGGGCGATCGCCGCACGCGATTCCTGCAGAAGCCGTTTACCGTGCCCGCGTTTCAGCAGGCGGTGGCGGAGCTGCTGGCGCATGCACCGCCGCGCCGGGCACGCGCGTAATCACCGTGCGGCGTGCGCGCGCGTTTTACACCGTGCGCCCGCCGCGATCTGTTGCGTGGGCGTGCTGCGGCGTGCGTTATCGTGGAACCCGCAGCGTTTCCACGAGCCAATCCGCGAGCAGCCCGAGTGCCTCGGCTGACACGCGCCGATCTGCCAGCGTACCGTAGCCCGCCGGCACGCCGGATGTATCGCGCTGAAACAGATGATTCGTATCGGACAACCGGTGCACGGTGATGTTGCGATTGCCGCCCGTGCGGAATGCGGCGGCCAGTGTGTCGGCTTGTTCCGGCGTGACCTGTTGATCGGTCTCGCCTTGCAACACGAGGATCGGCGTGCGCACGCGCTTCGCCGTGGGCAGCGGATCGTACTGCAGAAACTCACGCATCCACGCATTCCCGCGCGCGGTGCTTTCAAGTTGTTGCTGCGCCTCCATGAACATCGAATCACGTGACGCCGCCGTCCCGGTGCGATTCAACTGCGCAATCGCCGATCGCTGCTGAAACGCCACGATGCGCGCACCCGTATACGCGGGGCCCGCGAGTAACACGATGCCGGCGAGGCGCGCGTCATCGGCGGCCACCAGCGGTGCGATCAATCCACCTTCGCTATGCCCAACGAGGGCAATACGATCGGGGTCAATGTCATCGCGGGTACGCAGCCACGCGACTGCGGCACGGACATCGTTCGCGAAGTCACGACTGGTGGCCGTCGTGTGGTTGCCGCCGCTTTCACCCACCCCACGGTCGTCGAGTCGCAGCACCGCGATGCCGCGTCGTCCCAGCGTGTCGGCTACCTGGCGAAACAAGCGGTAGCCTTCGACGCTCGGAATAGACTCGTCACGGTCCTGCGCCCCGCTGCCCGTGATCGTGACGACGACCGGAACACGCGCTGTTGCCGAGCGTGGCCTTGTGAGTGTGCCGGCGAGCGTGTGT
>JBBRDP010000182.1:0-7114 GCA_038203795.1 Gemmatimonadales bacterium
CGCTGCGGCGGTGCCGAGTGGCCGTGGCTCGATGAGCAGATTGGCACGCGGTAATTCCGGAATCGCGGCGTGCAGCACATCGGCAATGTCCGCGCTCGTGACCACGAGTACACGATCGGCGGGAATCATTGGCGACAGGCGGGCCAGCGTGTCGGCGATGAGCGGCCGCGCATCCACAAGCGGCAGTACCTGTTTGGGCCGATCGGGGGTGCTGATGGGCCAGAAGCGTGTGCCGATGCCGCCGGCGAAGACCACGGCCCATAGCGACGTGCCAACGTGCATCGACAGTTCGGGGTCGAGGTCTTCAAGCAGTTCCGGGTCGATCACACCGGTACCGACATCAGCACTGCTGGACGGTCCGGGAACGCGTGGTGTGGTCATGGTGGCGAGTGAAGGAGTCGCGCACGGAGCAATCGCGGCCGCCAAGTCGCGGTCGCGTCTGCACGCAAGTTATCCCCGCATGGCACAGCCTGTCACCTGAGGCGGGTCTGGCCCGGTTGCGCCGTGCGTTGCCGCGCGGAAATTACCCGTCGGTGCGGCTGACGCCCGGCGACTCCAGCACGAAGTCCGCCCCGTAGGCACGGGACGGCGTCTGAAATCCACGGGGCGCGTCGCCCGACAGCACGCGCTGCGCAATGCGGATCGCCGTATCGGCCGTGAGCGTGTACCCCTCCGGGCCGCGCAGTCGCGAGGTGATCACGCGGCCATCAGGCGCCGTGGCTTCGCCCCACAGCAGGCTCGCGCCCTCCGCCCGCGCGCGATCGCTTGGGCCCGGCGGGGCGGCACGTACCTTGTTCGCCAAGCGGCGCTGCACGAACCCGCTACGCAATAGCCATCCCAGCGCGCGCGAGCGCTTGAGCATCGCGAGCTGTTTGGGGTGCACGCTCATGTACACGCGCACATTGCCGATGCCGGTGCTGTGGTATGCCGTGCTGACATCGCCCCACGGAATCGTGACGCCGAGTTTGGGGCCGTCGCCAAAGTCGATCATGCGGGTATGAAACGCCGCCGGTACCGGCCGCAGCGCTCCGTGCTCGCGAATCCAACCCGGTCGCCCGAGGTTCTCCACCATCGTCAGCGCCGTCCCGCGCGACACACCACCAATCGCACGAAAGCCGAGCGCGAGCGATGTCGCTTGGGGCAGTCGCGCGTGCAAATGCGCTGCGAGACAATCGCTCGGCACGACATCGAATCCCGTGCCGGGCATGAGCATGATGCCGGCGCGCTTCGCGTCCTCATCACGTTTGGCAATGGCTTCGAAGACCTCGAGCTCGCCGGTGATGTCGAGATAATGCACGCGATGGCGCAGGCACGCCTCGAGCATCGGCTTGTACGTGTGCGAAAACGGTCCGGCGCAGTGCAGCAGTACCGTTGCATCAGCGAAAAGCGTCTCGAGCGCCGCAGTGTCGTGCACCGACGCCACACGAAACGGCAAGCCATGCGACTCCGCCATCGTGCGTACGCTCGCGTGGTCGCGTCCGCCAAGAATCGGCCGCAGTCCCACAGCCAGGGCACGCTCCACAATCAAGCGACCCGTGTACCCTGTCACACCATAGATGAGTAACGACACGCGTGTCCTTGCGTCAGGGAATATCCGCAGGGGATTCGCCGACGAGCAAATCCCGAATAGTGAAAGTTGGCGACAAACGCCTCTGGCGCATTGACGCCGCATGGCACATGGTGAGGGACGTGCGTGTCCTTCGTCAACTGGGGCACCGTGCCGCGGGCCTCCGGGAGCGCACTCCACGAGAACGGCATCCGCATGCCGGGAGGCTTTCATGCCCGCAATTCTCACCCCGCTCGCCGTTGATCAGATCGCCGCACTCCGCGCCGGTGACGAGACGGCGTTCGAACAGCTTGTGAAGACGCGCTTCGACGTGCTCGTTGACAACGCGCGAACGCGTCTTGGCCAACAGTCCAGCGCCGCGCCACGTGTGGCGCTGCGTGTGCTGCTGAGCGCGTGGACCGATCGCGCAACATTCATGACACCAGGCGCCGTTGACGCCTATCTCGACGACGCGGTGCCGCGCCGCGCGGCCGACGAACTGCGCAAGCGTGCGTCGCTGCATCGATTCGAGGTGCATGAAGGCGTGCAGGTGACTGCCCCGTCGGGAAAGTCCGATATGACCGCCGATCAGGCGTGGCAGCAGATCCGCGAACGTTTGCACGTATCGGCGGAACAGCTGGAGGCGCATCGTGAAGAGTCCCGCACGCTGGCGAAGAAACATGCGCGGGAGCACGTCGACAGCGTCGTCGGTCGCCGCACACCGGTTGGCGCGATCGCGATTGGCGTGCTGCTGCTGGTGGTGATTGTCTTCGGGATGCGCTTCATGAACACGGGCAGCGCCGAACTCGCGCTCACGCGCGCCCTCGCCGCACCGGAGGCACGCACGCTCCGGGCATTCCCCGGACAGCGCGGTACCATCTCGTTGCTCGACGAGAGCACGGCGCAGCTCGGCGCCGGCAGCACGATGCTGGTCCCCAAGGGATTCGGCAGGTCGCTTCGCGGGCTCTCGCTCGACGGCGCAGCGCAGTTTGTTGTGGCGCCCGACAAGTCGCCGGAGTTTCAGGTGCGCGCGCGAGGCGCGGCGATCATTGCAACTGGCACCGCGTTCAGTGTGCGCGCCTACGAAGACGACGCCGAACTGTTCGTGAACGTGCGCGAAGGGTCGGTGCGGGTGTATCCCGCAGTGGGCAAATCCGCATCACGCACGCTCACCGCAGGAGAGTCACTCGCGATCGCCACCGACGGCACCATGCGCACGCCGCAAGCGCAGGAAGTCGCACTCGCCTTCTCGTGGGTGGACGGCGAACTCATTCTTGAAAACGTGACGCTGGAGCGCGCGCTTGCGATGCTGCGCCGCTGGCACAACGTCGATGCCGCGCTCGCTGATTCATCGTTGCTGTCGCGCCCGATCACCGCGCGACTCACGCTGGCATCGGCCGGCGAAGCACTCGATGCGCTCTCACGGGCCGGCAATCTCGACGTGACGTACGACGGATCGCAGATGGTGTTGCGTGAGGCGACAGTCATGCCATCCGGTGCCGGAAAACCACCCGTCGTCAGGAAGCCGTAAGCGCCTTGGCGATGGCCGCGTCGAGGTTCTGCGTACCACCCACACCCGTGTATACCACCTTGCCGGCCTTGTCGATGATCACCACGTACGACGTGGCCGGCGCGTCGTACAGCTCCGACACATCACCTCGGCGATCGTACAGGAACGTGAACGGCAGCTTGAAGCGCGCCTGATATGCTTTGACGCGCTCTACGCTCTGATTGAGTGACACGGCCACCGCGATGAACTGCACGCGGTCTTTGTACTTCGTGTGCGCAGCCAGCATCGCCGGCTCGAGTTGCTTGCAGTTGCCGCACCACGTGGCCCAGAACTCGAGCACGGTGGTCTTGCCGCTCATGACCGACGACAGCGCAATGGACTTTCCGTCCAGCGTTTCAATCGATCCGCTCGGTGCGACCGCCCCAACCTTGATGCCGAGGTCCTGCGCGTAGAGCACGTTGGAGGCGAGGGGTGCGGCGGCGGCCGAACTGAGGGCGGCAAACGTGACCAGCGCCACACGCAACGCGGCGCGGGCGAGACGAACACACGGCAAGGCAAAGCGCATCAGAAGTAGACCTGTCCCATCTTGATGAGGTAATACTCGGCCATCACCAGCATGACCACGGCGAATCCTTTCTTCACATACACCATCCACATACCCGCCCGGGGCAAACGTGATACCGTGCCTGCGGAAAGTCCCACGATCACCAACAGGGCGCACATGCCAAGTGAAAACGCGAACAGGTAGACGAACCCCAGTCCCGCGCTCTGCGTGGCACTCACCCACGTGAGTACAGCTGCCATCACCGGTGCGGAACAGGGCGCGGCGACGAGGCCGGACGCCGCGCCCATCACAAAGGCCCCGGCCGCGCGGCCGCCGGTGCCTGCGGTCGCTGCGCGCTGCACGAGAAACGACGGCAATCGCACCGGAATCACATCGAGCATTGAGAGTGCGGCGAGCAGCAGCAGGTTGGCCATCGCGAAGTAGGCCCACGGATTGCTGCTCACCGCACCAAACATCGTTCCCGACAATCCGGCCAGCAGTCCGAGCCCGGCGTATACGGATGCCAGACCCAGCACATACGCACCGGTCAGTGCGACGGTTCGCCAGCGTGGCGGTGTGGGCGGCGCGGCGGTACCCGGTGCAGCGCCCAACGTCTGTCCGCCCACGATGGCCGCGGTAATCGGGATCATGGGGTAGACACAGGGTGTGAGGCTCGTGAGCACGCCCGCCGCGAACAGCACCGGGATGACGGCCATCGGTGAACCGGACAGTTGGGCGGCGACGTCGATCTGCATGTTGAAGAATAGCGTGGTGGGGGGAGGGCGGGGGAACGGCCGCCATTACGGCTGTGGGTGCGGGCCGTCGGGATCGCGCTCTTAGTTGACGGTACGGGTGAACGGTGAACGGTTCACGGTGGTCACTGTCGACTGTCAACCGTAAACCCGTACCGTCAACTTGAGGCGCGATCGTGACGGTACACGGAGAGGGCGTAGTGGGCGGCCACCGTCAACCAAAAAACCGTTGACCGTTCACAGTTTTTCGTCAACGGTGGACCAGCCCTGCATGTCCCGGCACTGCCCACACCCAGCGCGCGTATGCTATCATCTACGCATGTCCTCGCGCTTCCCCCTCGACCCGATCGCAGTGACGGAAGCGCTGGTCGCGATCGATTCGCGCAATCCCGACCTTGTGCCCGACGGGCCCGGTGAGAGCGCGGTGGCGCAGCGGCTCGCGGGCATTCTCTCCGGCTGGGGATTCGCGGTCTCACTCGACGAAGTCGCGCCGGGTCGACCCAATGTGATTGCGCGCATTGGGCCGACCGGACGCTCGCCGCTGATCCTCAACGGGCACCTCGATGTGGTTGGTACCGACGGCATGACGCACGCACCGTTTGAGCCCACGCGCCTGCACGGACGACTGTATGGTCGCGGATCAAACGACATGAAGGGTGGCGTTGCCGCGATGTGTGTGGCCGCAGCGCGTGCCGCCGCCCGTGGAGCACTCGCGAGCGAGATGATCATCACCGCCGTGTGCGACGAAGAGTATCGCAGCATTGGCACGATTGCGCTGCTCGCGCGCAATATCCGCGCGACTGGCGCTATCGTCACCGAACCGACACGACTCGCGATCTGTCCGGCGCACAAGGGATTCGCGTGGTTCGACGTGGTCGTACATGGTCGTGCGGCGCACGGCAGCTGCCCCGATGTTGGCGTAGACGCGATTGCGCATGCCGGATTGTTGCTGAGCGCGATGGTGCGATACGAACACGACGTGTTGCGCACACGCACGCACGACCTGCTCGGCCACGCCTCCATGCACGCCTCCACGATCAGCGGCGGCACCGGATGGTCGACGTATCCGGATCGGTGCCATCTGCAGATTGAACGTCGCACCGTGCCGGGCGAGTCGGCCGCCGATGTGCACGCGGAACTCGAAGCGTTGTGCGCGTCCATCGCACACAACCACGCATCATTTCGAGCGGACATCACCATGCATACCGTGCAGCCGCCCAACGATGTGGCCGTCGATGCACCAGTGGTGCGCGAACTGATGCGCGCGCTCGTGGCGAAGGGACGCGCCGCGCCGATTGACGGACTCTCGTGCTGGACTGACGCCGCGTTGCTGACGGCGGCGGGCATTCCCGCCGTATGCTTCGGGCCGGGCGACATCACGCGCGCGCACGCGGCCGAGGAGTGGGTCGACGAGGACGAAGTACAAGCTGCTGCCGATGTGCTCGAAGCGGTGTGTGCCGCGTGGGGCCGGTAAACTCATCATCACACCCATGCCGCGACTTTCTGTAGCGCAGTACGATATTCTCGAGCGCGCCATTCAACGCGGACAGCGCGTGGTGGTACGTCGTCGTCAACATGAATACGTTGTTGTCCCCGAACGCATCGCGTTTGAAGGCAGTCGCGAGCAGTTGATCACCCGTCATCCCACGACCGGCGACCGTCTCGTCTTTCAGCTCGACGAACTCGACGCGCTCGAGGCCGTGAAGTGAGTGCACGGTATCCGCTCGTCGCCATCTACGCCGACGAGTCGTGCCTCGGCAACGGCAAATCGGGCGACACACCCGGTGGCGCCGGCGCACTCGTGGAGTACCTCGGCCGGGATGGCGATGTGCGACGGTTTGACCTGTGGCTCTCCGAACCGAATACCACCAACAATCGCATGGCGCTGCGATCGGTCATCGACACATTCGACGCCATCTCGCGCAAAGGCAACAGCCTCAGCATCCGCTTCACCACCGATTCACGATATATCGTGGATGGTATGACTGAATGGGTGCGCGGGTGGCGTGCGCGCGGGTGGAAGCGCAAGGCGGGCGCGGTGGAGAACGTGGAGCTCTGGCAGGCGGCCGTGGCGGCACTGCGCACCCACGAAGTGGAGTGGCGCTGGGTGCGCGGACATGCCGGACACGCGCAAAACGAATATGCCAACCACCTCGCCACCCGCGCCGCCGCCCAACAGGACGGGTCGAACGGAGCACTCGTCAGCTCGGAATTCGACCCCTGGGTTGGCGCACAAAAGCCGGGGAGCACAGGGGCACCGGACCCATTCCCACGTGCGGAGGCTTTCAAGGCCGCGCCATCGCTGTAACGCCTGTGGCGCGAGCAGACGTGACCCCGCTGCCGTCTCAGGCGTCGAGAGTGGAAGGAATCCCGACAGCGCATCGTCGCCCGTCCACCCCGCATCGACCATGTTCAAGATCCTCTTCATCCTCGCGATCGGCGTAGCCCTTGGCTACGGTTACGGTTGGAAGGATGCACAGCAAAACGACAAGGCCATCTACGAGCGGATCGTCGATCAGATCGGCGGGCACAATCGCGACCTTGTCGGCAACGATATCGACGCCAAGATGGCCACGTCCGACGGACGCTGACCTCGAGCGTCCACCCACTGTCATGGACGACCTCGACCGCCTCGCGTTCCGCGTTGCGCGCACTGTGCGCACCACCTATCCCCATCTCCTCGAACGCGGCTTCACGCTGTCGGATCTCGAGGAGCGCCTGGCGCCGTTCCCCGAAGCGCGGCGCGAGATGGCGAGCAATGG
>JBBRDP010000183.1:0-7098 GCA_038203795.1 Gemmatimonadales bacterium
ACAACTGGCCTGCACCGCTGCCCTCGGGCACCGTCGGCAAGCTTGGGAGGGGTGGCCGAGAGGCTGAAGGCACCGGTTTGCTAAACCGGCATAGGGGGTCAACCTCTATCGCGGGTTCGAATCCCGCCCTCTCCGCTGCGCGGGTCCGCTGCACTGTCGGCGGGCCCGCGTTGTTTTTATACCCGATCCTGTTGCGTTCCCGATTCTTCGGTCTGCTGCGCTTATGTCGTCGTCTGAGTCCCTCGTGAAGCGCCCCCGTGTGCGCTTCGCCCCGTCACCGACCGGCTTTCTTCATGTCGGCGGCGCCCGTACAGCCCTTTTCAACTGGCTCTACGCGAAGAAGTTCGACGGCGATTTCCTGTTGCGCATCGAAGACACCGACCGCGCCCGCAGCACCGACGAAAGCACCCGCGCGATTTTCGAGGGGCTCGAGTGGCTGGGCCTCACGTGGGACGAAGAGGTCGTGTACCAGGGCGCCAACGTGGAGCGGCACTACGCCGACGCCCACCGGCTGCTCGATAGCGGCGCGGCCTACCGCGACTTCACGCCGCCGCAGGAAACGGAGCGGCTGCGCAACGAGGCCGAGGCCCGTGGCGAGTCGTACCGGTTCGACCGCGACACGGCCATGCTGAGCGGCACCGACATCGCCGAGAAGCTGGCCCGCCACGAGCCGTACGCCATCCGCTTCAAGGTGCCAGACGGGTACACCGAGTGGCCCGATCTCGTGCACGAGCGCATCGCGTTCCCGAACAAGGACATCGAGGATTTCATCATCCTCCGGTCCGACGGCACGCCGGTGTACAACATGGCGGTGGTGTCCGACGATATCGCGATGCGCATCACGCTCGTCATGCGCGGTGACGATCACATCTCGAACACGCCCAAGCAGATTCTGTTGTACCGGGCACTCGGCGCCGACGTCCCGCAGTTCGGACATGTGCCGATGATTCACGGCGCAGACGGCAAGAAACTCTCGAAGCGTCATGGCGCGACCGCGGTGGGCGACTACCAGTACCTCGGTTTCCTCCCGCAAGCGATGCTCAACTTCCTCGCGCTACTCGGCTGGTCGCCGGGTGACGACACCGAAGTGATGCTGATGCCTGAGCTGATCGAGCGGTTCAGCGAACATGGGCTTCATGCGAAAGCGGCGATCTTCGATACGAAAAAACTGGAGTGGATGAACGGCCAACACTTAGCGCTGATTCCGATCGCCGAGCTGGCGCGGGTTGTCGCGCCGTTGTTTGAGAAGGCGGGCTTGGCCACGGTGGCGGACCTCGAGTCACGCCCGGAGTGGTTTTACGGCGTGCTGGAGTTGCTGCGCGTGCGAGCGCGTCTGACCGACGAGATCGTGTTGTTGGCCACCACGTTTTTTGGCGACACGGTGGAGTACGAGGCCGAGGCAATCGGCAAGCAGTGGCGCGACGCCGCGGTTACCGGCGAGATCCTGCAGGCCACGCACGATCGACTCGAGCAGCTGGAGACGTGGGAGCCGGCAGCCATGGAAGAGGCGCTGCGTAAGCTCGCCGAGGAGAAGGGAATCTCGGGCGGCAAGATCTTTCAGCCGCTACGCGTGGCGCTGACGGGCAAGACGGTGAGCCCGGGCATTTTCGAGGTGCTGCTGTACGTGGGGCGCGAGCATTCGCTGGCGCGCGTAGCGGCCGCAGTGGCGTTCTTGAAGCAGGACGCTTAGGGCGTACCAGTAATGTGACCCCCGAAAGCTGATCAGGATATCACGTCAGTCCTCACCAGAAGGACGGATGCACAAAAGCCGGTACACGGAAGAGCAGATCATCGTGGTACTGCGCGACTGGGACGGGGGGTCAAGGTGGTCGACCTAGTGCTCAAGCAGAGGGTCACCGAGCAAACGCGTGATCGCTGGGGGAAGAAGTACGGCGGTATGCGCGCCAGCGAGACGAAGCGCCATAAGGCACTCAAGCAGTAGAATCGCCAGCTCAACCGGCTGGCGGCTGGTCAAGCACGCAATTTGCGGGTCGTGATGGACTTGCTGGGGAAAGGTGGTGACGTCGAAACAGGAGCGGACCGCCATAATCCGCGCGATGGAATCCGCCTGCCTCTCCGAGCGTCAAGCATACCGGTTCACCGGGTGTGCGCGCTCATCCCAGCGCTATACAGCGCGACGCCCAAGCAACACCGCGTTGCGGGAGGGGCTGCGCGCCTTCGCGCTCCTGCAGCCGCGCTGGGGCTAGCGCCGCTTGTACCGCCGGCTCCGGACGAGAAGCGCTTCTCGTGAATCGCAGACGCGTGCAGCGCGTGCATCGCGACGCGGGGCTGTCGGTGCGTCTACGCCCGCACGAGCGCGTCGCGGTCGAGCGCGTTTGCCGCGAATCGTGCCGATTACCATGAATATCCGCTGGAGCATGGACTTTGTCAGCGACGCGTCGGCGGGCGGGGGAAGTTCCTAGCGTTGTCGGTGGTCAACGACTTTGGTCGAGAGCATCCGGTAGTCGCCGTCGACCGGTCCACGCCGGGCAAACGGGTTGTGCGCGCTCTAGACCAAATCGGGGGGGTGCGCGGCTAACCAGACGCCATCTTGTGTGATAACGTACCCGAATGTCGCGGCGAAGCCATCGGTCAGTAGGCAAACCAGCACGAAATGACGCCGAAGTACTTTGAGCCGGGAGAACCGGAGCAGAACTGCTTCATCGAAAGCGTAAACAGCCGGTTACAGGGCGAATGCTTGAACGAGAGCTGGTTAGTGAGCCTAGCCGATGCACAGCGGACCATCGATGCCTTTCGCGTCGGCAAAAACGAAACTCGTCCGCACTGCTGGCTTGTCGGGATGTACCTCCAACGATGTTGCTCAACTACCGCAACATCGAAACGCGCTACACTTGGCCACCGGCGACGAACAAAATGATTGGATCAACTTTTGGGGTCACTTCGAACGTTGGAACGGAAAGAGTCCGACAGTTCGAAGAATGACGCGATAGCGTATCGGGCCAGGCGTGCCGGGCGGTAGAATTCGCGTCGAGCCCCCTTGCGCGTGCCCCCCCCCCCTATCGTGCAATATCCACACGTCTACGCGATTAGCGAGCAGAGCAACGCTTCTGGCAAGTCGTTTGCCACAGGCTAACTGACCCGACTCGTGCGACGAGCTGTAGGCGCGAGAAGCGTTTCGTCGGCTTCCCTAGGAGGCATCAAAGTGAAAAGTGCATTCGCAGCGATGGTTACACTGTGCGTAGTATCCGCAACGGCATGCAGCGATCCAGCCACTAGCGGCCTACGTGACCTCGACGTCGTCAAATCGGAAACTCCGACCAAAAATTCGACGAGTCTATTTGACGAAAAGTCGCTGGCTGATATCGGTCATCGGCACAATGAGGGCATGCGCTATCTCGCTGGGCAAATTCTCGAACGCAAGGGAGCGCAGTGGACACGTGCGACGATTTGCGATGTCAGCAAGCACGCGGCAATTTCTGTGAGCACTCCGTCCGACGAGAGAGCGCTCGAGATCCTAAGAGCAGGTCAGTCATTGGTAGACAGCAAGCTTCCGCGCTTAGCCGCTCGACTTCGCGATATTCGTGCACGCTCCGTAAATTGTGATTGGAGACGAACGACAGTTTCAACGTCGCCACCAAGTATTTTCTACACGGTGGTGCGTCTACACGATCCCGAGCCGCCCCTGATTCCGTTCACCAATGCACTATCTGATGTACTTAACGCGATTCTGAGTGTTGCGGATGATGAACCACTGCCTTCCATTGTGTCCGGCCGCCTCAGCAGCATTCGAAATTCCGCCGGTGCTCTTGACTCTATCGAATCGGGAATCGCGCTGGCAGTGGCCGAAGTAGCCGACTCCTCCTACTCGTATTGGCACGGTGAGTTACCCGCTCAGCGCATCGCATCCGAGCCGTATCTTCCAACTGACACGAGCGTAAGCTTCACTTCTAGGCCGTGTACGGAGTCGGGCTTGCCGGATGGTGCTGGGAGAGACGTGCTGCAGTCTGACGTCGAAGGCGCGATCGGCGGCGCGATCGCTGCGGCTTTGCTGCCAGCAACATGGGTCGGAGGATTTTTTAGCGCTGCACCTGTAATTGCTGGTGCTTCAGCAATTCTCGGCGTCACCTCGTCGGCAGCAAAGGCCGGCGGTATTATTTTCTTTCAGAGAGAACGGCGCTGCTAGATCATCGCGTTGGAAAACTCAAGAAGAGCTCTGCCGTCGCCGTGATACCCGTGAGGTCGGCGTAGGAAGCTCGGAGAGAGCTCAGTTTGCCCATTCTGAATGTGAGCGTTCCGATTTGAGTTCGTTGAAAGCTCAAGTTTTTCTTTTTCTCGCGTGGCAGATCAGCGTTTTCCGTTACGGCACATTCTTGTGGAAGGAGGGACGGTGCGGCACAGAGCTATCGCGACTGGCGTCGCGGCGATTCTCTTGTTTGATGTCGTTTCTTTGCTAGTTGCAAATTTCTTGAAGTTCCCGTATCAACGGGTAGAGTTGGTTGCTTTGATCATCTGTATGGGGATCGGAGCGTTCGTTGCTCAATCGGCCATCCGAAACCCGCTACGAGAGGCCGCAATCGCCGCTGGCGCCGCCGGCTTCGCGCATGTCTTGGTCGGGTGGGTTTTTTCTTGGAAGCTGGGCATCGGTCGACCACCCATTGCGCTCGACAAGCCTCTCAACTGGATCGGCTTCGCACTCGTGATGGTTCTCCTCACGGCGTGGACTGGGGCGTGTGGAGGGGTTCTTTGGCGTAGTTCGCGCGCTCGCAGTGTTTCGTCTGATCCCCATCGTCGCTAGCGGCGTGGCATCGACAGCAGCGCCTGCGGCATCTAGACCGAGACCGGGGGGGAACCATCGCTGACATTGGCCGCTCAAACGTGCGGAGCGGTTAGAAGCGATGGTCGTACACGCCAAGCGTGCCGTACAGCTACGCGAGTTTGGCAGCCCGTGCGGCGTTCGCGGTGAGCATCGCCGTAGACAGATTCAAGAACACCGCGTGCGCCTCCGGCAGTAGCCCGGGACTACTTACCGCCGCTCTTGAGCGGCGCGGCCACCGTGGCACTCGGCGCCTTCAATCGATTGCGCCGTTCTGTTTCGCGACGATCGCGCAGTTCGTTCACGATCTTGCGGAAGTCGGCTTCGCCCATGCCGCGCTCGGACATGCGCATGATGTCCGCGCGCGACGACGCCAGACGGCGCTCGGCGTCCATCTGCGACATGTTGCCGCTCATGCGGCCCGCCGTCGCCGCGTTCAGCGGTAACAGCGCCAGCAACGCGTTCGGGATCATCACTTTGCCCAACCGAATGCCTTGGCTGTCCCAGCCCCACTTCTCGCCATTCTTACCAGTCTTCGTCCAATCACCGGGCTGGCGACCAGTGCGCCCCTGCGCGCGGTTCAGCGAGTCGAGTGAGTCGCCGGCCTGCGTGAGCATGAAGCCCATAATGCTGTCCAGATTGTCCGCGCGATCGCCACCGCCGCCGCCGGCATTGCCGACAACCACGGGATCACGCCATACGCGACCATCGAAATACCCAGGGCGTATGCCGCGCACATTGGGATCACCGGTCCCGATTCCACTGCCGTCTCCCTGGCCTACGGCCGCTCCGCTGCCCGTATCGCGCGACGCGGACGGCGGGGAGACCACGGCGGGAGCCGACACGACCGGCGCAGACACCAGTTGACGCGCGGTGTTCGTCGGCACCGTTGCCGGCGCCACTTGCGCTACGGGCTTGGGTTGCTCGCGCGGCGCCACGTAGGTGAGCCGCTCCTCAAGTGTTTGCTCTGGGGACCCAAAACGCAGCCACGAGGGAATGCCGTGCCCGAAGGTCAGTACCTGCAGTAGCACGACACCGACCACCACGTGGAACGCCACGGCAACAAGCACCGCACGCGACGTACGCTGCTTCTCGCGCACCGCACCACCCGAACGCGCCCGCGCGCTGAGGCTACCGCGCGGCCGGCCAGAGTCCGGCGTCAATCCTCCCCCAGCCGGCTCGACCGGAGGATTCTTGCCAAGGGGACCCTGACGATCGCGGGATGAGGGAATCGCGGACATTTATGAAAGATACCCTAAAATCCGGCTCAGGTGCCGGCCACGACCGGATTCGACACGATGCTGAGCCCCAGGAGTTCCACTTCGACCACATCGCCAGGGTGAAGCGCTTTCGTCCCAGCGGGCGTGCCGGTGGCCACAATATCGCCGGGTTCCAGTGTCATGAACTGGGAAATGAACGAGATGACCATCGGGATCGGAAAGACCATATCAGCGGCCGTGGCACGCTGGCACTCCACGCCGTTCACGCGGGTGATCAGCGTGATCGCCGACAAATCGGCCGGCAGGGGGTTCTCCGGGCCGATTGGGCAGAACGTATCCATGCCCTTGGCGCGCGACCACTGGCTGTCGGTACGCTGCAGATCGCGCGCGGTGACGTCGTTCAGCGCCACCACACCGGCGATACCGGCAATGGCCTCTTCCTCAGTGGCCTTGGTGAGGCGCTTGCCGATCACCAGCGCAATCTCTCCCTCGAACTCGATGTGCGTCGAGATCGGATGCAGCACGATGGCATCGCCATCGCGGATGATCGACGACGGCGGCTTGAGAAAGAACATCGGCTCTTTCGGCACATCGTTGCCCATTTCCAGGGCGTGCGCCACGTAGTTGCGGCCAACGCAAACGATCTTTGACGGAGTATGCATAGGAGAGCTCGTGGGTGCTGAGTCGTAGGGGCGGGAGAACGGCGTACCAAAAGCTATCCGTTCGTCCGACCGCTCGCATAGAACCGAGACACTTCATTCCGCACCGTAGCCCATGGCCCGGTCACTCGTCTCGCCGGCGGCAGCGCGTTCAGCAAGTCACGACCGTAGCGCTTGGTGACGACCCGTGGATCGCTGAGGACCACCACGCCAGAGTCGGTGGCGGTACGGATGAGGCGACCGAATCCCTGCTTCAGCCGCAGCGACGCATGCGGCAGCATGAATTCCACGAACGCATTACCGCCGCGCGCTTCGATCGCCTCGCACTGCGCCGCCACCATGGGTTCCGTGGGCACGCGAAACGGCAGCTTTGCGATCAGCAAGCCACGCAGTGCATCGCCCGGCACGTCTACGCCTTCCCAGAACGTCGCCGTACCCAACAATA
>JBBRDP010000184.1:0-7079 GCA_038203795.1 Gemmatimonadales bacterium
TACTGACACGACGTTACCGACAGAAGTCGATTCGGATCAGGACATCATCTCACGAGTGATCGCGGGCGACCGCGACGCATTCGGGACGTTGATCAATCGGTACAGTGATGCACTGTATCGCCACGCCCTCGGCATGACCGGTTCGCCGGACGTTGCCGAGGACATCCTGCAGACATCGTTCATCAAAGCGTATCATCACCTCGGTGAAGTGCGCGGACGGTTCGATGCCTGGCTCTTCCGGATCGTAGCCAACGGCTGCAAAGACTGGCTGAAGAACATTCGGCGGTCGCATCTCAGCTACGACGAGGACGATCAACCGTCCAGCTTTACCTCGCCCGACGAAGATCTCGATCGCACGGAGTTGCGGCAGGATCTCGATGGGGCGCTGGCTGAGTTGGCACCGTCACTTCGCGAGGCATTCGTCATGAAGCATGTCGAAGGCCGTTCGTACGAGGAGATGGCGGATCTACTCGGTTCTACCGTAGGCGCACTGAAGATGCGCGTGCATCGTGCACGCGAGGCTTTGCAAGCGCTTTTAGAGGAGAAATACTCGTGATGCTAGATCCACAAAATCCCCAGGAAGGCACGGACCGTCCGAGCCTTGGCCGCGATGCCGGTCGTCCCGCCAACGGTGCGCCGTTGGCCGATCGTGAAGTTCCATTGCCGGGCAACGAAGCGTTTGGCACCACGCCGGCGGCCGTGCATGCATGGCTGGATGGTGAAGCCTCCGAAGCGGACGCCCGCGCCGCTGACGCACGTCAGGTGGCGTTGTGGAGCCGCATCGAAACCGAAACGGCCACGCGTCGTCGCATGACCACGCCGTCGTATGTCTCGCAGCGCATCATGGACGCGCTGCCCGATGCACGGCCCAGCGTGGCCACGGCAGCGGCGTCTACCGCGCCGGCGTCCACCGCTGCGGCGTCCGACGAGATTTCTCGCATTGTGTTCACGCCAATCACCGCGCTGCTCGCTGCCGCCAGCCTCATCGCTGCCGGCTTCCTGCTCGCCCGTCTCGTCGACTGACGTACGCGCGGTTGGTTGCGCGGTCATCACGCCGGTCTTCGCTGCAAAGCGGAGGCCGGCGTTTTTGACATCGGGGCAGGCGGCACCGCCGCATTCGCGGTCCCAGCCCCGCACCGAACCAAACCGTCTACATGTGCAGGACGCGACCGATCGCCGCCAGCGCCGCTTCCTTGGTGGTTTCGGAAAGCGTGGGATGCGAGTGTACGGTGATGGCGATGTCTTCGGCCGAGCCGCGGTACTCCATGGCCAACACCACCTCAGCCATGAGATCGCCCACGTTCGGTCCGATCATGTGGCAGCCGAGAATCTCGTCCGACTCGGCGTCCACCACGAACTTCACGAAGCCTGACGTTTCGCCCATCGTGCGCGCACGTCCATTCGCGCTGAAGGGAAACTTGCCGGTGCGATACGCACGGCCGCTTGCTTTCACTTCGGCTTCGGTGTAGCCAACCGTCGCGATCTCAGGCCACGTGTACACAATGCCCGGCACTGTGTGCTGATGCATGTGCACCGGCTTGCCGGCCATCACTTCGGCGGCGATCACCCCTTCTTCTTCGGCCTTGTGGGCGAGCAATTTGCCGCCCGTGACATCGCCAATGGCGTATACGTTGGGCAGGTTCGTGCGCTGCTGATCATCAACCAGAATCTCGCCGCGCGCGCCGAGTGCGAGGCCGAGCGCTTCGGCGTCGACTCCGCGCAGCGCAGGCTTGCGCCCCACGGACACGAGCACGTGATCGGCGTCGAACGAAACAGTCTGCTCGTTTTTTACGCAGTGCACTGTGACGCCGTCCTCGCGCACGTCGGCACCGATCACGCGGGTGCCCACGTGAATGTCGAGTCCCTGCTTGCGAAAAATCTTGTCGGCTTCACGCACGACATCGTCGTCGTTGCCAACAAGAATGGTGGGCGCGAACTCGAGCACCGTCACCTTGGCGCCAAGACGACGCCAGACGGAGCCCAGTTCGAGTCCGATCACGCCACCGCCGATCACGATGAGGTGTTGCGGTACCTCGGTGAGTTGCAGTGCGCCCACATTGGAGTGCACGCGCCGTTCGTCGAACGGCAGAAACGGCAACTGCATGGGCACCGAGCCCGTGGCCAGAATCACATGTGTGCCCTGCACGTGCGTGATAGTACCATCGTGTGCGCGCACCTCGATCACATTGTTCGGCTGCAGCGTGCCAAACCCTTTGACCCACGTGATCTTGTTCTTCTTGAACAGGAACTCGACCCCCTTGGTGTTCTGCAGCACGACGTCAGTCTTTCGTGCCTGCATGGTGGCTACATCGACGCGCACGTTGTCCGCGTGAATGCCGTGTTCGGCCGCGTGCAAGCGCAACCACTCAAAGTGTTCGGTGGAGTTCAGCAGCGCCTTGGAGGGGATGCACCCCACGTTCACGCACGTACCGCCGAGCGTGGCGTCGGCCTCGACGCAGGCAACAGAAAAGCCGAGCTGGGCGGCGCGAATGCTGGCGACGTAGCCGCCGGGTCCGCCGCCGAGCACGACGAGGTCGTAAGTCTGGGGAGTGGTCATCGACTCAAGATAACGCGCGGTGGGAATCGTCACGAATCGGTATAGGACTAAAGCCCTATATCATTTCGAGGGGGTCTGGCTATACGTTACGGCCGTAGGATTCATGCGTCCTTACCGCAGTGAGTCGCGTGAGCAATCACTGCTGCTCTCCCAAACCGCCCAACGCGGAGCCCGTCTTCGTACGGTAACGCCAGTAAGCGGCTCGACGCCCTGCACGGTTCGCCGTGCAGGGCGTCTTTTTTTGCCCACGAGTGCCGAGTGTGCGCCAACCGCCAACCGCCAACGGCCAACCGCCAGCCGCCAACCGCCAACCGCCAGCCGCCAGCCGCCAACCGCCAGCCGTGCCGCTGGTCCGCCTGTCGGCCTCAGTACAGCAGCATCGAAGCCGGGTCTTCCATCAACTCTTTCACGCGCACGAGAAAGAGCACCGCCTGCTGTCCATCGATAATGCGGTGATCGTACGAAAGCGCGATGTACATCATGGGGCGAATCACCACCTGTCCCTTTTCGGCGACAGGGCGGTCCTGGATTTTGTGTAGCCCCAGAATGCCCACCTGCGGATAGTTGATGATCGGCGTGGAGACGAGGGAGCCGAACACACCACCGTTGGTGAGGGTAAAGGTGCCGCCCGTGAGATCGTCCATGCCCAACTTGCCGTCGCGCGCTTTTTTGGCCACGGCGCCGATGTCGTGCCCGAGTTCAATGAGTGAGCGCGTCTGCGCGTCCTTCACATTCGGCACCACGAGTCCGGCGTCGCTCGCCACCGCGATGCCCAGATTCACGTAGTGGTGGAACACAAAATGATCGTCATCAATCTTCGCATTCACCGTGGGGAACGCTTCGAGTGCGAGACACGCGGCTTTCGCGAAGAACGGCATGTACGACAGGCGCAATCCATGCTCCTTCTCCACCCGGTCACGCATGCGGTCGCGCAACGCCGAGACCGCCGTCATGTCGATCTCGTTGAAGGTGGTCAGGTGCGCGGTGTTCTCCTGCGACTGCAGCAGGTTCTCGGCGATGCGTTTGCGGCGCGTGGACATTTTTTCGCGCGTCTCACGCGGTTCGTCGTCGCGACGCGTGCGCGCCATGGATGGGGCGGGCGGCGCCGGTGCCTTGGGCGCGCTTGGCACCGGTGCGGCAGCCGCCGTCTTGCCGGCCGCGATCACATCGGTCTTGGCCACGACACCACCGCGACCCGTGCCCGTGACCTGCGCGAGATCCGTGCCCTGTTCAGCAGCCAGACGTCGCGCGGCGGGTGAGGCTTTGGGGTCGTCGCGACCTGCGGTGGACGCCGGAGGTACCGCCGTCGCGGAGGTACTGGTGTCCCCCTGAGTGGCCGCGTCGACCGCCGCGTTTTCCGCCGGCGCTGAGGGTGCCGGCGCTGAGGGTGCCGACGCTGAGGGTGCCGACGCTGGCGCTCCTGCAGCCGCCGCACCAGGCGTCAACTCGCCGAGCGCGTCGCCCACATTGACCACATCGCCTTCGTTCTTGTGGTGCGCCGTGATGGTGCCGGCCTCAAGCGCGGGTACCTCCACCGTGATCTTGTCTGTCTCCAATTCAACCAGCGTATCGCCGGCTGCGACGACATCGCCGACCTGCTTGAGCCAGCGGGACACGGTCGCTTCGACGATCGACTCACCGAGCGGAGGAACTTGGAAGGACGCCATGGCAAACACGGGACAGTGGGATGCGACGGGCGCGGTTTGGCGACCCGACGTTGGGCTGGGGGTTGGTCGAAATATAGAGCGGGGACCACACTGGTCGGATGTCTGGTGGACCTCATAGTTTCCAGGGTCAGCTAACGTTGAGGCGCTTCATGCGGCATCGCTCGCCTTTGGGACCGACCGTGTTTTCGTCGTCACCAAAGATGACGACGACCTCGAAGACGTGCACGTGCACCGCATCCCATGATCGAAAACAACATGCGCGCCCTTACGATCTCCGCACACGGCGACCTCTCGCAACTCGAAGTGCGCGAGGTGCCCGTGCCGCCGCTTGCCTCACCGCATGACGTGCGCGTGCGACTGCACGCTGCCGCGCTCAACCGACTCGATCTGTGGGTGCTCGGCGGTATTCCGGGCGTGAACATCGTACCACCGTGGATCGTGGGCTCCGATGGCGCCGGCGTGGTGGAAGCTGTGGGTGATGCCGTCACACGCGTGCGCGTGGGCGAGCGTGTGATGCTCAATCCGGGCGTCGTTGATCGCGCCTGCGAGTGCGAGTACTGCCGCGCGGGCGATCAGCCGCTCTGTCTCACCTACGGCGTGCTCGGCGAACATCGACCCGGTACGCTCGCCGAATACATCGTGGTGCCTGAGGAGAACGTGGAGCGCATTGCTGACGATGTGTCGTGGGACGTCGCCGCCGCGTTTCCTCTGGCCACACTCACGGCGTGGCGCATGGTGGTCACGCGCGCCCGTGTACACGCCGGCGATCATGTGCTCATCTGGGGAATCGGTGGTGGTGTAGCGCTCGCCGCGCTGCAGATCTGCAAACACCTCGGTGCCGAAGTGTGGGTCACGTCGAGCAGCGATGAAAAACTTGCGCGTGCACAGATGCTCGGTGCCGATCATGTGATTAATCATCGCGCGGGCGACGCGGGCAAGCAGGTGCGGCTCGCTACGAACAAACGCGGCATGGACGTGGTGATTGACAGCGTTGGCGAAGCCACTTGGACGCAGTCCCTGATTGCGCTCGGCAAACGAGGCCGATTGGTCACCTGCGGCGGCACGTCGGGACCCATGGTGCAAACCGACGTGCGTCGCATGTTCTGGAATCAGTGGACGCTGATGGGATCCACAATGGGCAGCGACGCGGAGTTCACGGCCATCGCGAGCGAGTTTCGCGCCGGGCGTTTGTTGCCGCCTGTGGATTCGGTGTTTGCACTGGCGGACGGACGCGATGCCTATGCGCGCCTCACGTCCGGCGCGCAGTTCGGCAAAGTGGTGGTGCGGATCACGCCGTAGGCCGCGTCCGCTGTCACCCTTGCGCTCACTGTCACCCCCGCTCTCACTGTCACCCCTGCGCTCACCAGCACCCTTGCGGCCACCGGCACCCTTGCGTTCATCGACAGCGGGTTGTCATCGTGCAGTATGAGTGAATCTGCATCGTACTCGCCCGCCGAGGAGCGTGAGCTTCGTGCGACCTACTCGCGCGGCGAGTCGGCGATGTGTCCGCGCTGCGACGTGGCGCTCACGCATCGGGCGCTGGGTGGCGGCTCGTTCGGTCTGGGCTACTCGCGCCGGCGGGAGTGGCTGCTGTGTCCCGCCTGTCGTCGCAGTGTGCTCTTTGACGCCCAGCGGGGCACCCGTACGTAACGCATCGGCAGCGTCGGGTTCCGGACGTAGCCCCTTGTTGCCGTCACTAGATTGGCTGCCATGTTCAGCGACATTACCGGCCCTGCCGGCTTTTTGGTGTTGGCGGCGCAAACGTCGCCGCTCCCCGACAGTTTCACGGAGCGACTCGAGTACAGCTTCACGCTGATCGCCGAGTTCGTGCCGGCGCTTTTTGGTGCGCTGGTGATTCTGTTTGCCGGCTATCTCGCGGCCAAGCTGATCGAGAAGGGGGCGCACCGGGTGTTGCGCCGCGTGCGATTCAACGACGTGCTCGACCGCGGCGGTGTCCTCGAAGCGGTGGCGCGCTCCGGCACACCGATCAATCCGGCGCGTGTCGTTGCGTCGTTCCTGTTCTGGGGCGTGATGTTCTCCGTCCTGCTCATCGCCGCGAATGCGATCGGGCTCGAATCGCTGGCCGGCGTGTTCAGCGAGCTGCTCTCGTACATCCCCGGCATCATCGCCGCGCTGGTGATTGTGATCGTGGGCATCGTGCTTGGCGGGTTTGTCGAAGGACTGATTCGCGCCGCAGCCGGGGCGGTGCATGGTGCGGCGGCGCTTGCCCGCGTGGGGCGCGGCAGCGTGATCGTGCTGGCGGTGTTCATGGCGCTGCAGGAGATCGGCGTGGCCACGAACATCGTGACGATTGCGTTCGGCATTTTGTTCGGCGCGGTGGCCCTGGCGCTAGGCCTGTCCTTCGGACTGGGCAATCGCGAGTTGGCGGGCGAAGTGACGCGGGCCTGGTACGAGCGGTATCGCGCGGAGCGGGAGGCGGTAGAACGCGAGGCGGCGGCGGAGGAGGCGGAGGATTTTCCGGAGACGGAGGAGTATGCGGTCCCGATGGCGTCGGACGGCACGCCGGACCCCAGCCCGGACGTTGTCCCGGCAGAGCAGATCGCACCGGCGCGCTGAAGTCGTTGCGGCACAACGACTTGCGCGATTTGGCGCGAGTTGATTTCAGACGCGTACGTGAGTAGATTTCCATGATTGGCCCCGATCACGCGTAACTCCTGCGCGCTTGGTTCGCTGCGGCCCGTTTCCGCCATCCTACGCACTTTCCATGACCGCTCCCAACGCCCGCGAGCGCATTCTGCCGCGGTTGATCGACGAGGAAATCAAGGAATCGTTCATCAACTATTCCATGAGCGTGATTGTCTCCCGCGCGCTCCCGGATGTGCGAGACGGACTCA
>JBBRDP010000185.1:0-6998 GCA_038203795.1 Gemmatimonadales bacterium
ATCGTGCACGCCCCGTCCGCCTCAGCGCCGCACATCGTTCGTGACGGTTTGGCACCGCGCGTGGTATCGGCGCGCGACTGCGCGGTGTTGGTGGCCACGAATCGACAGGCACGTCAGATAGTGCAGGCGCTGCGCGACGCTGGTGTGCACGCCGTCGCGGCCACGCGCAATGCTGTGACACAGTCGGACACGGCGGCCGATGTGTACACCGTACTGTGCGCGCTGAATGCGCCCGACGATCGTGCGCTATTGCGGGCGGCGGCGCTCACGGCACTCGTACGTCCGGCGCTGGGGTTGTCGCTCACCGACCCGCCCGTCGTGATTCTCGATGCACTCGATGGCGAAGCGGGACAGCGTCTCGATGAAGCGCTGCGGACCGCACGGGCGCGGTGGAGTACACGCGGCATCATGGACGCGTGGATCACGCTCGACCATCAGCTCGGGCTCTCCCTGCACATCGCCGATACCGACAACGCAGAACGTCGGCTCACCGATGTGCGACATCTGCTCGAGCTGCTCGCCGCCCACGAGTCGCGCACGCGTGCGGCACCCGCCGAAGGATTGCGCTGGCTGGCGGAACGCATGCAGGAGCGCGCCACCGATCAGCTCACGGCCGACGAACTCGAAGAGCGCCTCGAGTCGGATGACGACGCCGTCCGCGTACTCACCATGCACGCGAGCAAGGGATTAGAGTTTCCACTCGTGTGGATTCCGTACGCGTGGGTGCGTCCGCATCCGCGTCCGCCAACGCGTGACCGGCCACTGGTGCGTCGCTACGACGCGGCGCAGGCCGTCGTGGAAGGTGTCGTGCCCATCGGGAGCGGAAAGCCATCAGACCATCCGGTGGCACGAAACGAGCACGCGGCACAACTGCTTGAACAACAACGCCTGTTGTACGTCGCGCTCACGCGAGCGCGCAACGGCTGCACCGTATATGTACTTGACGACGTCGTGCATCGGGATGCCTCGCTGGCACGCCTGCTGTCGACCAATGGAAGTGGTCCACTGGCGCGCGCGGCGCAGCTGGCGGCCAACAGCGCGCACGGTATCGCGCTCGAGCGCATGGGTGATAGTGCCGACGGGACCGACTCCGCTTCTGCCGCCACAACTGTGCCACAACGCGCCGCTACCATCATGCCCGCAAGCTGGACCCGGCGCGACGCGCTCGACACGTGGTGGCGCCGTGGCAGCTTCACGGCGCTGACCACGCGCATTGCGGCCACGGTCGTGTCCGGGCTGGCCGATCCAGAAGTCTTGCTGCTCGAGGGCCCGCGCGAACCAGCCGCCGATGAAGGTGAGGAGATCGAGCCGCGTCGCGCGAGTAGCGCACGCAGTGCAGACGCGTCGCTGAACGGCGATCGCGTGTTGCTGGCCGATTTTCCACGTGGGCGAGCAGCCGGCAACGCGCTGCACGATGTCCTGGAGCGTGTGGTGCAACAACGTGCGGTGCCCGGGGCCGTTGCCGCCGTCGTGCCTGATGCACTGCTGCGTCAGGGACTGGACGCCGCCATATGGAGCGCCCCACTCGCCACCGCGCTTGAACACACGCTCGACGTTCCGCTGGTCGGACTCACCAACCCCGCGCCCACGCTGCGATCGCTCGCCTCGCACACCACCTTCACCGAACTCACCTTTGACTTTGCGTTGGTGAGTGAGCCCGGGCGGGCGATCCGCGCGCGGCAACTGGCGCGTGTTTTCGCGATGCATCCCGGTGGCAACGTGCCCGATGACTACACAGCCGCACTCGCCGCACTCGACTTCACGCCGCTACGCGGTTTGCTCACCGGCGCCATCGACCTCGTGGCGCGACACGACAATGCGTGGACCGTGCTCGACTACAAGTCCAATCATCTTGGTGATCGCATCGCCGACTACGCGTTGGCGCCGATGACCGCCGCGATGTGTACCCATCACTACATCCTGCAGTATCACTTGTATCTGGTTGCGCTGCATCGATTCCTGCGCCTGCGACAGCCGTCGTACGACTACGATCAACACGTACTTGGCATCGGCTATCTGTTCGTGCGCGGAATGGACGCGGCACACGCGGGCAGCGGCGTGTTCACTGATCGACCACCACGCGCGCGAATCGAGGCGCTCGACGCGCTGCTGCGCACGGGAGACGTCGCGTGAGCACAACATACGATGCGCGCCTCGAAGCGCTCCTCGTGGCCGGCGTCCTCGAGCCGGTCGACGTGGAGCTGGCGCTCACACTCTCCACGATGAGTGCGCGGGGGAGCGCCGATCTGCGTCTGGCCATCGCACTCGCCAGTCGCGCGCCGCGTTACGGGCACACGTGTCTGGTTCTCGCCGAGACGACACGCGAGCACGTCCTGACCGACGAGGGCCGCATCGCTGTGCCGGATCATCTCGACTGGCCGACGGCCCACGAACTGCGCACGGCGCTGCACGAGTCGGCGCTGCTCTCACCCGCCGATGGTGTCGCGCCACTCGTCCTGCAGGCCGACCGATTGTATCTGCAGCGCTTCGATGTGCTCGAATCGCGCCTCGCGCACGCGGTTCGCACACGACTGGGCGTGGGCAACGCCGAGCTTGAAGCGCACGACATCGCACGTCTACGCACGCTCTTTCCCGACGATCTGGCACACGGTGCCGACCATGCCCAGCGCGACGCCGCAGCGCTCGCACTCCGCTCGCCACTCGCGATCATTACCGGTGGCCCGGGCACGGGAAAAACCACAACCGTACTTCGTGTGCTTGCGGCGCTCCTCGCCCGCGCGCCCACCGATCAGCTCCCCGAAATTCTCTTGCTCGCGCCCACCGGCAAAGCCGCATCCCGACTCACCGAAAGCGTGCGACAGGGGCTCGCGCTGTTGCCGGAGGGCACCCTCGACCCAGCGCGCCGCGCCGCGATTCCGGCCCACGCCGACACCATCCATCGCGCGCTCGGCGTGCATCCCGACCGGCCGCACCGACCCCGACATCACGCGGGAAATCCGCTGGCCGCAGACATTGTCGTGGTCGACGAAACCTCGATGGTCGATCTGCCCCTCATGGCGCGCCTCTTCGACGCGGTGCGGCCTGAGGCGCGCCTTGTGTTGCTCGGCGATTCTGATCAGCTCGCCTCGGTCGACGCGGGCGCCGTGCTCCGCGATCTCGTGGAATCGCCGATTGTCGCGCCCGCCTTGGCGACCTTGCACCGAAGCCGTCGCTTCGTCGACAGCAGCGCGCTCGGTGCCTTGGTGGTGGCGCTGCGTGGCGACGACTGGATCGCCGTAGACCATGCGCTAACCAACGCCCCCGGTGCTGCGGTCCGCGTGGTGAGTTCGGGACGCAGCGATCAGGTGCCGTCGGAGGTATTCGACGCCGTGCGCGCGCATGCCGAACGGCTCGCCAGCGCGCCCACGGCCGAGGCCGCGCTCGACGAACTCGGGCGTGTGCGGTTGCTCACCGCGCTACGTCGCGGGCCGCTGGGTGCTGACGCGATCAACGCACGCTGTGTGGAAGAGCGCGGCGATTCGCTGGCGCCAGGCACGCCCATTCTGATCACACAAAACTCGCCCGACGATGGTCTTGCCAACGGCGATCTGGGAGTCAGTTGGGAGGACAGCGCCGGTCAGCGCGTGGCGCTCTTCGACGGCGCGGACGGCCCGCGAGCCATCTCCGTGCGGAGACTGCCGCGCTGGGAGCTAGCGTTCGCGATGACGGTGCATAAAGCGCAGGGCTCGGAGTTCGATCAGGTCATTGTGTTACTGCCACCACCGCCGTCGCCGATTCTCACACGAGAACTGCTGTACACCGCCGTGTCGCGCGCGCGCGAACAGGTCACGATTGTGGGACCGCGCGACGCGATTGCGGCCGCGCACAGCGCCCGCGTGCGGCGTGCGACGGGACTTCGTGAGCGACTGGTCGCGCAGGCGGGATCATCGTGACATCATTCGTGCTGCACCGCATCACTCGGCTCGGTGCGTCCGCGCCTTTCCAGTAGGAGCTCAGTACACCATGACCCGTCGCGCCTCACGGCCATCCGGATCCCGGGTTCGCCCAAGTGGTTCGCCTGCAGCGAAACCCGATCCGTTGCAGCTGTTGCAGACACTGCTTGCTCGACGCGGCACCGACCGCGCTGAGGAAACATTCGATCGCTGGCTGGACGCAATCATGGACGGGTCCGACGTTTTTGTCGAATCGTCGACGTATCTCGCCACGGCGCACCCCGACGGATTCACCGCCGATGAGCGGTGGCTGCTGCTGTCCCTGCTGGCGGAGCTGGCCGATCATCCGCTGTACGGCGATGCGTGTGCCGATCTCCAGGCGCAGCTTGAAGTCGAAGCCCAGGAGTGGCCCGATGCCGATGTGCTCGCGCCGAACGACGAAGAACTGCGCGCGGCCTCGCCCGTGTACCGCGCGCTCTCCGATGCCTGGTCCGCGCTGCGCATCGCGATCGAAGTCAGTTTCCTGCGTGATATCGGCATGCCCGACATGGCGCGGGCCATGATTGATGGCACCGGCAGTTGGGATCGGGCCCTTCGTGACGGTGAAGCGACGCTGCTGGGCGTTCCGCGCATCGTACTCACAGCAGACGAGGATCCGTTTGGTATCTTGTTGCCATGACCGATGTCAACGTACTCGCCGCTCAGTTGGAGACGCACGACGACTTCCGCGTGCTCAGGCGGCTGGTGCCGACCGATCGCTTTGTGTCGGCGTCGAGCAACCATCAGCTGCGGCACGCACTCGTGGTCGATGTCGAAACCACGGGCATCGATCGCGCCTCCGATGTCATCATCGAACTCGGCATCGTGCGCTTCACGTACGACGCCGTGACCGGACAACCGGTGGAAGTGCTCGCTGCCGAATCGTTGTTGGAAGACCCGGGTCGTCCTATTCCCGATGAAATCGTGGCGCTCACGGGAATCACCGACGACATGGTGCGCGGTCAACGTATTGACGACGCGCGCGTGCTCGAACTGCTGCAGGGCGTAGGCATTGTGTTCGCGCACAACGCCGGCTTCGACCGGCCGTTTGTTGAACGACGCCTTCCCGCGTTCACAGATGTGCATTGGGGCTGCACGCAGCGCGACATAGACTGGCGCGCGCTCGGCATCGGTTCTCACGCCTTGGAGTTTCTGGTGTACAAGCACCTCGGCGCGTTTTTCGACGGGCACCGTGCGGTGGACGATTGTCGCGCCACGCTCGCACTGCTGGCCACGCATACCGCCGATGGCACGCTGCCCATGGCCAAGCTGCTTGAAACATGTCGAACACCGCGAGTACGTGTGTGCGCGGTTGGCAGCGCGTTCGACACCAAGGACGTGCTGCGCGCGCGCGGCTATCGTTGGAGTGGGAACGACGGCGTGCCGGCCAAGACCTGGTGCCGCGATATGTCCGAAGCCGAGCTCGCCGACGAGCAGCAGTGGCTACGGACAATGGTGTACACGAACGGACGTGGGCAGGCGAGCGTGGAGAAGGTGGATCTGAAGCGTCGCTGGGCCTGAATCAGTCGTCCACGAGAAATACGCTCAGCAATCCACTCACGATACTTACGATGAGGGCGCCGAGCAGCGCGGGCACAAAGCCGTCTACCAAAAACGCAATGCCAAGCGAACTGGCGAGCCAACTCGTCAGCATGAGCAAGAGCGCGTTGATCACGAAGGTAAACATCCCGAGCGTGAGCACCTGCACCGGGAGCGACAGCACCGTGAGCACCGGCTTGATCAACGCGTTGACCACACCGAACACCAAGGCCACCCCAAGCAGGCCGGGCCACGAACCGGTGTACTGAATTCCACTCAGCAAATACGACGCGACCCAGAGCGCGGCGGCGTTGGCGATCAGGCGACCAATGGTGTTCATCAGAAAGAGTCGAGGGAAGCGGCGAGGACACGGGTGGCGTCGCATCCTGCCGACGACGCCCGCAACTGAGGGAGCCTAGTGATAGATTCACGGCACCGATAGATGGCGACGCCTCCCAACCTCCCTGCGCCGCGCCCGGTCCATCGACTGCGGCCGATGGTTCGCCGTCGAGCGCTGCCGCGTGACCTGCAGGCGGATCACGCGTGGGCGTTCGCCCGTTCGCTTGCGGACGGCGCGCGTTCGCCGGAGTTCCGCGATTTGGTGCAGCGTATCGATGGTTCGCCGTGGCACAGCGTGGCGGACATCGAGGTGTTCGATGACGGCGCGGCCACCTTCGCTGCGATCGGCGACGTGCTGGCGGCGGCGACATCGGAGATCCTCGTCGAAATGTATATCCTGCGCGACGACCGGGTCGGTGCGGAGTTGCAACGGTCGTTGGCGACGGCCGTGGCGCGCGGTGTACGGGTGTGCGTGCTCGCCGACGCGATCGGGTCGTTCGGCACGTCGCGCGCGTACTGGCGCGGGCTGGAAGCGGCCGGGATTGAAGTCCGTCTCTTCCATCCGTGGTGGCATTCGCCGTTGCACGCGTGGCGTCGTGATCACCGCAAAATCATCGTGGCGGATCGCGCGGTCGCGTTTACGGGCGGTATGAACATCGGGGAGGAGTACGGCTCGACGATTCGCCGTCACCACGCGTCCTTTCGCGATTCGTTTGTCCGAATGACGGGCAACGTGGCCCGGGAGATGGCCTGCGTGTTCGCCGATGGCTGGTCGCGGGCTGGGGGCACCACGTTGCCCGGGCTCGTGCTCACATCCCGACGTGCGAGTGTGCAGCAACCGCCGCTTCACACGTCGGCCATTCTGATTCTCGATGGCCGACCGGAGCGAGGTCAGCCGCACACCATTGCCGTGCTGGCCGCGCTGGTTGGTGCGGCACGGGAACGGTTGTGGATCACCACGCCCTACTTCGCGCCGCCGGATGGCGGACTGGACATCCTCATCGACGCGGCGCAACGCGGCGTGGATGTGCGCTTGTTGCTCCCGGGACGCACTGATGTCCCCATCCTGCGCCTCGCGGCGCACGGTGCGTACGCCCGTCTGCTGCGCGGCGGGGTGCGCGTGTTCGAGTATCAACCAGCGATCCTGCACGCAAAAACCATGGTGTGCGATTCCCATCTGTCGGTCAT
>JBBRDP010000186.1:0-6965 GCA_038203795.1 Gemmatimonadales bacterium
CGGGTACATCGCGCTACTGCTACACGCGTGGGGACCCAAGCGCGCCTCTCGCATTATTGCGGCCCCGTGTGGGAACCCCGAATGTCGCGAGCGACGTCAAATTGTCTGCGTTGCTTCTCGGGAGCGGAACGGTCACAAACCATTTCGCCGGAACTTCGTTGTGATCCTGCCAGAAGCGCCGTAGCGCCTCGCGGTGGATCACGCCCCCGTGCGCGTGGCACAGGCCCATAGGATGTCGGCCGCAGGTGGCCGAGAACGCAGAACTCCAAGCAACCAAACGCCTGGAGTTCTGGATAGCCTTACAGTATCGCCCCTCAGCGAGGGCAAGTCAAGGGGCTGTATCGCCCCGACTCGCGCCCGGCTGCGCCAACGCGGCGCGACCGACTCAGCGCGCCCGTCGGCGATGCGCCGCGAAGGCCAAGCCAACCAGGCCGGCGCCCATCAACACCACCGTGCTTGGCTCAGGAACCGCGGCCGCACTCGACACCGTGATGCCGCTGATAAAGGATGTCTGGTAGACGGGCTGTTGGCTGCGCACTGTGATGCCGCGCAGATCCACCGTGCCATACGCCGCGTCGATCACAAGGTAGCGCAGGTTCTCCCAGCCTGTGAACGACAACGTGGTCAGGCCAAACGGATTGATGTTGAAGCTCTGGGCGAACGCCTCCCCCGCCCCGGACGCCTGCCACGTGGTGTAGCCCCGGAAGCTGAGCGTGGCCGTGGTCCAGCCCGCACCAACGTCCATGCTCTGCAGGTTGAACAGCTGCCCGTCATGCTTCTGAATGAACCCCTGCCCGCGAAGCAGCCCGACCACAGGAGCGAGCGGCGCCCCGCCAGCGGTAACGTAACCGTTGAGTGGCGCGCCGGCACCCCAGCAGCTGCTCTGGTAGTGGGCTATGTCGAGCGCGAAGAGCCCGCCAAAAAACATGCCGGCGTGATTGCGGATCTCGGTGCTTGAGCCATTCCACAGACTCGGGTCCGCTTTGCAATCGCCAGCGTAACCCAGCGAGTTGAAGTTCACCGTCTGCGCCTGAACGGGCGCGGCCAGCACGCCCAGTACGGTGAGAGCGGAACACGAGGCGACCACGAGCCGCCGTACTGCCTGAAGAGCACGCATTATCTAGTTCCGGTAATCGGGAGCCGATCCACAGTGATCGGGATTACAGAATACTAGTGCATACCCCGTGCCGAGCGGCAGACTCTACCGCAGAATACCGTTTTCGAGCTATTTCGCAGCGCCGGCGCCACACTTCTGCGGTTGTCGCGCCAAACTTGCTGTCGCAGCGCCACACCGACTTGGAAAAACTGTCACGCGATCGCCACAAGGTGTCGCGGCGTAAGCTGGCGTCCGAGCAACAGATGCTCGAGCGCGTCGGCGATCCGCTGTGACGCCCGGCCGTCGCCAAACGGGTTCGCAGCACTGGCCATGCGCGCGTACTCCGCGGGATCCGAGAGCAACCCCCTTACCGCGGTGACAATGGTCTCCACATTGGTGCCCACCAGCCGCCCAGCACCGGATGACACCACCTCGGGCCGCTCCGTCACCTCGCGCAAAATCAGCACGGGCTTCCCCAGACTCGGTGCCTCCTCCTGAATACCCCCGGAGTCCGTCAGAATCAGGCGGCAGCGGGACAAGAGCGCCAGCATGGGCCGATACGCCAGCGGCGCAATCAGGCGCACCTGAGACACGTCGCCAAGCGCCGAGCGGACGACCGCTCCCACGTGCGGGTTGGGGTGTACAGGAAATACGACCTGCAGCTCCGGACGCTCCCGCACCAGACGACGCACCGCTTCGCAGATACGCGCGAGTGGCGTGCCATGATTCTCGCGGCGGTGCGTCGTGAGCACGATGGTGTGCTCAAAATCGAGATCGGCCAACTCCGGCGAAAGCGACTCCGTCAGATCGAGAGCGCGCACGGCATCGACAATCGTATTGCCACTCAGCACAATGCGATCGGCGGGTACCCCTTCGTCCAGCAGATTGCGTCGCGAGAGCGAGGTTGGCGCAAAGTGCATCGTGGCAATCGAGCCGGCGATCTTGCGATTGAGCTCCTCGGGAAACGGATTGCTGATGTCATGCGAACGCAGTCCCGCTTCGACATGCCCCACCGGGATGCCCAGATACGCCGCCGCCATCGCCGACGTGGTGACGGTCGTGGTGTCGCCCTGCACGAGCACCATGTCCGGCTGCTCGGCCACCAATGCTTTGGTCACCGCTTCCAGACACCGTGCGGCAAACCGCCCGAGTGACTGCCCAGGCTCCATGAGATCAAGGTCACGATCCGGCGTGATGCCGAACTCCGCCAGCGCCTGCACCAACAGTTCCCGATGCTGCGACGTCGCGATCACACGCACCGCAAACGCATCGGGGCGACGACGCAGCTCGTGAATGACCGGTGCCAGCTTGATGGCCTCGGGACGTGTTCCCACGACAATGGCAATGCGCGCGGGCGGCGAGACCCGCGCCGTGCGCGCACCCGAACGACGTTGACGAGCAGGACTCACGGTCTATCTCCGAGCGCGGTTTGCAAGTCACGATCGTTGATCGCGCCTTGGTCGATGAGGATTTGCCCGATCGGACGCGGACGCTGGCGCTGCGCACCCAGCGCCAGCATGAGCTGCTGCGGGGTGATCTTGCCAGCCAACACGAGACGCTCGCCAATTCGCATCGCACGCGAAACGACGGGCGGGATTGCATGTGCGGTCTTGTCCCAGGCCATCGGCTTTCCTGTGGCTTGGCTGTACCAGTACAACCACGCCGCCCGCAGCGAGGCGACCATGTTCACCAGATTGCTGAACGGTGTGCGGAAGAGCGCCAGAATCGCCTGGCCAATCCCATAAAACGTGTACACCGCGATGGCGCGTTGCAGCAACCGATTGCACATGACGAACAGCCCCACAAAAAACAGCGTGGTGAACACGGGGTGCTGCAGCACTGCGGGTAACGTGGGATCGTAGAACGTTCTCACCCATGTGTAAGAAACGAGGGCAAGTACCAGCAGGTAACCAAACAGGACCACGAGATAGCCAAAGGGTCCGCGCCGATCGTGCGCGAGCACCCATCGAAGCCCAAGTGGCCCCGGCCACTTCCAGTGCTCCCAGGCCTGAAACACGATACCCGACATCCAGCGCGTCCGCTGACGAACTGCCGTGCTGAATGTGCTCGGGAACGGCGCCCACGTGGCAATCAGTTCGTCGCGCGATCGTCCCTCGGCGTCGGGCACACTCACGTACTGTGAGAGGAACTGCGTGCGCCGATTGGCAATGGCCATTTTGAGCCCGAGGTCATAGTCCTCGGTCAACGAGTTGGTGGCAAACGGGAGACCTCCCGTTTCGTCAATGAGCTCCTCCAGCGCGCTGCGACGCATCGTCGTGGCCACACCGGCCGACGGCACAAACGGGGTGAGTTTCTGCCGCACGTGCATGTTCTTCGCGTACATCTCCGCGAACTCATCCACGTATGTGCCCGCGACCAGATCGTACGCCTGCGGTGCCGTCGACAATACGGGCAGCTGCACGAAGTCGACCGCTTCCTGCGCGAAATGCCAGTTGTTGAGCTTGAACTCGAGAGGATGGATGATGTCCTCAGGATCATGCATCACGATCAGCTCATAGCGCTCACCGGATTCCGCCTCATGACGCTGCAGTCCGGCAATAATCGTGTTCATGCAGTCGGCCTTCGATGTCGGCCCGTCATGCGCTGTGACAGTCCATCGTACGCGCGGTGCATATGAGGCCACGCGCGCCACTTCGCGCTGCGTCGCTTCATCGTTGCGATACGTGCCAACCCAGATGTCGTAGTTGGCGTAGTCAATGCGACCGAGGTTGTACGTGAGCATGCCGGCAATCACGTCGGCTTCGCTCCACGCGGGCATCAGCAGCGCCACCTTGCGCTGCGGCTCGGCATCAAGCTCCGCTTGTGCGACGACCGGACGCGTCCACCAGCCCCGGAGTCGGCCCACCCAGTAGGTCACATCGAAGATCAGATCGTCGAGGGCGAAGACGATATAGAACGCGGCCACTACCACAACGCACCAGTCGAGAATCGTCATTATCGCCCGATCGGAAAGAAACGGAACAGGCCCGTCGTGACGGTAATGCGCCAGTCGTCATAAATGCGTGGCAAGCCGCTCGTGGCCGGGGGCTCGGAGAGATATCGTCCACGCAGCAGATCGAGGTACACGCTCGTACGCAGGCCGCCGACCGGCAGGTGAAACGCGACACCACCGCCACCCTCCACAACGCGATTGAAAAAGTCACCGCGTGAATCGGTTGACCCCCAGCCGCGTGCATACACATCCACCATCGCGCCGGTGGCGCGTCCGAAGCGCAGTGATTCACGCCACTGCGCGTAGGCGATCACGTTCTGATCAAAGCGGTCGTAGTACGTGGCGTCGCCGGAGACTTCGGTCACGAGTCGCGGGCTGCTGCTCCCCGTTCGCAGCGGATGCTCACGAGCCAACGTGTAGTTCACGCCGGCGCGCAGATCGACTTCTGCGTCCGCGCTATCGCTGTCCACGAGCGGCAACGCCGCGCCCGCTTCAGCGTAGAGCACCAGCCCGCCACGACCGGGACGTACGCGCACGCCGATTGCCGGAATGATCGTATTGTCGTTGAACAGGACGGGCTGCTGACCGCCTGTTGACCGCGTGTCACGTGTGGCGCGGAGTGAGCCGTAAATCGTGGGTTGCCACCACCCGCTACCCCGCAATCCCACGCGCAGCAGGCCAATGCCAACCGTGTTGTCAAATCGGTCCTGATAGAACGGCGCGAGATAGAGCTCGAGAAACCCGCCCGATCCGACACCGACTCTGGCAATGTTGCGCAATCCGCGGTTGGCGTCGTCCATCACGGCGGGGTCACCGGTTTCGCGCGCCGTGTTGAACGCACGCTCGGCACCCGCCAGATCTCCCAGCTGTGCCGAGAGATTGCCGATCGCGATGTGATCGAGTGGCAGTGTTCGTCCAGCGTCTCGCAATCGAACGAATACCGCCAGCGCTTGCGTGGTGCGACCCAGATCTGCGTACAGATAGCCGAGCTGCCGCCGCGCTGCGTCGAGACTCTCGTCTCGCGCCAGCGCTTCTTCAAAGTACCGCACCGCCTCGACGTTCCGACCGAGCGAAAGGGTAGCGTAGCCGAGCTGAAGATACGCGACGGAGGAGCCCGGATTGAACCGCAACGCACGTTCAAATGCATCGATGGCCGAGGCGGTCTCGCCGCTGCGCAGCATTGCATAGCCCGCGTTCATCGCCTCCGCGTACAGCGAGTCGTTGGCGGGAGGTTGGGCGTGCAGCGTCGAGGACGCAAACCAGCCGCCGGGGTACGACCACGCGGGACCGGCGATAGGCGACAGCGCGCAGAGCATGGCAGTGCCGGCGGCGCTGCGGATACAGTCTGACAGCGGCTTCGAGAACAATGTGTATCTGACGCTGTTTGTAACGGACCGGGGCACAATCATTCCAGAAGGTATTGAGGCGAACTGTGCCGTGCCAGTGACAGTGCCGCGATCGAACACCTGTCGGATGTCGGGCCGGATGGGTAGCCGCGTGCTATGTGGCAGACGAGGCGCGTGCGCCAGCCGTCACACCTCGCGCATCGCACATCGCGTATCGCGTATCGCGTATCGCGTATCGCGTATCGGGCCAATACTACAGGCTGGCGACGTCGTACACGCGGATCGCGGCGTCTTCGGAGTAGAGCGCTACGCGACCGGAGCGATACGGACGCTCTGCGTCGCGGACCTGCACAACTTGTCGGCCGTCCACGAAGACGGTCATGAGCGTGCCCCGCTGCTGTACCGTGACGCTGTAGACTCGGCCAATGGGGAAAGTGCGCTCCGTACCGGTGGCGAGAAAGCGCTGCCCGCCCGGATAGGCGGGGTCACGCTTGCCGAGTTCCCAGCCATCGGGCTTGGGAATGAAGTAGTAGAAATGCTCGTCGTCGTGAAAGTGCCACACCAGCCAAGCGACCTCCCACGGATTTGGCGCGCCGACTTGCCGCATGTGGTGAATGGTCTCAAAGCTGGCGCGCAGCGTCAGTCGGTCGCCGTGCTCCGGCCCCACGGCGAGCGGTGCGTGTGTAGCGTCGCCGTGCATCGCCTGCGTTGGCGCCATGTACAGCGTCGTACGGCCGTTCACGGACTCCAGTCCCACACAACCGTAGCCATGGTAGCGCACGTGCCAGTCGCCGAACTGCGTGCCTTCAGCGAGGCACGACCGCGTAGCATTGGCTTGGCCAAAGAGCCGAGGCGTGAGGTTGAATCGATTCTCCCGTTCAACTCGGCCGGGGTCGCCGCGGTGAGCGGCATCACCGACTGCACCCTCATTCGTGGCGCGATCGCTCGGCGCGACCAAATCAGTTCCACTGCACGCCAGCAGGGTGCTCAGCACAGAAATTGTCGCGATCGTTCGCCCTGTGCGAAGCATGCCAGGCCCCCGGTTCGTTCGGTAGCCCGACGAGCGTAGCGCAACTGATGCGCCGTAGCCTCGTGGCTTTGCGTCGCCGCCTTTCGACGGGTATGCCGTTGTCGTGACCGCCGTACCGAAGCGCGTATGCGCTGCATGGCGGATGGGGCTCGGGCCCCACTCCACGCGGATGACGAGAGGGGTATCCGGCCGTCACCGAATCGCACGCCCACTGCCGTTTCTGTTTCAACGCGGGCATAGGGACACAAAAAATCGCCGGCGAGCGTCTTGACTCACCAGCGATCAGGCGATGGCGCGCGGCACTGGCCCGCAGCACCGGCTCGCGGCACTGGCGCCCGGCAGCCTGTCGCGGCGGCGTGGCCGTAACCGTCGTGAAGCGCCGCGCCGTTACGGCCAGCGCAGCGGCAGCCGAAGCACCGTGGGCACACTCTTGGACGTCTGCTCAGGTGGACCGACGTCGATCGTGTCCGGTGTAAAACCGGTATTGAGCAAGCGCGAGGTGCCAATCATCGCGGCAGCGCTGGCACCGACGGCGGCGAC
>JBBRDP010000187.1:0-6909 GCA_038203795.1 Gemmatimonadales bacterium
ACACGGCTGGGCTGGGCCGAGATCCCGGCGCTCGTCAAAGTGGTCGACGATCGGGAGGCGCTCTCCCTCGCCCTCGTCGAAAATCTGCAACGCGCCGACCTTGATCCTATTGAAGAGGCTGAAGGCTACCAGCGTCTCCAAGCCGAGTTCAGCGCGACGCAGCAACAGGTCGCGGACGCCGTGGGGAAGGACCGCTCCACCGTGGCCAATGCGCTGCGCCTGCTGCAGCTGCCGGCCAGTGTGCGCCGGCTCCTGCAGGATGGACAGATCACCACCGGCCACGCCCGCGCCCTGCTGGGCCTGACCAGCGAGCGGGCCATGGCCGACCTCGCGCGGGAATCAGCCGCCAGCGGCCTCTCCGTGCGTGAGGTGGAACGGCGCGTGAAATCCGCGCGTCCCACCGGATCGGGCGCCGCGGCGGTGTCGGCCGGTAGCGCGGCCGGCAAGGCCGCCCCTACACAGCCGACGGCCGGTGGATCAACCGCCGAAGTCCGACGCATCGAAGAGCTGCTCCGCAAACGTCTACAGACGCCGGTGCAAATCGCCGCCTCCGGGCGGGATCGCGGAGAGCTACGAATCGCGTTCACCTCCAACGAGGACCTCGAGCGCCTGCTGGAGTTGATCGGCGTATCGCTTGAGTGAAGCGACTTACAAATCACTATCATGACATAAATGAGTCATCTAAGAGCCATTACGGCACGGTTTGTCCGAAATTTTGCGTTCGCAGCATTGTGCGCAACAACCTTGGCCGCCTGCAGCAAGGACGCCGCGAACGGCAACGACTCGGACAAGCCTGCATTCCGTGTTGCGCTACTCACGCCCGGGCCGATCTCCGACAAGGCCTGGAACGGCGGCGCCTATGAGGGATTGCTCACCGTTCGCGACTCACTCGGCGCGTCCATCAGCCACATCCAGACCAAGACGCCCGCCGACTTCGAGGAGAACTTCCGCCAGTACGGCGCCCAGGGATACCGTCTGGTGATCGGGCACGGCTTCGAGTTCCAAGTCGCGGCGCTTCGCGTCGCCCCCGACTACCCGGGCACCATCTTTATCTGTACCTCCGGCGACTCCACCGCCGTCAATGTCTCCGGCATGAACTTCGCCTTTGAGGAGGCGTCGTTTCAGGCTGGCATGATTGCTGGCGAGCTCACCCAGTCCGGCGTTATCGGCGCCATTGGTGGCACCGAGCTGCCCCCGGTTCGTGCCAGCTTCCTGGCCTATGAGCGCGGCGCAAAGCTGATCAACCCCGGCGTCACCGTCCTCGTCTCCTACCTCGGTAACTGGGACGACGTGGCCGCAGGAAAGGAGCAAACGCTTGCGCAAATCGCCCGCGGTGCCGACATCGTGTTCCAGAACGCGGACGCCGCCGGCCTCGGCATCTTTGCCGCCGCACGAGAGAAAAATGTGCTCGCGTTCGGTGCGAACACCGATCAGAACGACATCGCCCCGGACCACATCCTCGGTTCTGTCGTGATTGACTGGCCCAAGGTGATGCTCACCGTCGCGCGCGAAGTGCAGGACACCGCATACCGAGGCACGGTGTACCAGTTCGGGATGCGCCGCGACATGGTCAACCTCGTGCTGAATCCGGCGCTTGCATCACGCATCCCCGCCGAGCTGCGCGCGAGCGTGGATTCCGTGGGTGTCGAGATTCGTGAAGGACGCTTTCGCGATATGGACGACGTGGTGCGTGCCGCTGACAGGAAGACGCCATGACCGAATCACGTGCGCTGTCTGACATTGTTGCTGCCCTCGACGGCGAGCTGCGCACCGCCGACATCGCCGACTACGGCGGCGCGCACAATGGCCTGCAAGTCACCAACCGCAGTGGCGTTCGCCGAGTGGCCACAGCCGTTGATGCGTCGCGCGATACCATTCGCGATGCCGCCGCGATGGGCGCCAATCTGCTCGTCGTGCATCACGGACTCTTTTGGGGCGGAGTGCAACCCATTGTTGGCGTGACCTACGATCGACTGCAGCTGCTCTTCGCGCACGACATCGCATTGTACAGCACACACCTGCCGCTCGACTGTCACCCAACGCTTGGCAACAACGTGCGTCTCGCGCAGGCGCTTGATCTTGAACCAAACGCCGGCTTTGCGCACCACAAGGGGTTTGCCATTGGAGTGCGCGGCACCACCGACGTGGACACCGCGCAGCTTGTGGAACGCACACGTACGTTTGCCGAATCGTACGGCGGCAGTGTGCGCACATCGTTGCCACCACACGGACGACGCACACGACGGTGGGCGCTGTGCACCGGTGGTGGCGCGAGCACCGACACACTGCGTGAAGCGTACGCGCTCGGTGTCGACACGCTCATCGTGGGCGAGGGCCCGCATCACACGGCCGTCGACGCCATCGAACACGATCTGTGCGTGATCTACGCCGGACACTACGCCACCGAAACACTCGGCGTACAGGCCGTTGGCGATTGGCTCGAGCGCATGTTCGGCCTGCCGCACGCGTTCGTGCTACGTCCCACAGGATTGTGAGTTTCGCGTGAACAGCGTGGGAGCGCATCACAGAGGCCGAACACAAACAACAAACGCCGGTGACCAACGTGTCTGATGCGTTGCACACGTCGTCGCCAGCCCTCGCGTTGCACGGCATTTCCAAGTCGTACGGCAACGTGATCGCACTGCACAATGTGACGATGCACGTGCAGCCGGGCACCGTGCATGCATTGCTCGGCGAGAACGGTGCCGGCAAAACCACGCTGATGCGTGTAGCGTTTGGTTTGGTGGCCAGCGACGCGGGCTTCATGGAAATCGCCGGTGCGCGCGTCAGCGAACACACGCCCGCCCGCGCCATTGCTCGCGGACTCGGCATGGTACATCAGCACTTCTCGCTGGTGACTGCGATGACCGTGACCGAGAATATCGCACTCGGCCAGCACGGCGTCTTCACCCCGGCACACGTTGCGGAACAGATTCGCACGCTGGGCGAACGCACCGGCTTGCCGATAAACCCGAACGCGCGGGTGAGCGATCTCCCGGTGAGTGCACAGCAGCGGTGCGAGATTGTCAAAGCGCTGGCCCGCAACGCGCGTGTCCTCATTCTCGACGAACCAACCGCCGTCCTCGCGCCCGACGAAGCGCAGGCACTGTTGCGCTGGGTGCGTGCGTTTGCCGCAGAACATCCGTCGCATGCGGTTGTGCTTATCACCCACAAACTCCGCGACGCGCTGGCCGTGGCCGATGATGTCACCGTGCTGCGACGTGGCCAATGTGTGGCCAGTGGTGTGGCCAGCAGTTTCACCGAAGCGTCGCTCGCCAACGCGATGCTCGGCCCCACCGAGCGTTCGGCGTCGGTTGAGGCCGAGGTACTGCCGAGTGTACGTCCACATACCGATAGTGTAGGCGCGCATCATGTCGTGCTCCAGGCGGACGACGTGACCGTGCATGACGATCGTGGCGTGGCGCGCGTGCATTCGGCCTCGTTCAATGTGCGTGCCGGCGAAATCGTGGGACTCGCAGCGGTCGAGGGCTCGGGGCAAACCGAGTTGCTGCGTGCGATGGCCGGACTACGCGACGTCGCGAGTGGGCGGTTGCACCGTCCCACCGACGTGGGCTTTGTCCCCGAAGACCGGCACCACGATGCCCTGCTGCTCGACGCGTCACTCACGGAGAACTACGCACTGCGCGACGCCGGATCGCGCCATGGGCGTGTCCCGTGGCGCGAGCTCGCGGAACGCACCGCCGCCGTCCTCTCGCAACGGGATGTGCGCGCGAGCGGGCCCGAGGTGAACGCGCGCACGCTCTCGGGTGGCAATCAACAGAAGTTTGTGCTCGCCCGCGCGCTCGACGACGCACCGCCAGCGCTCGTGATTGAGAACCCGACCCGCGGTCTCGATTTTCGCGCCACGGCACACGTGCACGATGCACTGCGCGACGCGCGTGATGCCGGCCTCGCGATTCTCTTTTACAGCAGTGATCTCGACGAAGTGCTCGCCCTCGCCGATCGTGTCCTCGTGCTGCACCACGGGGTGTTGCGTCAGGTGCCACGGGAGCGTGAGGTGGTGGGGCGCGCAATGCTGGGGCTCACGTGAACGCGTCGGCACACCATGTCACGGGGCCATTGCTGCGCGTCGCGGCGCTCCTGGCCATCACGCTGGCCGTACTCATCACGCTCCTCGTGGCGAGTGGCTTTGATGCATCGGTCGCGCTGCAGGCGATGGTGCGCGGTGCATTTGGGTCGTGGTACGCGATCACGTCGGCGACGCTGGTGCGTGCGGTACCGCTGGCGCTTACCGGTCTCGCGGTCGCGATTGCGTTTCGCGCCGGGCTGCTGAATATCGGCGCCGAAGGCCAGTTGCTGGCCGGTGCGGCCGCGGCCACGGCGGCGGCGAGTGTGTTGGGCGCAACACCGAGTGCGCTGTTGTTGCCGCTTGTGCTGCTGGCCGGTGTCGCGAGCGGTGCCGGCTGGGCTGGCATTGCGTCGTGGTTGCGTCAGCGCTTTGGTGTGCTCGAAGTGATCAGCACGATCATGCTCAATTTTGTCGCGCTGTACGTGGTGGGATGGCTGGTGCGCGGCCCGCTGCAGGAGCCGTCCAAGTTCTACCCGCAGAGTCTGCCGCTGGCGAAGTCGCTCCAGCTACCCGCGTTGCTCGAGGGCACACGATTGCACGTAGGTGCGCTGTTCGCCGTGGTACTCGCGGCCGTCGCCTGGTGGTGGCTGCGCGATACCGCCGGTGGATTTCGCTTGCGCGCGGTGGGCATGAATGCATCGGCGGCGGCGGTGTCGGGCCGCATCAACGTGGCGCGTGTGAGCATGTACGCGTTTCTCGCCAGCGGTGCCTTGGCCGGTCTGGCCGGTGCGGTGGAAGTCACCGGTGTCACATACGCGTTGTATGATCAGAGTCCGGGGTATGGTTATACCGCTATTGCCGTCGCGCTTCTGGCGAGGCTCAATCCGCTGGGTGTGCTCGCGTCGGCGGTGCTGTTTGGTGCGCTGCAGGCCGGTGGCAACGCCATGCAACGTGATGCCGGTGTGCCGGTGGCGCTCGTGAATGTGGTGGAGGCCGTGTTGATTCTGCTCGTGATTGCCGGTGAACGGTGGCGGGGTAGTGTGCGATGATCACCCCTCTCGATGACTTCCTCGCGGCCGCCGTCCGTACGGCCACGCCGCTCGCGCTGGCCGCGCTGGGCGAGTGTGTGACCGAACGCGGCGGTGTGATCAACATCGGACTCGAAGGCTCTATCGTGAGCGGCGCGCTCGCGGCCACGATTGTGGCCGGCACCGTGACCGGCACCGTGGGTGTCACCGCCGGCTTTGCCGCCGGTGCAGTCGCCGGGCTGATCATTGCGCTGGCCTTCGCGATCTTCACCGTGTATTTGCGCGCCGATCAGATCATCACGGGCACGGCGATCACACTGCTCTCGCTCGGGCTCACCGGTCTCATGTACAAATCGTTTTACGGTGCCACGGGTGTGGGTCTCACCATCCCAACCATTGGTGCAGTCGAGATTCCGCTCCTTGCACGAATTCCTGTGATCGGACGTGCACTGTTCGCGCAGCCCGTGGTCACGTACGCGCTGTACGCGCTGGTGCTACTGATGGCATGGTGGTTCATGCGCACGCACAGCGGTCTCGCACTGCGCGCGGTGGGGGAAAGCCCGGACGCCGCACTCGCCGCCGGAATACGACCGCGCCGCGTGCAGGCGTTCGCCGTACTTTTTGGCGGTGCGATGGCCGGACTCGCCGGCTCCACGCTGGTGCTCGCACAATCCGGAACGTTCGTGGAAAACATGAGCGCCGGCAAAGGCTTCATTGCCATTGCCATTGTGGTGCTGGGACGATGGACACCGCTTGGTGTGGCTGGCGCCGCACTGCTGTTTGGCGGCGCGAGTGCGCTGCAATATCTCTTTCAGTCACTCGGCTGGAATGAGGTGCCATATCAGCTGTTCCTGGCGCTGCCCTACGTGCTCACGCTCATCGTGCTGGCGCGTGCAAGCGGGCGGGCCGCCGCACCGGCCGCACTCGCGCGGCGCGAACTCACGCTCGGGTAGCCACGCATGTATACAATGCTCCTGACCGTGCACGTACTGTCGGCCATCACGGCGCTCGTGGCCGGCATGTGCGCGTATCTGTTTCCCAACGGCACCAAAACGCACCGACGCGCTGGTCGCGGGTATCTATGGGGATGGGGCATTTTCGCGCCAACCGGATTGTGGCTCGGCGCCGCGCGCCCGGACGTCTCCGCCTTCGAGATCCTCACCGTGCTCGGATTGTGCGCCGTGCTGATCGGCGCAATCGCGCTGCGACGCAAGCGCGCACTCGGGCCCGTGTGGCGTCATCAGCATTTGCGCTGGATGATCACTTCGTACGCGTTCGTCGTGGTGGCGACGCTCAATCAGCTGCTCAACCAGCTTGATGTGTCGAGTCCTCCGTGGCTCTTCTGGCTGCTCGTATTCGCACCATTCCTGATTCTGCCCCCGCTCATCCGACGGATGAGGGCACGCTATCCCATCTCCCAGCACGACGCATGACCGCACTGACATTCGACAATCGTTTCGTCGCCGAGTTGCCGGGCGATCCGGACACGTCCAATCGGCGTCGCCAGGTAGTCGGCGCTGCGTGGAGTGCTGTGCAGCCCACGCCGGTGCCCAACCCCACATTGCTCGCACACGCCCGAGAAGTCGCCGAGCTGATCGGGTTCACCGAACACGACGTGCATTCGCCAGAGTTTGCGCGCGTGTTTGGGGGCAATGCGCTCTACGCCGGCATGCAACCGTACGCTGCTTGCTACGGCGGACATCAGTTCGGCAACTGGGCCGGTCAGTTGGGCGACGGACGCGCCATCACACTCGGCGAAGTCATCAATGCACGCGGTGAACGCTGGGAGCTGCAGCTCAAGGGCGCCGGCCCTACACCATACTCGCGTACCGCCGACGGACGCGCCGTGCT
>JBBRDP010000188.1:0-6884 GCA_038203795.1 Gemmatimonadales bacterium
CGCGCCGTAGGTCGCCTCGGGAACGCTGGTCAGCGACGCCAACGAAACTCGAGTGTCGATGGAAAAAGCGCGAACGTCCCGCGAGCGCTACGGCGTGCCCCGCTCAAGCGTCGCGAGCAGCACCTTCGCGCGCTCAAAGTCCGGGTTCACCTCAATCGCCTGCTTGTAGAGCGCCACCGCCGCCGGCACGTTCTTGCGGTCCTGCTCTTCGATCGCTCGACTCAGCAACAGCATCGCGCGGAACTGATTCGGGTTCTTGCCGCCCGCATCGCTGAACTTTGACGCGCCAGCCGGTCGTGCTGGCAGCTTGAGGCCACCGTTGACCTTCACCCCAAGATCGCTGATCATTGACAGCATCTTGCTCGACTTGCCCTCGATCGATTCCACGTACGCGATCTCGCCCGTCTCGGTGTTCACCGCCCGTACATCGAGGCGCATGTTTTCGCGCGTGTCGATGACGAATGTGCCCATCAGCATGTGACCTGCGCCGAGCAGCTTGCCAACGCGCACCGCCGTCTCCTTGTCCACTCGTCCACTGGCCGACAGATTTTGCTCGTCGAGCAGTTGCTGCAGCCGATCGCGCTCCACGACACGGATGTTTCCGTTCCTCGACAGCTCCGTGATCAACAACTCGGCCACACCCTTGCTCAGCGGCTGATAGTCAGCGTTGTTCACCAGCGCACTGTTCGTGAAATACATCACCGCGACAATCGGACGGGTGTCGGGTTGTGCTTGAGCTGGTGCTTCCGCCTGGCCTTGTGGCTGCGCCTGCAAGTCGGCGTTCGGAGACGCTTTCGCGGCGCAGGCCGCGAGCGCCGAGAGTGCAAGGGTGCGCTGAAACGCCCGACCCACTCGGCCGGCACGCGAGTGCCGGAGAGAAGAGCCGTTCAAACGGAGGGACGATAACATTGCTTACCTCGCGGGAGAATATTCGGTGAAGGACATTGAGCGCTCGAACGTCGCATTCCGCGCGCCGGATCGTCAATAGGCACGAAGGGTACCGTCAGACTACGCATGAAGTGGAGCAATCGTCCCACTGGCGTGTGACGCCTCCGGAAGCGCAGCCGTCACGCGTCGCCTCCGTTCGCGCGTTGGTTCGTGGTGTCCTGGTTCGTTGGTTCATCGGTCTCTGCAGTTTCACCCCTACGGCTCCGGCCCGTTCCTTCGCCATGCCCAAGCTCTGTCCGGTTTGCGGTGCCACGTTTACCGACGCGAACGTCTTTTGTCCCAAAGACGGCTCGACGCTGCGTGCCGCCGATCTCGACAGCGACTTGATCGGGACGGTCGTTGCCGATCGGTATCTGGTCACGGACCTGCTCGGTGAAGGGGGCATGGGCAAGGTGTATCTGGCGCGCCACGTGCGGCTTCCGCAGCAGGCGGCCATCAAGGTACTGCGCCCCGCGATGCTCAGAGATCCGGCTGCGGTAGCGCGGTTCAATCGCGAGGCCGCGAACGCCAGCAGTATAGAGCACGAGCACATTGCGCGGGTCTTTGATTTCGGTGAATCCGCAGACGGCACCGTCTATCTCGCGATGGAGTACGTGCCCGGCCGCACACTCAAGAAACTGTTGTCGTCCGACGGCCCGCAGTCACCTGAGCGCACGGCTCGGATCACCCGTCAGATCGGCGACGCGCTCGACGCGGCGCACAAGCTAGGCATTGTCCATCGCGACCTGAAGCCTGACAATGTCATGGTCGTTGAGTCTGCGGATTCCGGTGACCGGTGCAAGGTCGTAGACTTCGGGATCGCGAAGGCTGTGGGAGGAGACGCTGGAGAAGCCGGGCTCACCAAAACCGGCTTTGTGGTGGGCACGCCGGAGTTCATGAGTCCCGAACAGATTCTCGGATCCGCGATCGATCATCGCAGTGATGTCTACGCCTTGGCCTTGCTCACCTTTCAGTGTCTGACGGGCAAACTTCCGTTCGACTCGAGCACACCCGAGCGCGCGATGACGGCCCGGCTGATCGAAGCGCCAATGCAACTTGCCACGGTCAAGGACGATGTGCGGTGGCCAGAGTCGGTGCAGGCCGTGATGGACCGCGGTTTGGCCCGCGACCCGGAGCAGCGGTACGGATCGGCCGGGCAATTTGCGCGAGAGTTCCAGCAAGCGGTGGCGGCGTGGGGAGGCGATACGACGGTCGGAGCGGGCTTCGGGGAGCCGGTGGACGTGTCGGCACGTAACGCGTTGAGTGATCGTATTGGTGCGCCCGCGAACGATCCAAGCCATCCAAGGCGGAGTCCAGGTGCCGGAACGCTCAACGATTCGTTCACAACGCGCTCGTACTTGGTCGGGCCCAACGTACCAACGAGAACCGCAATCGGGACTCGTCCGGAAGCTGAGGAGACATCTTCGGCGCTCGCCGCCAGTGCCGGGAGTCAATCACCAACGTCTCGGGTGCCGATGATCGCGGGGGCCGCTGTCGGGATCCTCGCTGTCGCGGCGGCCATCTGGGCGATGACGCAACCGGGCCGCAGCCCGACGACCAGTCAGTCGCCAGCGCCGCCTGAATCGAGCGTGGTGCTTGGGGAAGTCACATCCGCGACGACGAACACAGGTGGAGGCCGAGGTGTGAGCGCGGTCGCTCCTCAAGCGGGAACTGAACCAGCGACCGTACAGCGACCGACCATCGAAATACAAAGAGATAGCATCACTATCGCGAGCTTGCAGCGCCAGTCAAGAGACAACAGGCAGCAAGTTGTGCGTTCTTCTCCGCAATCGGACAGGGGAGAAACCGGGGCGGTTCGACCGCGCGAAACCCCTGCGGCCGCCAAGTTCACGCTGGACAGTCTCCGCGTCACGCTCAATCCGGCCACCGCCTCGGAGGCGGATGCTCGGCGAGCGGTGGCGGCGCTCCGCGACTTGATGCCACGCCTCGCCACGGCCGAAGACAGCGCCTGGGGCTATCTCCGTCAGGCCGAGGCGCACTTCCTCATGGTCGACGAACTCTCGGCGTGCGTGGCACTCAAAGCGGCGAGGCCGCTCATTCGTGATGCCGCGCAGCAGCGGGTTCTGAGGGACTTCTCCGCCGTGATCACGGTGCGCTGCTGAACGCTCCGAAGCGGGGGTGGCGAGGCGGCGCAGCGAGACGCGACGAGACGCAGCGAGACACGGCGAGAGGCCCAGCCGGAGATCAGGCGCACGCCTACCGTTTCACCACCGGCGACACACAGTTCAGCGCCGTACCAAGCCAGCCTTCCTGCATCATCGGGAGACCACTCTGGAATGTGTAAATCACCGTGACGGGCGGCCGATTACCACTCGTGTACTGCGCGCGCAATTCGCGCCCGTTCCATTCGCCCTTGCCCTTGGCAATCAGGCGGACAAGCGCCCAGTCACCCTTCTCTTCAGCCAGCGTCACATTGCTGCGCCCGAATTTCGCCTCGAGCTTTGCACCCGTTCCGGACGCCGCCGGCCATTCGAGCGCGTTGCGCGGAGTGTCGGTGTTGAAGCTTGCGGTGCTGCCGCCGTGTCGCAGCGTGATGGGTTGCACGTCCTTGCTTGCCACAGCGAGCGCCCAGCCTTCGATGCGCGGCTCGCGTGCGCCGTTGGGGAACATGGCCGCCGAGATCCGCGAGGCTCGATTGAAAAACGCCAGAAACTCATCGCTCAGGGCCAGCGGTGCGCCGGCACGGGCGATCCAAGTGTTGCCTCTCTGTTCTATGTATGGCGCTAATTTGTCGAGCTGAAACACCCAAAGCGCACCAGTTTCTGGCGCCAGTGCATCCATCAAATCGCCTGTTGTAGCCTCCGTCCGTGCGCCCGCGTTGAACGGATACTTGGCGGTCAGGCCGCTCAGTGAACGACAGAACTCCACGCCAGCCTTGTTCAGCGCATCGGCCGGTGAAGCCCCACCACCGCCGGCGGGCGCCGGCGCAGCGGACGGCGGGCGCGCGGCCACGGGTCCGCGCGGTCGCACGGTCAACGAACCGCGCAGCACCCCCTCGGCGCCGGTAATCGGTGCCAACAGCAGCGCCGAGACGAGTGGACCAACCTGCGAAGCAGCTGAATCCACCGCGAAGTTCTGCGAGACCTGCCGAGCCGCGACTTTGGCCTTTGTCGCTTCGGACATTGCGCTCTGCGCCTGATCCACGATCGCCTTGGCGCTGGCGGTGTCCACGTTGGGTGGCATATTGGCGACCTGCTCGAGGGCGCCCTGCAGGTTTAACAGACCGTTCGCGTACGGCTGATTGGGCTCGGACACGAGTTTGTCCTTCACGGCCGGCGGCGTCACCGCGTGCACTGGCTGAAACGCCGCTGTCGTGATCGAGTCCACATCCGTGTTGCGCGCCACCAGCGCGAACAAGCCAAGCAGCGGAGACTGCGAGCCGCCGAGAATGCCCAGCTTCTGCGCGGCGTCCTTGGCACTGCCCGGCGGGATCACACCGCTCGAACGCACGAACAGACGCCATTGGTTGATCAGGTCACTTTGATATCGCAGGCGCAACTCGGCGATGATGCGGTCGCGATCCTGCGCCAGCGCGGCGGTCGCGTCACCCACCACCCACTGCTCGCCCTGGAAGTAGCGATCGGCGTTGCGAAAGGCGTCCTGCATGAAGGTCCAACCACCACGGGTGTAGGCGCCCGACACCTCGCCCGACGAGGCTAGCACGCCAACTGACGTGGGCACCGCCTGGGCGAGGCGAATGGGTGGATTGCTCTTGGACGCTTCGGCGAGCATGGACTGATAGATCGGTTCCGCGCCGGTGAAGCGACCGAGAAATCCGCGCGACGTGGTGACGATGCGTGCTTCAGCGCCCGTCGGCCACGGATGCACGATCACCAGTTCCTCCGAGAAGTACTCGAACTGGTGGCGGGCCAACGACGCGACGTCAGCGTCAAGCTCCTGGCCGCGCTGCCACGAGGTGAGCAGCACCGGCGCCAGAAAATCGGACGTGCTGCGCGCGTGCTCGTCGGTGGTAATGAGATACGCCTTGAGTCGATTGTAGACGGTTCCGTAGTCGTCGTTCGGAGTGGGCGTGTCGGGCAAGGCGCGCAGCGAATCCACCAGCGCGCGCCACGAATCGGTGTACAGCTGCTGCCGGAACCCCTGCATCCAGACCGGACGCGCGGCATCGAGCAGCGCCGGCCCGCTCCACAGCCCCATGCGATAGGAAAGCGGCGCGCCATCACGCTCGAAGGTTCGTAGCGTGTCGAGCAGCACCCGCAGATCATCGAGGCGGCGCAGCGCTTCGGGTGACGGGAAAACAATCGTGCCCTGTGGCGCCGTAATCTGCGGCAACGCCGCCACCGCCTGCGCCGCCGACTGCGTGCGCGATGTGAGCGCTCGGTTGTTCGCCCACGACACCGTAAACATGATCGCCGCAACCGCCGCGGCACCAATCGCTGAACCGAGCAGTGCACGCCGCAATCGACTCACACGTACGCCACCGCGCGCGGCCATCGCGGCGCCGCCATCGGCCAGCACGACATCGCTGAAGAATCGATCGAGAAACATCCACTCGGGGACTTTTCGCGCCGCACCGCCCGCCGGCGCCGCCGGGGCCGCGGCCTGCGGCGACATGCGCGCAAACACCGCCGTGGCATCACTCGCGCGCGGCGCGGCAGCCGCTTGCGCCGCCGGAGCCGCCGCCACATCGCGCACCACCACCGGACGCGCACCCACAAAGTAGAACCCGCGCAACTGCGGGCTCACGCCGAGTTGCGTGGGCCGTGTGACTTCCGTGAGAAACTTTGTAGCTGCGGCCGACACCTTCTTGAACTCACGCGGCAATTCGTATGACGCGAGCCGGCGCTCGCCCACCGCTTCGCGGCCGAGCAGGTCGAGCCGGCGTGTCGCCAAGGAGTGCACAATCGCGTCGAACGCAGCGGTCAGGCGCGGTACCAGCCGTTCCGCGTGTGCGCCTTCCGCACCCGCGTCGTCAAACGGCAACGCCGCACCCAGCGGCGCCCGCACTTCGTCGCGCGTAAACGGCGCGGCCCACGCTTCGTAATGCGGAATGCGATCGGCCTTGGTGAAGAGCACATACACCGGCAACTTGAGGCCAAACTCACGCGCCGCTTCGGCCAGGCGTTGCCGCGTCAGTTGCGCCAGCTGTTCAAGCTGTTCGCCCGCACCACCGCTATAAAACAGCTCGCAGCTCACGCATAACACTGCCGCCCGTGGCGCGACCTCACCACGACCAACAGCAGCCGCCATACGCGGTGCGCGCAATGCGCGCACAATGCGCTGCCAACGCGGGGCATCGGTGAGCAGTGCACCGCCGGCTTCCGCCAGAATCGCGTTGCGGACCGCCCACACGTTTACCGTATTCGTTGGGGCGTCGGCACCCGTGGCTTCACCCGCGAGCAACTCCGGATCCATGCCACTGCGCGTCACCACGGTGCTCTTGCAACTGCCGGTGGCGCCGAGCAACAACACCAGTGGCCGCTGATCAAACTCGCCGCGCGGCAACCGACGACGCGCGGCGGCAATCAGATTCAGCGCGTCGTCGCCGCTGGATTCGAGGGCCGTTTCGCCCGCGTCGCGCGGACGCATGAACCACAGCACGATCGCCGCCGCCATGACGCCCAACAGCGACAATCCGATGCGCAGCACCCAGCGCTCGGTGGTCGAGAGCTGCATCATGCCGCTGAACACCCACGACGAAATCATGAACGTGACGAGCGCAACGCCGGCGAAGATCCAGCGCTTCGAGAGTTTTTTCATCAGCGCGTCTCCGCGATGTCAGTGACGGCCAGCGCGCGCACATCGGCCCGCGCACCGCGCAGCAGCAGGCTATACAAACCCCAGAGTGAGACCGCGATCACGACGCTGGCGATGGCCGCCACCGTGAGTCGCCGCAACCAGGGGTCGCGCTCCACCCGGGCGTCGTCCGGCGGACGCCACGCCGGTGCCAGGTCACCGTTCGGTCCGCGCAGCCG
>JBBRDP010000189.1:0-6775 GCA_038203795.1 Gemmatimonadales bacterium
GGTCAGTGGTTCAAGCCCATGGCGCTCACCATCGCCTGCTCGGTGCTGGTGTCGCTCTTTGTGTCGTTCTCGCTCGATCCGATGCTCTCGGCCTACTGGCCCGACCCGGTCGTGCCGGAAGAGAAGAAGGGTTTCATCACCCGCACGCTCGATCGCTTCAACCACTGGTTCGACGGGCTCGCGCACCGCTACCGCGGCGTGATTGCCTGGGCGCTCGACCATCCGAAGTCGATCGTGGCGCTGGCCGTGGCGAGCTTCGCGGTGGCCATCGCGTTGCCGGCCACTGGGCTGGTGGGCGGTGGATTCTTCCCCGGTGACGACCGCAGCGAACTCAACATGTCGGTGCAGACGCCCCCGGGTGCGAACATCGCCTACATGCGCCTCAAGATCGATGAGGCACTGAAGATCGCGGTCGAGACGCAGCCGGAGATCGAGTACACGTTTGCCTCGGTGGGCGACGGCTCGGGTTCCGTGGACAAAGGGAGCGTGTACTTCAAGCTCACGCCCAAGGGCGAGCGCGACCAGAGCGCCGAAGAAATCGGGTTCGCCCTGCGCGACGACGTGAACCGGATTGCCGGGGCCGACGTCTCGGTCTTCACCGAAGACTTCGCCGGCGCGGAAAAGGCGATCCAGCTGCAGCTGCGCGGCAGCAGCATCGAGCAGTTGCAGCCGGTGGCGGATGCGTACCTCGCCGCAGTGCGCGGCGTGCCCGGGGCCGTGGACGTGGGGCTATCCACGCGCGGCCAAAAGCCGGAGCTCGACATCATTGTGGACCGTGGCCTGGCCGGCTCGCTCGGCCTCACCGTGGGGGCGGTAGCACAGTCGCTGCGCCCGGCTTTCGCCGGCATCGACGTGGGCACCTGGGTGGACCCGTCCGGCGAAACGCGCGACGTCACCGTGCGACTCAACGAGGCGGCCCGTTCCCGCGCCGCCGATCTGGAGCAGATTCCGATCAGCGTCGGAGCCCCGGGTGGACCGGTCCAACTCATACCGTTGGGTCAGGTGGCACGGGTGGATCAGTCCCTTGGACCGGCCATCATCAACCACCTCGATCGCGACGCCGTGATCCGCGTGGAGGCCAACACCGCCGGCCGTGCGCTCTCGGAGGTCCTCGTTGATATAGCCACGGCGACCGCCGGCATCCAGCTGCCCCCCGGCGTGACCTACTCCGAGGGCGGTCAGGTTGAGCAGCAGACTGAGGTGTTCACCAGCATCTTTGTGGCCCTCGGCATCGCGATCGGGCTCATGTACCTCGTGCTCGTGGTGCAGTTCGGGTCGTTCCTCGATCCGTTGGCGATCCTGGTGTCACTGCCGCTCTCGCTGCTCGGCGTGATGGGAGCGCTCGCCATCACGGGGGCGACGATCAACATCATGAGCATGATCGGCGTGATCCTCTTGGCCGGCATCGTGGCCAAGAACGCGATCCTGCTCATCGACTTCGCCAAGAAGGCCCGGGAGGAGGAAGGGATGCCGATCCGGGAGGCGCTCATCGAAGCGGGTGCGATCCGGTTGCGCCCCATCCTCATGACCACGTTCGCGCTCGTGGCGGGCATGATCCCCATTGCGCTCGGTACCGGTGAAGGGGCGCAGTTTCGCTCGCCGCTGGGCATCGCCGTGATTGGCGGTGTCATTACCTCGACGGTGCTGACGCTGGTGGTGGTGCCAACGGTCTATGAACTGCTCGACAACATGCGTTCGCGTTTCATGCGCATGGTGGGAATCAAGCCAAAGCGTGCGGGAGAACAACGCGGCTACAGTGCCGGCGAGCCGGTCCCGATGATTGGCGACTGAGTGAGGGCACGCTCACCGCTTGCTGGTCGTTGGGGTAGTTAGCATTCGGGGGTGCGGATCTTTTACGATCCCGCCCCCGATTCACGTCTGATTCCGCCTCTTCCCTTGTCGTGCTGCTCTCTCGACTCCTGCTGGTTTCCGCTGCGACGCTGGTGTTCGCTCCAGGCGCGGAGGGGCTGCTCCAAGCCATTGGCTCTGTTCAAGACACGCTCTCGACGTATCTCGCGCTCGGCGCGTCAACGGTCGCCGTGTCCGAGCTGGCCCCGATCTTTGGCGGAATCGCCGCGCAGGAGGGACAACTTCGGTTGACGCGTGTCATCGCCGCGATCACGTTCGGCGGCTGGGCCGCGACGTCGTTGCTGTACGTGGCTGGTCGCCTCAAGTGGGAGTGGCTCCGGAAGCGCTGGCCCGCGATGCGATCGGCTGGCACGGTGGCGCTGCGGATTGTGCGCCGGAATCCAGCGGGCGCGTCGTTTCTCGTGCGCTTTTTGTTTGGCGCGCGGATTCTCCTGCCGATGGCGTGCGGTGCCGCCCGCGTCCCGATCGGGCAGTATCTGTCCCTGTCTCTGCTGGGCAACCTCACCTGGACGGTGACGTTTGCCCTCATCGGTGTGGCTGCCGGAGAAGCGGCGGAGCAGGTACTCGGCAAGCTCGAGCACATCGAAGGCGCGATGATGGCGATTGGGGCCGCACTCATCTTGTTCTTCGGCGTGTGGTTGTGGAGGCGGCGTGTGCGCCGGGCGGCACGGCGCGCGTCTCGAGGTGAGCCTCTTCAGTGACTAGCACGTGCAGCCGCGCGCGCGCCCTGCCGGTGCAGCGCGCGCGCCGCCTCACGCAGCACGCGCCACGTCGCCTCAATGTGTTCTCGCTGCGTGCGAACACTGCCGATGGCCAGGCGCAACACAAATCGCTCTTCGAGCTTCGTGTGCGACAATAGCGCGACCCCACTCGCGTTCACATGTTCAAGGATCGCCGCATTGAGCGCATTGCGTGTGGCTTCATCCGTATCGGGTGGCACGTAACGAAAGCATACCAGCGAGAGCGGCACTGGCGCTGAGATTTCCCAGTCGCCTTCGTAGTGCACCATGCCCGCGAACTCGCGCGCCAACTCGCAGTGATGACGCAATCGCTCCGCGATGCCATCGGCGCCAAACGCACGCAGCACCATCCACAACTTGAGCGAGCGAAACCGGCGACCAAGTTGCACGCCGTAGTCCATCAGGTTCACCACGCTGTCGCCTTCCGGTGTGCGCAGATACTCGGCCATCAGCGAGAAGGCGCTGCGCAGCATGTCCGGACGCTTGGTGTAGAGCACCGAGCAATCCACCGGCGTGAACAACCATTTGTGCGGGTTCACCACGAGTGAATCAGCCGCGTCGACGCCGTCGAGCAGCCAGCGCAATTCCGGCACAATCGCAGCCGGCCCGCCGTACGCACCATCAACGTGCACCCAACAGCCGAACGCGCGCGCAATCGGCACAATCTCTCGCACGCTGTCAATGCTCGACGTGCTCGTGGTACCAACCGTTGCGACGACGGCGAGCGGACGGTAGCCCGCGTCCACGTCGCGCTGCAGTGCCTCTCGCAGAAGCTCCGGCCGCATGCGATACGCCGCGTCAACGGGAATCTTGACCACGTTCTCATGACCGAGCCCGAGCGTGATCACCGCTTTCTCCACGCTCGAATGTGCGTGCGCTGAGGTGTACACACGCAGCGCAGGCAGATCACTACGACCGGCCATCCCACGCGTGCGCACATCGAGATCGGCCGCTTCACGCGCCGCTGCGAGCGCATAGAGTGTGGAGATGGATGCGGTGTCGGTGATCTCGCCAAACCAACCGTCGCCGAGTCCCATGAGTTGCCGCAACCAGTCTACGGTGCGCAGCTCGAGTTCCGTGGCAGCGGGACTCGTAAGCCACAACATGTTGTTGACGTTGAGACCCGCCGCAAACAACTCGCCCAGAATACCCGGATACGATCCCGAAATCGAGAAATAGCCGAAGAACGTGGGTGAGTTCCAATGGGTGATGCCGGGCATGATGATGTCGTGAAAATCTTTCACGATGTCATCGAGCGATTCGGCGTGCACTGGTGCGGACGCTGGTAACTGCGCCGCGATCTCACCGGGTTGCACGTCGGCGCGAACCGGATGACGTTCCGGGTGTTCGAGATAGTCGGCAATCCAGTCAACGGCGGCGTGCGCCGCGCGTCGAAACTCGTCGGGCGAGATATCGCCGGCGCGTTCAGCGGTGGTCATGTCGTGCAGAGCGAAACGGTGTGCAGACCGGGGCGCCCACGCGCGTCGCGCGCGGGTCCCGGCTGTGTCGTGCGCCTACTGGCTACCGCTGCCACCAGATGTTGTTGAGCGCAGGGTGGGATACGTAATGCCGAGCTGTTCAAGGTAGGTGCCAAAGCGCGTGGGGTCGTAGTACAGTTTACGCAACTGCGGGCGGAACCGGTTCATCACGTCGGCGTTCAAATCGGTGGCCGGCATGTCGCCCGTACGAATGAACGGCTCGTACTTCACGTCCTTGGTTTGCACATCGCGGAAATACGTCCATGCATCGGCTACAATCGTGGGCGTGAGCAGCAGATCAAGCAGTGTGAGTGCCTGCACTTTGGCACCGGCCAGCGCACCTTTGTGCGCAATGGGTGTCGCCATCGCAATGGAGTTGGCCCAGTTGTGCCCCGGCAATCCGGGAATGTTGGACGGATAACGCAAGGTGATGGTGGGAATATTCCACGACACATCACCAATGTCGTCGCTGCCGCCGCCGGTAAAGTTCTGCACCGTCTCCGCGCCGCGCAGCGTGCCGAGTTGCGATGAAAGGCCGAACTCCGGCTGTCCGAGTTCTTTCTGAATGCCCTTCGCGAGTGCCTGGTCCTTCTCATCCCACGTGGGCATGCCCACGCGCTTGATGTTCTCGAATGTGGCTTCGGCGATCGGCTTGCTGAAATGTGCCGACCATCCCGATCCGAGAACACGCACGGTGTCGAGCTCGGTGTCGGTCATCATGGCTGCGCCTTTCGCGATGCGCTGCCCGATCTCAAACAGCTCCATCGTGCGCGGATAATCCTGCTCGCGAAAGTAGAACCAGATGCTGGCTGTGCTTGGCACGACGTTCGGCTGATCGCCACCATCGCGAATGATGTAGTGCGAGCGCGTGGCGAGACGCAGATGTTCGCGGCGATACTCCCAGCCGTTGGCCATCAGCATCGCCGCATCGAGCGCGCTGCGTCCGCGCCACGGAGCACCGGCGGCGTGGGCGCTCGTGCCTTTGAACTTGAATTCCGCCGAGATCAACGCCGCCTGACTGCTCGCGCCCCAGGACACACCCAGATCGTTGGACACGTGCGTAAAGAGCGCCACATCGGCGTCCTTGAAGACACCATCGCGTACCAGAAACGCCTTGCCCGCCATGAGTTCTTCGGCAATACCGGGCCACAGCACAAGCGTGCCTTGAATCTTCTCGCGCTGCATCAACTTTTTGACAGCGATCGCGGCCGCCACGTTGACGGCCTGTCCGGAATTGTGGCCTTCCCCATGTCCCGGTCCGCCTTCAATCAGCGGGTCGCGGTAGGCCACGCCCGGCTTTTGCGAAGCCTGCGGAATGCCGTCCACATCGGAGCCGAGCGTGATGACCGGCTTGCCCGAACCCCAGCGCGCGACCCACGCGGTGGGCATGCCGGCCACGCCGCGCTCAATGGTGAAGCCTTCTTTTTCGAGCATGCCGGTGAGATAGCGCGCCGTTTCCACTTCTTCGAATCCCAGCTCGCTGAAGGAGAAGAGCATATCGACGATTTCCTGAACGCGTTTGGCGTCAGCGTCCACCATGCTTACCACTTCCGTTTTGAGCTTCTCCAGACGCGGATCGGCGGCGCGCGCAGTGGTCTGACCGGCGCTGAGGGAAGGCGTCGCGGCACAGCAGAAAAGACCGGCGAGGAGCCAGTGACGCAGACGGAACGGGTGATTCAGCATGGGCATGGTCGGGAGGGCGATCGTGGGCGGAGCCAGCGTGGGGCACCGTGTTCGGGACCAGATACACTTCGTTGAAGGTACGAACTATGACCCAATCTCGCTGCGCCGCTGGCAGCGGGGCGACCGCAGCCACGCGGAGCGCAGCCCTCGCCACGTTCCGGGCACAGGAAACCCGATCGGATCCCGCGCCGTACGAACGGGTATCGGGCTCGTGTCTCCTTTTTCCCCTGTCGCGGTTCTTCCTTGATGCGATTCGCCGTCCTTGTTGTTTCCCTCGCGGCGTTCGGTGCGCCCCTGTTGGCACAGACACGTCCCCGGGACACCGTACCGGACAGCATCCGCGCGATCCTGCGTGACGTGAACCGCGAGGCGCGGCAGGTGGGGCGTGCCGCCTACGACAGCGCGCGCAAACCGGCCACGGTGAGTGACGAGCAGTTGGGCTCCGCCTTTGCTGACCCGCTCGCGCGTACGATCATAGCGCGTGCGCGCGCGGCGCGGTTGCAGCAGGACTCGGCGTTGTCGTCCTATCGGGCCATCACCACGCAGCGCATGTCGCTGGGCATGGGCGTGCGCCGCCTCGGACTCGAGAAGCTGCTGTTTCGTGGTGATAACGTCGCGCGCGTAGATTGGTCGCGCGACGGGGGCGTGTGGGTGACGCCCCTGGGATCGCGGGTGATCGTACCGATGGCTGGTGAGGGCGGAAGCAGCGGTGAGATCGTCGATGCCGTGTCGATTCCGTATTTCCCGGGTAAAGAAACGTTGTGGATGCCGAGCGACAATTTCGGTGTGGTACGAACGGATGTCGACGATCGCGACATCATTCATCCCATCGCGCGTGGTGCCGAAGCCTACTACAAGTACGCGACCGGCGACTCGATCACCATCACGCTGGATCGCGATCGGCAAATTCGGTTGCGTGAGTTGCGTATCACGGCCCGTCGTCCGCAGTGGAAATTGTTCGTGGGATCGTTCTGGTTTGACCAGGCGAGTGGACAACTCGTGAAA
>JBBRDP010000190.1:0-6743 GCA_038203795.1 Gemmatimonadales bacterium
CCGGTTTCGGCGCAATCGGCGGTCGCGCAATCGCCCGACACACTGCCACCGGTTGCGCGCCTCGCGGTGCGTGCCCGTCCGGCCGCCGCCCTTGGTTTTTCGATGCCGTGGCTGCGTGGCGACGCGCCGATCGTGGTGACCCCCGATGGTGCGGATGTGGCGCAGGCCGTGGTGCAGCTTCTCACGGCGCGCGGTGTGAACGCAGTCCAAGCGCCGGTGACGGCCATTCCGGCCACTGCGGGTGGTGTGATCTTCCTGGGTGGTCTGCGCGATGTGTCTGGCGATGCAGCGGTCTCGGTGAATCGCGAGGCGTTCCACGCCGCGCGTACGGTGGCCACGCATTTCCGCGAGCACGGCGGGCTGTTCGTAACGGTGCAGGATACCGGCGGCGACTTCGGTTTGTCGGGACGCGAAGCGGATCGGGCGTGGCTGGGTGGTGTTGCCGCCCTCACCAAGACGGCGCGTGATGAATGGCCCCTGGCCACGTGCAAGGCGATCGACGTGGAACGGGCTGGACGCACCGACACCACGATGGCGGATGCAATCGTATCGGAACTGTTTGGCGGTGGACCGGAAGTGGAAGTCGGCCTGTCGGGTGCAGGCGAGCGAATCACGCTGGCCAGTGTGCCCTGCGTTGTGTCACCGACCGTCGCACCGATGGCACCGGGTGCCGTGATCGTGGTAACGGGTGGCGCGCGCGGTGTCACCGCAGCATCGCTGGTGGCACTGGGTCGTGCGGCGCAGCCGCGTCTGGTGATTCTGGGGCGCACCGCGCTTCGGGATGAACCCGTCGAATATCACGCGGCCGCCACCGAAGCGGCGCTCAAGCGCACCGCGATGGAAGAAGCCAAGAAAGAAGGTCGTGCAGTGTCACCGAAAGAGATTGGCGCTGAAGTGGACCGCATTCTTGCGGCACGCGAAGTACGCGACACGCTGGCACGGCTCACCGCGACCGGCGCGCAGGTGCGCTACGACGCAGTCGACGTGCGCGATCCGAGCGCACTTGGCGCGCTGTTCGACGATGTGCGCAACACGTGGGGCCCGATTCAGGGACTTGTGCACGGCGCCGGTGTGTTGGCGGATGCATTCATCGACAAGAAGACTGATGCACAATTCGATCGTGTGTTTGACACCAAGGTGCTGGGACTGCAGGCACTGCTCGACGCCACATCGTCGGACCCGCTGCAGGTGATCTGTCTGTTCTCATCGGTGGCGGCACGCGGCGGAAACGCCGGACAGTCGGACTACGCGATGGCCAACGAGGTGCTGAACAAAGTGGCCGCCGTAGAGGCCCGTCGTCGTGACGGGCAGTGCCGTGTAGTGGCGATCGGCTGGGGCCCGTGGGATGGCGGCATGGTCACGCCGGCGCTGCGTGGTCACTTCGTGGAACGCGGCGTAGCCCTGCTGCCCGTCTCGGCCGGCGCCGATGCGTTTGTGAAAGAGTTGATGGCGCCCACTACCGATGACGTGGAAATCGTTATCGGCGGTGGCGATGCCGGCCTGCATGGCGGAGCGGCGCCGGGTGGGAGTGTGTTGGCCCGCATGGAGATCACCGTCACGGCCGCCACGCACCCGCAGCTCGAGAGTCACCGCATTCAGGGGAAGCCGGTATTGCCGGTGGTGATGGCCGTCGAGTGGTTCGCGCGTTTGGCACGGGCCCTCTTCCCCGAGCGCTCTTCGGTGCAGCTGAGTGACGTGCGCGTGGTGCGCGGCATTGTGCTCGCTGGATTTGACGGACTTGGTGACACTTTCACAATCCTCGCCACCCAACGCGCGACGGGTGTGGAGCTCGAACTGCGCGATGCGTCGAATGCCCTGCGCTACGCCGCCGTCATCGAACCGAGTGAGCGCACGGCGAAGGCCGAGCCGCTCAACGGTGCAGCGCTTGGTGCGAGCCCTTGGCAGGGCACAGAGATCTATGCGCCCAACACGCTGTTTCACGGCCGCGACTTTCAGGTGATCCGCACGGTCGATGGTGTCTCACCAATCGGCGCGCGCGCAACGCTGGCGAGTACGGCCGACCTGGCATGGCCGAGCGATGCGTGGGAGACCGATCCGGCAGCGATTGACGGTGCGTTGCAACTGGCGATTCTCTGCGGCATTTCGGCTATCGGCCCCACGCTGCCGCTGCGCATCGGTCGCATCGGTTACACCGGCGGTGTCGTGACGAGCCCGATTCATTGCGCGTTGCTGGTGCGCAGTCAGTCGCCGGAGCGTGTGGTGTGTGACATCACGCTCGTCGGCAGCGATGGTGCAACGATTGCGGATTTGGTGGACGTGGAGATGTATGCGGTGCCGAGCGGCAACACCACCAACACTGTGTTGACTGCCGCCACCGTATGATGTCGTCTGTGCCATCGTTTGCACCGATTGCTATTGTCGGGCAGGGTTGTGTTTTGCCCGGTGCGCTGTCGCCAGATGAACTCTGGTCGTTGGTGTTCGAAGGTCGGTCGGCAATTGCGCCGGCCGCAGACGATCTGTGGCGGATCGATGCCGGTGCCGATCGTGCACAGTTGCACCGCGAGATTTCCAGCACGGTGGGCGGTCATGTACAAGGCTTCGAGCGCGTGTTCGACCACAACGGGTTTGCCGTACCGGCCGACACGTTGCATGGGCTCGATCCGGTGTTTCTCTGGACGCTACACGCGGCGCGCGAAGCGTTGCGCAGCGCCGGGATGTCGCCGCTCGACACGCGGCCGCGTGCCGCACTGGTGCTCGGCAACCTGAGCTATCCCACGCCGGGGCTCGTGAACTTCGCGCTCGAGCAGTGGGCGGCCGACAGCACTCGCGCCCCACACGAGGACCCGCGCAACCGCTACATGTCGGGCTTCCCGGCGCACTTGGCCGCACAGGCGCTCGGCTTCGGCGGACGTGCGTTCGCCATCGATGCGGCGTGTGCGTCGTCGCTGTATGCCATCAAGCTGGCCTGCGACCAGTTACACGACGGCACGGCAGACCTCGCGCTGGCCGGCGGTGTGAATCACGCCGACGACTTCTTCCTGCACGGCGGCTTCTCGGCGCTCAACGCGCTCAGCCCCACGGGGCAGAGTCGTCCGTTCCATCGCGACGCCGACGGCCTCGTACCGGCGCAGGGTGCCGCGCTGCTGGTGCTCGAACGGCTCGACGATGCGGTGGCTAATGGCCGACAGATTCTGGGCGTGATTCGGGGCGTGGGGCTCTCCAACGATGGTCGCAGTCGCGGCCTCATGGTCCCCGCCGAAGAGGGCCAGATTCGTGCGCTGCGCGCGGCGTATGCCGAGAGCGGCGTGTCGCCGCGTGACATCTCGCTGGTGGAGTGCCACGCCACCGGTACCGTGGTGGGTGATGGTGCCGAAGTGCGCAGCATGCGCGAAGTGTTCGCCGAAGCCCGCGCGCTTCCTGTGGGCTCGCTTAAGTCGAATGTGGGCCATCTCATCACGGCCTCCGGTGCGGCAGCGGTGATCAAGGTGCTCGCGGCGATGCGCCATCAGGTGCGTCCGCCCACGCGCACCGCCGAGGCGCCGATCGACGAACTGGCCGATGGCATGTTCCGTCTGCTGCAAGAGGCCGAGCCGTGGGAAGCGACGGTCGATGGTGCGCCGCGTCGCGCCGCGATCAGCAACTTCGGATTTGGCGGCAACAACGCGCATCTGATTCTCGAAGAGTGGACGGGCACGGCGCCCGTTGCAGCGGTGCCCGTCGCAGCGGCGCGTGTGAGCCCTGCGGCGAACGTTGCAGTCAGAAGCGGTGCCATCGCCGTGATCGCGCAGTCGGTGCGCGTCGGTGATACACGCACGCGCTTCACCGATGTCGTATTCAACGCCGATGCAACAGATGACGCTTCGGCTGCGAGCAACACGACGATAGACCCGACGATACAATCGTGCGCGCTCGACGCGGCCGGGCTGACGATAGACACGATTGCGCTCGACGCCGCCGGACTGCGCTTCCCGCCCAACGATCTCAAGGCCACGTTACCGCAGCAGACGTTGTTGCTGTCGATGGCGCAGCAGATGGCGGCCGTGCTTGACGCGCTGCCGCGTGAGCGCACCAGTGTACTGATCGGCATGCAGTGCGACGCCGAGGTGGCGCGTCATGCGATTCGCTGGTGTGGTGCGCGCCCGTGGGTGGCGGCGCTGCCCGCCTCGCTGGCCAACGATCCGCTCTCGGCGGCGTCGGTGGTGGGGTGCATGCCCAACATCGTGGCCAATCGACTCAGTCATCAATTCGATTTCCGTGGCCCGAGTTATACCGTGTCGTCGGAGGAGCTGTCGGGCGTGGCGGCACTCGAGATCGGTGCACGCGCGTTACGCATGGGCGAGATCGATGCCGCAGTGGTTGGCGCAGTCGATCTGAGCGCCGAACCGATCGCGGAAGCAGCGGCTCACGCAGTGCTTGGTGCCAACCGTGCGGTCTCGGGTGACGCGGCGGTGTTGCTGGTGCTCAAGCGTGAAGCCGACGCGATCCGCGACGGCGACACCATTCTGGCGTTGCTCGATACCGATGGTGTGGGCGACTCCACACCACACACACTCGAGTTCTCGCTCACTGCGACCAACGCTGGGCTTACACCGCGCGTGGGGCATGCGCACGCAGCCTCAGGGTTGTTGCATGTAGCGGCCGCGATCGAAGCGTGTGCACATCGTGCAGTACCGTCGGCAATGGGCCCGATGCCGTGGTTGCCACGTGATGGCGCGCGCGTGGCCAACGTGCACGTGGAAGCGCTCGGGCAGCAGGCACGAACAGTCGCGGTGCACGCACTGGTCACACCTACAGTCGCGGTGCGTGCTGTAGTGGCTCCCACACGGTCGCAGCCGCTGTTCCCCACGTCGCAGCCAAGGTTGGCGGTCTTTGCAGCGGGCACCGTGGCGGGGGTGGTGGATGCGCTGACGCGACGCGACGAGTACACCGGTCGCACCGATGCGGCCGAGATCGTGGCCGGCGTGCGGGTGGCCATCGTGGCCGAATCCGACGCGGAGTTTGCAACGCGAGTAGCGCGCGCGATCACGTTGCTGCGCACGCCTGATGCCGCAGCTGCGGTGGGTACCATCGATGACGGAATTCACGTGGGGCACGGCGCGCTCGAGGGTGAACTGTCGTTTGTGTTCACCGGTGCGGCGGGCGCGTATCCGCACATGGGGCGCGATCTCGCGCTCGCGTTTCCGTCGCTTGTAGACCGCTTTGCAGCGCGCGCCAACTCCGTGCGTGATGCCGCAGCGTGGGTGTACAGCGATGATCCCACGTTGCAGACTACGCCCATTGACAAGCTTTGGGGCGCGTCGTATCTGAGTCAGCTGCACACTGAGCTCACGCGCCACCTGTTGGGACTCCGACCTACGGCAGCGATTGGCTATTGCTCCGGTGAAACCAATTCGCTGTTCGCACTCGATGCGTGGGCCGATCTGGACGGTTTCCGCGACGACGTGGCGAACAGTCACGTGTACGATCGGTGGTTGTGTGGTGAGTTGCGGTGTCTGCGTCCGGCCTGGAATCTCACCGAAGATGCCCCCACCGACTGGTCCACGTGGCGTATCCGCGCGCCGGTGGCCGATGTGCGGGCGGCGGTGGCCAACGAGTCGCGCGCGCACCTGGTGATCATCAACGCGCCCACCGATGTGGTCGTGGCTGGTGATCCAGCGGCATGCGAGCGAATCGGTGCGAAATTCGGTCGGCGTGCCGTGCGCACGCCGGGCTACGATTTTGTCATGCATTGCCCGGAAGCGCACGAGTACGAATCGCGGTGGCGCGCGTTGCACACGCGGCCCACGGTAAATGTGCCGGGTGTACGCTTCTACACGCATGCGACGCGTGCAAGCTATGAGGCGAGCACGCAGGCTGCGGCCGACGCGCTCACTGGGCAGGCCATGCATGTGGTGGACTTCCCGGCACTGGTGGAGCGTGCCTACGCCGAGGGCATCCGTGTGTTCATCGAACACGGCCCACACGCCGGTTGCACCAAGTGGATCAGCGACGTCCTTGGCGATCGCCCGCACGTGGCGATTGCACTCGACCGTTACGGGCACTCGTCGTTGTTGCTCGCCGTTGACGCGGCGGCGCAATTGTTCGTGGCCGGCGTGCCGGTTGAACTCGATGCACTGCGCGCCACGTTGCGTACACCGCTGCGCGGGAGCGCTACCGTACTGCCGCAGTCACCGAGCGGTCGCTCATTGCCGCTGTCGTTACCCGCACACCCTGTTGCCGTGCCTCGGATGCCGAATGTTTTGCAGGACCCCGCACCGGTGCCCTCCGTGCTGACGCCCACAGTTGCGTACGGCGCACAAAACGGCGCACAAAACGGCGCACAAAACGGCGCGCACAACGGCGCGTCGAACGGTGCATTACATGGCGAATCGCATGGCCACGCGCAAACATCCTCGCATGGCGCCGGCGAGTTCATGGCGCCGGCTCCGCGGCTGGCGTCGGCGCGGTTCGCTGCGATTGGCACGGTGCCAACGAGTGCGCCGACACGGGTTACGCCTGCTGTGGCAGCGCCGCGTCTGACTGAAACTGCCGCTCCGGGTGCCGCCGAGTTTGCGGCCGTACACGCTACGGCACCGTCCGCTGCTGCGCCGTCCGCTGCTGCACGGTCCGCTGCTGCGCCGTACACTCCTGCGCCGCAGATGCCCGCCAACGTCACGCCGTTCACTGCGGCCGTACACAACTTGGCCGGACATCACGCGCAACTCGCCGAATTGCACACCGCGTTTCTGCGCCAGCAGTTTGAAGTGCAGTCACGATTCACCAACATCATGCTCGCGCCGCTC
>JBBRDP010000191.1:0-6714 GCA_038203795.1 Gemmatimonadales bacterium
TTGACGAGCCATTCCCCAGAGAGCTGCGGAGCCATGCATGCGTTGGACCCCAGGTCGCAGAAGCAGCAACCTTGAAGATCGTCGCGGCCTGAGCGGTGGCGGCAGCGGCGGTGGTGGCGGTGGCCTGCGACTCGGCGCGGGCGGCCTCATCGTGCTCGTGATCCTCAGCATCGTCTTCAAGAAAGATTTCCTGAGCCTCGCGTCCGAGGGCGGAATGCCGTCGACTGTTGCGGTGCAGCCGGGGGACATGCCGCCAGTCAGCTCGTCCGCCGCCGAAGACAGTCTCGTCGACTTCACCTCGTTTGTGCTGGACGACGCGCAAGCCACATGGACGCGCATTTACGCGGCACAAGGCAGGGCGTACCAACCCACCACGCTTGTGCTGTACCGTCAAGAAACGCCAACAGCGTGCGGCACCGGGCAGTCCGCCGCCGGACCGTTCTACTGCCCCGCCGACCAGAAAGTCTATATCGACCTTGGGTTCTTCGACGAGTTGCACACGCGCTTCGGCGCCGTCGGTGATTTCGCGCAGGCGTATGTCCTCGCGCACGAAATCGGACATCATATCCAGACCATTTCAGGTACCTCGGGAGAGGTCCGCCGACTGCAGCAGTCCGATCCGTCACAGGCAAACGCGCTCTCGGTACGGCTGGAGCTGCAAGCCGATTGCTACGCAGGCGTGTGGGCAAACTCCACGGCCAAACGAAACCTGCTCGACGAAGGCGATGTGGACGAGGGACTCGCCGCCGCCGCCGCCGTGGGCGACGACCGGCTGCAGCGCATGAGCGGCACGCGTGTATCGCCGGAAGCGTTTACACACGGCACATCGGCGCAGCGCATGGAGTGGTTTCGACGCGGGCTGGCGAGTGGCGATCCCAATGTGTGCAATACGTTTCGGTAGACACATCGGCGCGGTTGGTTTAACAACGCGTAGTGTGCCAACGGGCTGATCTACATCCGCTTGCGTCGCGCCTTGCGTTCAGCTTTGCGTTCAGCGTTCGCTCGCGCCACCGCCTCCCGCTCGGCAATCACCGCCTCGCGCGCCGCGATCTCGCGTTCGCGTGCAATCCACTGTGCGCGATCTCGGACTTCGGCCACGCGCGTGCGCTCCAGCGATTCCTGCGCGCGCCACGCGTCGATCCTGGCGTGATCGCCGCTGATCAGCACGTCGGGTACCGCCATCCCGCGAAACTCCGCTGGACGCGTATAACTCGGCGCGCTGATACCGCGGTCAAAAAACGAATCGGTGCGTGCGCTTTCGAGATCACTCATGGCACCGGGCAGCAGCCGCACGGTGGCGTCGATGATCGCCAGCGCCGCTGGCTCCCCGCCCGACAGCACGAAATCGCCGAGGGACAGTTCGTCGGTGGCGAGATGATCGGCGACACGCTGATCAACATCTTTGTAGTGCCCGCACAGGAGCGTCAGCTCTGTCCCCTCGGCAAAGCGCACCGCGGCGGCGTGTGAAAATCTCCGCCCACGCGCTGACATGAGCACGATTGGCGACGTCGCACCGATCGACTCCACTGCCTCGAAGAACGGTTCCGGCCGCATCACCATGCCGGGCCCGCCACCGAACGGCGAGTCGTCGACACTACGATGCTTGTCATGCGTGAAATCACGCAGGTCGATACATCGGAACTGCACGCCGCCCGCAGCTGCCGCGCGCGACGGGATACTCAGCCCCAACGGTCCGTCAAAGAACGAGGGGAATATCGTGATGACATTGATCGTGAGCATGCGCCCTCCGATCAGTCCAGCAGACCGGGAAGATTCACCAACGTCACGGTGCGCGCCTCCCAGTTTGCGTGTTCGATGAGTTCGTCGCGCCACGGCACCAACCGTTTGCCGGCCGATGTCTCCACTTCAATCAACAGTCCCTGCGGTGCCTCGTACACATCAACCACGGGCCCGGCGACCGTGCCATCATGCGCATGCACCGTGAGCCCCACCAGTTCGTGCATGTACACTTCACCGGCGTCCGGCGGCGGCAACGTTGACATGTCGGCGAATACGGTGCGTGCCTTCCACGACTCCGCAACATTGCGATCGCTCACGCCGTCGAGCGATACAATCCAACCGGCGTTGGCTTCGCGCGCGTCCGTGATTGCGCGCGGCGTTTCGTCCACACGCACGCCGTCAGCCGTGCCGATATAAACGACACGGCCGGGTGCGAACACCGCACCCGGCACGTCGGACTTCGGTTCGATCAGCAGCGCGCCGCGCACTCCGTGTGCGCGACGCACCCGACCGACAAGCAGTCGCTCGCTCAGCCTTCCGCCTCGGCGGAGGCCGCATCGGCCGAGGCCGAATCGCTGAGCGGCACGGCGGAAGCGCCAAGCTTCGACGCCAAGCGCGCTTCGTGACGCGCCTTGAGCACGCCGGCCTTCCGCAGGAGCGAACGCACCGTATCGGTGGGCTGCGCACCAACGTTCAGCCAGTAGTTCACACGATCGATCTTGAGATTGATCGCGTTCTCCGCAATGCGGGGCTGGTACTGTCCGATGATTTCCACGAAGCGGCCATCACGCGGAGCGCGCGAATCGGCAACGACGATACGATACATCGGGGTCTTCTTCCGTCCTTCGCGACGGAGACGAATCTTTACGGCCATGGTACAACCTCGCTGCGGAGTAGTGAACAGTGCGGTACCGAGCTCCTCGCGACATCGGCAGTTCCGATGCGCACTCGGGGTGTGATCTCGTCGCGCAGTACGCGACGTGTTCGGCTACCGTGGACCGAACATGCCAGGCATTGGCGGGAAACCCATGCGGCCAGGCTTTCCGCCACCGCCGGCTCCCCCACCAAATTTCTTCATCATCTTTTGCATCTGCTTGAACTGGTCCATGAGGCGATTGACCTCGGAGACCGGTCGGCCAGATCCTTTGGCAATACGCGCGCGCCGTGAACCATTGAGCAGCTCAGGCTTCTTGCGTTCCGCCTTGGTCATGGACAGCACAATCGCTTCAATGTGCGCCAAGCGCTTGGGATCCATTTTGGCATCCTTGAGCGCCTTGGTGTTCACGCCGGGTACGAGCTTCAGCAGATTCTCCATGGGCCCGAGCTTTTGCATCTGGCGCATCGCCGAGAGGAAGTCTTCAAGATCCATCCCCTCCTTGCGCACCTTCTTCTCGAGCTTCTTCGCCGCGTCATGGTCGAACGATTCCTGCGCCTTTTCCACGAGCGATAGAATGTCGCCCATCTGCAGGATGCGGCCGGCCATGCGCTCCGGATGGAACTCCTCGAGCGCATCGACCTTTTCGCCCACACCGATGTACTTGATCGGCTTCTTCGTCACGCCGTAAATCGACAGTGCGGCGCCGCCGCGCGCGTCGCCATCGAGCTTGGTGAGCGTGACGCCGGTGATGTTGAGCGCTTCGTCAAAGCCCTGCGCGATCTTCACCGCTTCCTGACCCGTCATGCCGTCAACCACAAGCATGATTTCGTCGGGCTTGATGGCGGCCTTGAGGCGCTTGAGCTCGTCCATCATTTCAGCGTCGATCTGCAAGCGACCGGCGGTGTCGATGATGACGACGCGATCTCGGTTGCGCGTACCCTGATCGATGCCGGCCTTCGCGATCTTCACCACGTCGTTCGTGGTGCGATCGGCGTACACCGGCACGTCGAGCTGCTTCCCGAGCACTTCGAGCTGATCGATGGCGGCGGGGCGATACACGTCGGCGGCCACGAGGCGCGTGCTCTTCCCTTCCGCCTTGAGCTTGCGGGCGAGCTTGGCGGCCGTGGTGGTTTTGCCTGAGCCCTGCAGGCCCACCATCATCACAATCGTGGGAGGAACCGTGCTGATCTTGAGACCTTCGCGCCGCTCGCCGAGCATGGCCGTGAGCTCGTCGTGCACGATCTTGACGATCTGCTGCTCCGGGCGCACCTGCTTGAGCTGCAAAACGCCCACAGCCTTCTTCTCCACCCGCTCGAGGAACTCGCGCGTGAGGGAAAAGTTGACGTCGGCTTCAAGCAGGACGCGCCGCACTTCGCGCAGTCCTTCCTTGATATCTGGTTCGGTGAGGACGCCCTTGCCGCGCAGCTTGGCAAAGACGTTTCCGAGTTTGTCTGAGAGCTCTTCGAACATAGCCGTTAAACGTAGCCTGACCGGGGCTGTGGTGCCAGTCGGGCCTTCCTCCGGGTCCAGCGGGCCCGCCACCGGTCAGACTCAGCAATGGAATGGGCCGTCGCGACTGCATCGTCTCGACATCCTCCCCATCCAAGCTCAGGGTGGTAGGCGAAGACGCGCGTCCTCATCGTCGTCGAAGGCCCGACACCGCTCCAGCGTGCGAATCGCTTCGTCGAGGTCATCGTACGCAATGCGTGATGTGACGCGCTGCGCGAACGTCAAGGCCTGCAAGAAGGGATCAAGGTGCGACTGCCTCGTGAGGGCGCGGAGCCCTCCGACATAGTCGTCCCGAAATACCGTGGGGATCAAAACGCGGCAGTGGCCGGCCGCCACCAACTCGGCGTTCATGAAAGCGCGGGCGACGCGACCGTTGCCATCATCGAAGGGGTGCACTTCGCTGATCAGAAACATGAGCGCTGAGGCCCGAGCAAACGGGTGCTCCAGTGCACGCACCAACGCGTAACCCTCCCGGAGTGTCCCGCGCACGAGATCTGGTGCCACGAACAGCGTACTGCCGGCGCGATTCGCTTCGCGCTTGAACTCGCCCGGGCGCTTCGCCAGCCGCCCACGCATGATCTGTCGGTTGGCTGCTTGGAGCGCGTTGAGAAAGTGCTCGGGGTCCGGCCGTGTGGGCGTGCCGCAGCGTATGAAGGCGGAATCGCTCAACAAATCGAACGTTCCAATGATGTCGTGGGTGTCATCCACCCGCTGGGGAAAAATTTTCCCCTCGAGGACAATCGCCCGGGCCTCCTCGATATCGAACTCCGTGCCTTCGATGTAGTTCGAGAAGTAGGCATCCAGGAATGCCAAGTGACGTGCTGCCCGTCCGGTAGGCGCGGGATCGCGGGGCGCGGGCAGTGGCATGGGCGCGAGGCGTTCATGCAGCAGCGTCATCAACTCCATTCGGTCTCCATCCACCGGCGTTCCGGCTGCCCGGGCGCGAGCGAAGGGGGCCGACAACGCCACGCGCTGTGTGCCCAGCAAGGTCCCCATCAGACCGTCCAAGGTGCGAAACGCCGCTTCGCTGTCTGGAAGCAGTGGGGCGCTCGTGACAAGGCCGGTACGGTCATCCACGTGCCCAAACGCCAGCTGGCGCATCTGATCGCGGAGCCCGTTGAGCCGTTCTTCTCCTTCGATCCGAAGAAACCGCTCGAGCCATGTCTCGAGTTCGGTCGACCGAAAGCCGCGCGGAGTGGCGTCGCGCGCCCGCGAAGGTCGGGCGGCCTCCAGCAGCGCACGCGCCCGAGACGCCCAGGCGAGGGCCTCCGGGAGTGGCATATCGTCAGGGAGCGCCCCAGGTCCGGGCGTGGCGCTGATGCGAAGTCCGTCAAGGCGCACGATACGGCGAGAGCCTGCGGTCACGAACACGTCACCAGCGGCGGTCGGGCGCCCCTCCAAGCCGGTCCGGAAGCCAATCACGCACCCGGGGAAGTATCCCGCCACCACCGTGCGCCAATGCTTCCGGATCACCTCGGCGGGTTCGAGGTCGAGGCGACGCGTGTAGAGGCGCGGCCCCACTTGCCGCAGCTCTCCCCGCCGAACGCCCCCCCCAACGCGTGCAGATGTCTGCGCGTTGGAAAAGAATAGTTCCGGGGCAAAAGGCGAACGAGATTTGCTTGGCATACGGGGCTTTGGGATACGCGAGACCAGCAATATTTGTCACAGAACAGCGCCAGAACAACATTTTTCGTTACATAAGCGCAGCGGTCATTCGATGAGAGGTTCACCTATCAGAGCAAATATTCTCACATAAATCTATCTTACTGGTGCAGGAAACACAAACAAATATAGCATAAGTAATTCGTCGGAGATTTTCATAGCATAACATTGAACCCGCTACTGCGGGCGAGGTACGTCGCTAGCTCGCTACTCGCATCGCTGCTCGTCGGAGGACAAAAGGAGGGCTTGTGGAAGCCGTCAACGAGCCACGGCACGGCTCCGCCCGGTCAATCTTGTCGTTGTGGGGAGACCGAATGAACTCCACTCTCCGCGCGTGCGCCAACGGCGTGGGTAGCTTTCCGTCTTCATACCTCTACTCGCGCGCCTGTGGTGTCGATCTTCGGGATGTCGGCGCTGCACAACCCAACAGTTGTGACTAAACCAGTAGATCCATCATCCGACGAAGCGCCCACTTTCGGGAGCGAGTTCGTCGACTCCCTTCGCACCTGCACCGCCCTCCTCCACCGCATCGCCGCCGACCGGTCGTTGCTCGTGGGCGTGCCCACCCCCGAGCGCCTGGAATTTCTGAACGTGGTGGCGCAAGTGTTTCATCCCGACGCCAAGTCCCGCCGCTCCATGGTGAAGGCCACTGCCCGCGAGCGTAAACTCGAGGCCGCGCGCAAGGATGATGTGGTGTTGCAGGACACCGGCATTCGCACGCTGCGCCGACAGCCGGTGTTCACCACGCCCAACGTCTATCGGCTCCACGATCCGCGTGATCAGGACCCGACCAACGACGCGCGGAAACTCGAATCGCCCGACGCCGTCGCCGAAGCCACGGTGCCGCAGCACTGCTACATCTGCAAACAAAAGTTCACCACAGTCCATCACTTCTACGATCAGATGTGCGTGGCCTGCGGAGATTT
>JBBRDP010000192.1:0-6692 GCA_038203795.1 Gemmatimonadales bacterium
ACCCAGCAACCGCTGCACGACCCGCGCCTTAAATGCCGGACTGTACGATGGCATCATACCCTCACCTACGCCCCCAATGCTGTTGTTCAGAGTACCGATGACGGTGCATCGGTCATGCGACAACTATCCTGACACAGGGGGGCATCCCTTGGGTCGGCGGCTTTCTGAGCGCAGCCGCAGGTCTAAAGTTGGACGAACAGTCTGCCCGAACCGACGATATCCAGACTCAATGGCTCGAGGTTCATCAAGAAAACTCAATGACCTTGGTGCGACGCTTGCCGACGTCGAGCAACGATTCGAGACGCTTGGACCAGTCATTGAGGAACGCATACAGAGCGAAGACTACCTTGGGATCGTACGTAAAGCGTTTCGTGCGTGGGACGACGCAGATACGTCGGAGAAGCGACGGTACGCTGCCAATATCGTCGTCAACGCGGCGGGATCTCGTGTCTGCTCAGACGATGTCGTTCGCTTGTTTCTCGATTGGCTGAAACTGTATCACGAGGTGCATTTTGCGGTGATTCGAGAGATACACCAAAATCCTGGGAGCACACGGTTTGAGCTTTGGACTTCGATTTACGGTGCTTCGCTTCCGCGCGAAGACTCGGCCGAAGCCGACCTATTTAAACTGATGATCCGTGATCTGAGTACCGGAGGCGTTCTCAGGCAAGAACGCGATACGAACGTACTCGGGCAGTTTGTGCGAAAGCGACCGATTCGACGACGAGTTGGGGTTCCAACCACGCTCGAATCCGCCTTTGAGGACACGAAACCCTACGTGTTAACCGAGCTAGGTACACAATTCGTCCACTACACGATGAGTGAAGTCGTTGGACGTATTGATGCACCGAGTTCATCGTAAATCGGCTGTATCGGACGTGGTGTAACCTCGCGTCGCTGTTGACAGCGTCATGAAAGATACCGGCTATTCCTCGCAACGCCTGGTCGCCACAACTTACGTCACACCGCTGATACAGAACACAACCCGAGACAACCATGAATAGTGTAAACTTTCCAAGCCTCGAACTTGTTTCGTGGGATGCTTTCGCCACGCGGGTTGCCGCGCTGACCTATGGATCTCCAACTCTTCCACGGTTTGTTTTTCGTGGACAGGCAGACATTACTTGGCGTCTCGAGCCGAAACTCGCGCGCGTACTTCGTGAATCGGGAGTAAAGTCGTTGGGCGACGGAGAGCAGGTCGAGCAACGCTTGCTAGCTCAGTTCGAGTCGAGGGCGCATCATCATGTGACCGCTGGTCAGCTCCAGACCTCTTTCTTCGCGTATCGTATGGCAAGATGGTCAATCATGCAGCACTATGGAGCGCCAACCCGCCTTCTTGATTGGACCGCGTCGGCTTACGTAGCCGCATACTTCGCCTGCACTTCCCACTTCTCCGCTGAGGGTGTGATTTACGTGACCGCAGCAGCGAATGTCCTACGCGCAAATGGCATCGAGCCTTCTGAATCGGCTAGGCTACACGATGAGTTCATGAGCAACCTTGATACATCAGTTACCAAGGCAGCTTTCTATGCTTCTACGGTACTTTCGGAGCGAGAGATCGTGCAGATGGCAAACTTTAGTTTTGCTCTTAACGTTCTCGATGGTCACGATGAAGGTATAGCGAAAGTCCTAGTGCCTGGATCCCCTGCCGACGGCCCATCGCTCCTAGCTGCAAAGTGGATCATTCCAGCAGATAAGAAGCTAAAGTTTCTTGCGAACCTGAGACAGATGAACATTGGAGCTCATTCGCTTTTCCCCGGTCTTGATGGGCTGGGAAGGTCACTCGAGGAGATTGCCTATCTCGAAGCGGGGTGTATCTAACCGATCGCTGATGCTTACAGGGCTGGGATGGATGGCGGCTGGCTTAATTTGCTCGCCTGCCGCATGTTGATGACGCCGCCGCGGCGGAGCTTTGCGTTAGACGTCGTCCCAGACAGCACATCATGTCAATTCCGACCAGCACTCAAATAGGCGCGATAGCGGAGAACTTCGTGTCGACGGTGCTCATGATTGAGTCCCGCGGACGCCTCGCGACGTTTCATCCCGTCGCGGACGACGATGGAATCGATCTTCTCGTCTACGACAAGCACACGGGTCGCGCGCTCCCTATTCAGGTGAAGTCGCGCCTCGTCACGCTAAAGTCGCGGGCGAGCAACGGTACGAGCGATGAGCGTGGCAGCATCGCGCACTTTCAGCTTCGCCACTCGACTTTCAAGTCTGACCGGTATGGAGCGGCGATCCTTATCCTGTCGGACGAGGATGGGTACGATCTCAGATGCGCGTGGGTAATGTCGATGGACGACATCTCGACCGTCGCGCGCAAGTCCAAGGACAAATACGTTATCCGAGCGAGCATTCAGCCCGCTTCCAATGATCGATACACGAAGTACCGTTGTCAGTCTCGCGCGGAGCTCTACAAGTGCGTGATGCAAATGCTTGCGACGACTCCCGCAGCTCCAGCGCCAGTTGGTGTCGTCTAACCTGACGCTGCTGCAGGCAGCGGCGCTGCGTGGCGCCGATCCCGCCAGAACTGAATGAGGCCGTCCGCGTGGCGGTACCGTTCGCCACTCTCCCGCGCCCGACCGGCGACGATCCCATCGAGTCGTACGGCGGCTCGACACGGCGATGTCGTCGAACGCACGCGCACCACTGAGCTACTCACTCTCAAACCCATGGCTCGTGAACTTCAGCGTCCTGCTGTTCTCCGTCACCGTCCGCACCGTCTGATCGCTCGCGCCATCTCGCAGCGTCGCCTCGATCTCCAGCGTCACGGTGACCTCCGCACCAACCTGCCCCGCCAAGTGCGCGATGATCTCGTCGGCGATCCGGCTCGCGTCACGGCCAACGCGCGTCGGATCGAGACTTACCGTGCCGTGAAAGCGACGGGCCTTTGATTGTGGCGCCGCCGGTGCTGCATCCGGCGTGATACGAACTCCGCTGGCAGCAACCACCCCCGGCGGCGTGATGACCGTCGGCTCGGGCCTCGCCGGAACGACCTCGGCATCCAATTGTCGACGCGCCACATCGGGCTTCACCAATAGCCCGCCGCCGTCGGCCGAGACTGAGACGTTCTGTCCGGCACGCAGACCCCGATAGCGGGCAGCAGCCTCGTCGTAGCTTTCCGCGTAGGCGAACGAATCAGAAGGCCACGTCAGTAGTCCCACGCCCTCCCGCATCGCGTTGAGCAGCACGTCGGGCCTGGCCACTCGTGGCAGGTACAGGTACGCCGCAAAGTCTTCGACGAGCTGCTTCACCGGCACGTGATCGCCACGCCAGAGCGGGACATCATCCAAGTGCTTCCGCAGAATCGTTGGCCCGAGGACCGGCACCAGTGACTCATCGCTACGAAGCTTCTTGCTGGCACGTACCGCCAAGGCGTCGGAGCCCGACAAGCGTACAGCGCTCCACGTGATCGGTACCTGCGGAGTGACCTGTTCCGGCACCAGCAGCCACTGATACGTCTCCGGTAGTCGCGCCGTCACCATGCCCTCGGCCGCCTGCCGCTGCGTTTCCGCCTGACGCACTTGATGTGGATCCAAATTCAGCGGCACCTTCTCAGCAAGAATCGATTCCCACGCGAGAAACCGGCGCAGCGCTTCATCGAGATCCTGCAAACGCGCCTTATCAGCCGCTAGGAACACCAGCGTGTTGCGATAGAGACGCGGCGTGTTACCGCGCGATTCGAGGATCGCCTTTGCCGCGACCTCCGCTGCGTTCCCTTCTTCCCTCACGTACGGATGATCTGCGCCCAATACCACGAGCCGTGCTTCATGATCGTCCGAGACGTCCGCACCGGACCGTGGCAGCGGATGAATGCGCGAGAAATCCCCCGTGCGGCGCAGGTCGGCGCGCAATCGCTCGTCAAGTTCGTGCGCCACCTTGTCGGGATCGCGCTTCAACTGCTCGGCGCGGTCCTCGGCCAATTTGGTGACCGTCGGCTGTGTGGCGTACCAGAAGCGCGCCCCATCTTGATACAGGTAGGTCGCTGACGCCGCCAAACGACGCAGCGCGTCGCCGAAGACGGCGGGTGCTTCGCCCGGCATGACGCATCCGAGCTTTACGCGACGATCCTCGAGCCCACGGTGCGCGGTCGCTGTGGTCGGCGCCGATCCAAGGTAGATCGTGCGTGCGACGCGCCGCGTCGCGTGCAGCTTGCCCAGCGCGGGCAAGTCCCCATCGATCTTGAGCGGCAACGAGCTCGGGCCATCGACATCCTTCTCGATGATTGGTGCCCAATTGTCCGACAGATACCGCGTGAGCTCCGACTGTACGCGCGGATCATCAATGGGAATCGTTGACGGGAGAATCAGCGGATTGCGGTCGCCCTTCTCCCACAGGCTGTGAATCACGGCCGCCATCAAGCGCAGCACGCCGCGGGTGCGTTGGAATTTCACCAGCGTGGACCAGTCGGTATACAGCCGGTCAAAGATCTCGGGGTGAATCGGGAACGCCGCCTGAATGCGCTTCTCGTAGTCGGGCCCTTTGCACTCCGGCGGAAACTCCGCCCCCTGCGCGTGATACAAGTCTGCGAACGCGCGTGCCGTGACGTCGCGCTGCTTGAATGCCTCAACTCCAATCAGCGGCTCGAACAGACGTCGGCGGACAATCTCGAAACCCTCCTCGGCCGTCGCTGGTCGCCACGATGATTCCACGCGACCAACCACGTTGCGCAATCGATCAAGCGCTTCGCGCCCGCGGACGCCACCGACTTCGACGTCGTCCGTTTGCGTGTGTGGCGATCCCGATGTATCCGACGCCGGCAGTGATACAACCAACAAGCAATTCCCAGCAAGTTTCGCCGACTCGGTGATCGCCTGCGCGAATGTGAACTGCGTCTCAAATCCGCCGGCCGGCAAGTCACCCTGATCGTGCAACTGACGCGCGTATGCAACCCACTCGTCAATGAGAACGAGACACGGGCCGTACTCCTTGAACAGCTCGCGTAACACGTCGCCGGGATTCGTGGCGTTCTCGTCGTCGCCCTGCACGCGTGCGTACGCGGCCTTGCCACCCAGCTGATATGCGAGTTCGCCCCAGAGCGTGCGCACGACCGTACCATCCGGCTTGGTCACCGGCTGACCAGGGGAAATCTTGTTACCGACGAGCACCACGGTGTTCGCCTTGGGCAGCGTCTTCACACCGGCTTCTGCAAGCACCTCGTCCACACCGGGCAAATCACTTGCGTTCACGCCGGAGAACAAGTGATAGAGCGCGAGCATGGAATGCGTCTTGCCGCCACCGAAGTTGGTTTGCAGCTGGATGACTGGATCACCACCCGTTCCGGAGAGCCGCTGCACGCCACCGACCAACAATCTTCTGAGGCTTGCCGTAAGGTACGTGCGTCGAAAGAATTCCGACGGTTTGCGATACTCGTCGCTTCCCTCTCCGATGTGCACCTGCCAGAGATCTGCCGCGAACTCAGCCTGTTGATAGCGACCGCTCGCCACGTCCGCATGCGGCGTCACGATGTCGCGCCAAGGCTTTATCGAACTCGTCGCCGTCGACTCGATGAGCGAACCGCCGCCCTTTCGCATCTCGCCACGGACCTGCTCATCGGTAATCAGGCGACGCAGCTCCAACTTCATCTTGTTGATGGCATCGGCCTGCGGCGCGGAGATCGCCGTAAGCAAGCGAGCCATGGAGTCGAGCGCGCGATCTGTGTCGTCACCGGAGAACGGTTCTTGGTGCGCCCACTTATTGCGGCAGTCGCGGGTTTCCTGTACGAGAGAGCGCTCGGCGCGGCCAAGCGTGCGCGAGAAAACCTGATTCCACGCTTCCCACATGACCTTGAGTAGAGCGGCAACATCCCAATCAGCGATGGGCTTGCTCGCGACGGTTCGATCATCGCCCAGATACTTGCGCGCTTCATCTGCGGCCTTCGCAAGATGTAGCCCCTTGAACTCACGCTCGACAAACGGCGCGAGACCAGCACGCAAAAGCTCCATCCCTTTGCCGACACGGTCCTGATTCGTAATGGCCATTCACTCGGTTCCGGCAAGAGTTAGTTGTTCAGGTGTCGAAGGCGCATCAGGCGGCGTGACCCATCCCTGCTCGCGAGCGATGTGCCAGACATCTCGAAGCAAGTCTTCGATCATCGGCGATATCGAATGTGCAGGCTCCGCGACACCGGTGATCGTACTCGACGGCGTGACACCGAGATCAGCGAGTCGACGCGTAAGATCCTCCATTGCGGCATCCGGCTGACGATAGAAGCGCGTTCCTCGGATACGCGCAAAGCGCCATCCCATACGCTCGAGGACGGCCTGCCGTGCGAGGTCCGCCGGCAGCTCATCAAGGCCGTGGTATCGAGCGCCGTCACACTCGACTGCCGCCTGGTTACCGCCACCACGCACCACCATGTCGAGGCGGTAACGTCCCACCCATACCTGCGGCTCAACGTCGAACCCGGCGGCGATGAGGCGCCGAATCACTTCAACCTCGAACGGAGATTCAGCCTTCTTGAGCTCGGCGATCACCTTTGAACGCATCGCCGTGGGATTGCGCACGTGCTCGATCAAGCGCCGACGGAGATCACCTTCCTGAAGGTCACGATCCGGGTTCAGCGAATGCACCAGCCAGAGCTGATCGCGTGCACGACTCGCGGCGACATTGAACCGCTGCTTGGTTGGTTCGTCCTGCACCATGCGCAGCGCAGCGCCCCTTGAGGAGTGCACCATCGACAGCAGCATCAC
>JBBRDP010000193.1:0-6677 GCA_038203795.1 Gemmatimonadales bacterium
CCGCCTGCGAGGACTGCGGCCCAACTCGAACGCGACCACGCCTGCGGCCGCGGCCACTCGCGATACGCGCCCGCGCCACGTAGTCGCGTCCAAGCCCGCCACGCCAACACGACGCCGATCAACGCCGCAACGACGGCGGCGGGCGGCCGCTCGCTGCCGTACGTGACCGTGCACCAGACGAGCCAGGCGACAAACAACGAGTTCCATAGTGATGGCATGAGCATCCGCCGGAGTACTCAGAGGGTGGCGCGTGTGTCTAACACTCGCGTTCTGTTGCGGCGGCCCATAATAAGGGGCGCCGGCCGAGCGGAGCGAGGAATAGGCGCATCCTTATGGCCGCTGTCAACAGCAACGCGCTGTTAGGCGGCCCGAAGCTAGGCTCGTGCGTGCGTTACGTTCGGGCCCATTCTCGAACGCCGTAGGTCAGATAAGCTCCAGCAACGCTATGAGGGATAGCAACAGGGCGACGGCCAAGATACTCGCGATAGGATCGCCCTGCCGTAGGCCGTACGCGAAACCTCCGAATATCGCGAGGACTGTCAGAGGCGCAATCACGAACATAGCACGTCCGAGGAAGGCAAACCATCCAATGATTCCTCCCGATGGAACGACGGCGCTACTGAGGTCGCCATCAACGACAAATTTTACCACACTTGGAATGTTTGTTTCGGCTGTGGGCGCACTATGTCCTCCATCGTGCCAAAACACTTCACGAATCGGGAGAGTTCCTGTTTGTGTGAACCCGAGGAATCCACCCGTGCCAACATCCCGCATTCCGAGGCCACGCAAGCCATTACATAGCAGCCCAACTGGCCAATCTCGGTTTCCACCATCGACACGAAGTGCAGTTATTTGATCGCGTTGCTCACACTTGATCCAATCAAAACTGCGCGGCAGAACTGAAGCAAGAAGCGCCGCGCGCTCAAAGCGCATTCCGGGAATCGCCTTCAAACTCTCACCCAACAAGTAGGTACCGTTGCTGTGTCCGATAAACTGGAACTTTGCATCGGGGTTCTTGGCAAGCGCCTCCGAGTATGCATCCTGAAACCAGTTTAAGTGACGCCGTCGAGTAAACGGGATGGCGAATCGCAACGCTGACAGGTACTCGTGTTCCGGTGCGATCGCGAGAACCGACGGCCTAGCCTTCTCTATCTCCTCTTTGGTGCGCCTCACCCACGTCTTATTATTCGCACGAATTCCGTGCATGATCATCACGATATCATCTGGACCTTTGAACTCTCGGTTCTCACCGATCGTCGGTCGATGGTGTACGAACGCATCCCGGAGAAGCGCGTATCTTAGTGCTGGATCGTGAATTCCCTCGAGCAGAAAAAGATTATCATGATTCGCATCCGGTATGTCGATGATGTAGCTGTCTGCGAATTGTTCGATGTCGATGCTATCGTCGCGACTTACCAGTGAGTCGCGGGTGCCCACAATTTGAACCACGATTGGCTTTCGGCGCTCGGATTTGGCGAAATGTCTGATCCATTCAATGCGAAGATTGGTAATGAACGAAGATCCACGAAGAATTTGTGCAAGCAGCAGGCGTTGCAATGGCGAGAATATCCGACTCAACATCGAGGCAACTCGCACATCAAGCCTCGCGTTCGGATCTGCACCACGGTTCACCGCGGCGAGTAAGATGATGCGCGACACGACGTTCGCCCATCCCGGGCGCATGCTATCAGCATCGGCTTCGGCGCAGCCAATCAGGTAGGCCTGCCGCACCAACAGCCCGCCGAGGCTATGGCCGGTCAGGATGATGTCGTCGTAGGGTCCCTCGGCAAGCCACTTCCCGTTCACCTGAGCGTGCAGTTCGACGGCCAGACTAGCAGCGTTTCGAATGCTTAGCACGCCACACTTGTGGTTCCACACGAGCCAGTCAGAGCTTGCAAGTGCAGGCTCAGCTTTCAGCCGCCCGAGCAATGAATGCCACCTCGCCACTCGACTACGTACGGCAGGAACTACCACGATCAGCCTGCGAATTGATGGTTCGGAAGTCGATTCTGACATTGAACATTTCGGATGTGAGGACAACTTTTGGCGCAACGTGCGCGAAGATCGTGATTTACGCATCTCGATCGACGGGAAGCCAGCCCAAGCTTCACGGAATCACGGCGAGCTCGACCGAGACCGCCAAACACTTGGACTTGAGTACGACTCGGTTATCTAGTCTACGCAGTTGGGCGCGAGTTCACCTCCCGGGACGAGCTCAAGCAGTGGGAAAGGATTTGAAGTCGTTCGACCTCCGGCTTCCAATTGAGCACGACTTCTCATGCGCGCGCCGCTGACCGAGTGAACCGGTCGCGCTTTCAGCGATTGCATCGTATGCTCTACCTAACCTTTATCGACTTCTTGCACCGATATCCAGCATTCACGGCTTCGGTGACGCGGCAGAATGCTGGCCGCTAGAAGGAGGCTTCGTCCCACTGTCAGTCATCTCGGCTTCGCCCAGTAGCACTGAAGATCGCGCGGTTTCTTGGCACTACGTCTAAATGGAGGGGAGACACTATGTCGCTTTGGAAATTCCTGCTGACGGGTTGCCTTGTCTTCCTGTTCCTACATTACTTCGCGGTCCCCATAGCGCTGAAAGCAGTGCCGGCGGCAACGGGGGCGACAGTCCTGCGTCGTGCAGCAACCTTGGCTGTTGTCACCTCTCTGCGCTCCATTGCCATGATTGTGACGGGTGCTACGGCTTTGCTCGCGACATTGGTGTTCGCGCTTTCCGAGTTCGCGGGCCGTGGCGATTCAACGCTCTTCACCGTGCCCCTCTCGTTCCTTCGTGGTGCAAAGAATATGGTAGGCAGCATTGAACCATCACTCGGATTCGTGGGTGCCTTCATCCTTGCCTGGATGCTGATTCGAGCAAGCAGGCGTTCCGCGCGTGCTGCCGCAACGAAGCAGCTCGAACTTGTGCAGAAGGAGCAGGTGGACTCCTTGATCGAGCAGGCGCAAGCCGGTACGCTGGAGCCGATTGCACCGACTGACCTCATGTCTGAGCTCTCATCCAAGTACGACCAAATTCTGGCGACGCGTGAGGCGCTTGCGGCTGCCATCGCCGATGGGGGGATCACAGCGGAAGAGGGGACACTGTTTGATCACGATCTTTGGGAGCAGCTTGAGGCGGTTCAGAGTGAGTACGCACGGCACGACATTTTGCGACGCGTTGAACTGAAAATTACGAATGCCGAGGTCCAAGAAGCGCCGGCATCGACATGGTGGGGAAGGGTCAAGGAAATCGCCGCATCAGAGGGAATGCTTACCACGCTGGACGGCTCGTCCAAGGCATTGCGCACGATTTCACTCGCGTTGATGGTGCCCGCGCTTCTTTCGGCGAACGCCCCTAGCTTTGGGGCGGTTCTGGAGGAGCGAATCTCACGAGTGGCCGAGCTTCGTATCGAAGCACGCGCGGCAGATGCCACGAAGGACTGGCCGAAAGCCTTGGCTGCGCTCCCCGAGGCCGCTCCTGACGAGCCGGCTGTGCCGGACTCGGTGATCGACTTGATCGCTAGGACATTTGAGGACGGCGTTTTCCATGCCGTGCTTGCAGGGCGCCGCATAGGCCCGCCGCTCCAGAGCGCCCTCGTACGACGTCGGATGATTGCTGCTGCAGCGCCTCAGGCAGGCTCAGCTAAAAACGCGGTACCTCTCGCGTCACAAAGCGCGGATGAGGCAGCAATCGAAAAGGCAATGGTCACATCCGACCGCGGTCCGCGCACCCCGCTAGGCGAGCGCTATCGTGACGAGTTGCGCACAGAACTCGATAAAAGCCCGCGCTTGCGCGCGAAGCTGCGACGCTATGGGCAGAGTTTTGCCCGTCCAGCGACAACCGATGATGTTGCTCGCGCGCTGCTGAAGCAAACGCTCGGTTTTGTCACGGAGGGTGTCAAGCCCTCCGGCGAACTACTTGGAGTTGTGTACGACGGCGTCGCCAGCAGCGTGGATCCGTCGGAGCTTCGCACGTCCGCACACACTTTGATGGCCGAACACAGAGTGCATCTGGCGAAGGCAGCAAGTCTGGATGAGGTGACCGAGTGGCTGACACATACCGATAGCAAGGCGCGGTGGACGCCAGGAATGGCTAAAGGGCTCAATCAGGTCATTTCAGAGAAAATGCCGACTGCGGTCTTCGAGTTTGAGTATCGGCCGCCCTCTATGGCTTCTGCGGCACCCCGCGGCGCAAACGTGGAAGCTGCTGCGAAGTCGATTGTCGAACTCGCGCAGGAAGGCGGTGCATCGTCCGCGGCACGCACAGAACGCCTTACCGAAGCTCTGGCTGATTTTGACGACTACTTCCCATCAGGGGTAGAGTCGGAAGCAGCAACGTCACGTGCTAGCCTGCTGCGCGAACTCCACCCTAACGACTATGCGGTCGTTGATCGGAGCAAGCTGCGAATTGACCCAAGCGGTGGCGTTGTGCTCGATGCAGCCGAGACCGGTGCGAGCGGAGGCGGTGGGGCGTTTGGTCCCGGTGGCGGTGGCGCGGGGCCTGAGGGTGGGCGTGCAGCACGCGCGCTCCCTCCGTCTCGCGCGCGGACACGTCCTGTCGCGCTCAGTATGGGCACTGCATCCCGGGCGAACACATTCGCGAACGTAGCGCGTGCGAGGAGTTTCGCACGATTGCGCGGCTTTTCGCGCATTGGTGGCGTCGTATTCGGCAGAGAGCCAAATGGGGGAACGTCTATCGACGCCCGCGGATTGAATTTTAGGCGTGTTGGGACTCAAATCGAGATTTCGCTTCGTGATCGCTCCAATCGCGTCATCACGGTGGGAACGTTTCAGGCGTCACTTTTGCACCGCGCCTTGCTGTATGCGGCCGACGGCCGCCTCACGGCAGTCACCATGGTGACTGCCTCGCCGCTCGCCGAACTGAAAATTCTGGCACACCCAGCCATCGTTGATACTGAAATCGGCTGCGAATTGATTGAACTTGATCGATTTGTTGACATCTATACCGGCCGTACAGATCGTCGTCAGGCAGCGATGCAAATCCTCGATGCCATTCATGCGCTCTACAGATTGGCTTGGAGCGAGCAGATGGTTGCGGGTGTAACGCCTTCGCTGCTTGCGCGAGTTGACACATCTGCCCGCAGTTATCTCGTCCACCAGCGGGACATTGCCCGGCGTACGCTGGATCAGGCCGAGAGTTCACGTCAGGCCAAGGTCGGGCTGCGTCTGCCGGATTCTCTCTTTACCTCGCGATACAGCCCGGCATTCGACAAATCCCAGTACTACGACATGCGTATCTCTGGACTTGTGAGAACGTGTGCGAGGCCTGCGTCGGATATGCTTGAGTTTCTTCGTTGTGTACGAGCGAAGCAACCGGAGGTCGATGCAGAAACCACAATGCAACTCGCCACGGCGATGCCATCATATCGAGTATGGAGTGGCGTTCGCGAGCAGGAGTACAACATGGACCAGAACCTGATGAGCCTCCGCAAGCCATCCAGTTTGGGTTCGCCCCTCCGCTTCATGTTGCAGGTATCCTTTACTTCGCCCGCCAACGAGAGCGCGGGCTCAGATGAAGGTGACCCATTCGAGTTTCCCGCGATTGCCTCTTGGCTTGAGACTTCAGTACGGTCCGAGGTCCGCAACCCGGGAAATACATTCCATCAGCGGGTGTTGGCAGATGCCGAGGAGTTCGTAATCGCGCAGCGTTTCGCGCGAGCAGCATTGAATGGCGACCTAGGAGATCATTTTCCCCTTGAGCGGCTGGTTGAGCTTACCACCGCAACGCGTCCTGACGGGGCGCGGAGTTTTTCGACACCCCGGTGGAACGTGCGAGATGGCGCGCTCCAAACGATGCTTGTGAGCGATCTCGAAGCCGCGGCAGAGCAACTGAAAGGTGGTACGCGTGTCGCCACTGCGATGAAGTGTGCTCGCGCGATGCAGACACCTTCGGCGTTGGCCGACCAAGTTATGCCTCTCGCGGTGTGCTCACGAGTTGCTGACAAGTCGTTCGCGGAAGAGGCCGGGACAGAGGAAGAGAAGGAAGCCGTCCTGTTCATGCAAGCGAGGCTTGTAGAGACGCAACACGCAATAGCGGTTCGAAAGAGTCTTGTGAAAGGTCTTTCTGCGAACCAAGGCGGTCGCTGTCCAACCCACTAGAGAATGTGCCGACGTTCTCTGGCTGGCGACGTCGGATGTGTCCATATCGAATGTGAGGTGCTCGCGCAGGGCGCTTCAAAAATTTGCGCGGGCAGGCTGCGCCGACGCGCGCTTCATCAGCGGGCAGCTGCATGTTTATGCTGGCTGCCGTACCGAATTGTGACGAAGTGCTTTTCTTGCGCCGAGCTAAATGGTCTTGCCCCATGAGATCGAGTCGACGCTTCGGAACTTCGGCAGTGCGCGTGCGAGGGTGGCGGACCGGAGAGTGAAACGGGACCATCGGTAGCCTAGGTGCGTGAGTGGTCGAACTTTCCGATGGTTGCGTGCCACTTCTTTTCTCCCTCGAACATTTCCGGAACGGCAGACTGTTCGTGTACTCGCCCAGGACCTCCGCGCACAATCGCAACAGCGTGAGCCGCCTAACGAACGAAAATGCGTTCTGCTGCATTGCGGCTGCCCGATCCCTCTCCTGCTCACAGACCAGCGGCCGCAGTGGCAGCAGCAACGCGGGTTAGGCCCGTCACGGCACTTTGCAGGCCGCACGCCCGACATAGTCCGCGATAGCC
>JBBRDP010000194.1:0-6660 GCA_038203795.1 Gemmatimonadales bacterium
TACGTCTGGTCATCGCGGATTCCTGTTGGCCTGTGTGGCCATCGTAAGCACGGCAGCGTGCAGTGGTGACTCGGTGCAACCCGGGCCGGAGTATCCGAGCACACTTGATGTGTTCACGCCGGGGAACATCTTCAGTCCGCCGACCGCCGAGATTGCTGTTGGTGGCACGATTCGATTCCGAATGACGCGATCGCCTGACGACGACGGGCACAACGCGATTTTCAATCGGTCCTTGCCGGGTGCGCCGATCGATGTGCCGATCGTGATTGACAGCACGGTGTCACGCACGTTCACGACGCGCGGCGAGTTCACCTATTTTTGCACGGTGCATCCGGGTATGTCCGGCGAAGTCATCGTGCATTGAGCATGCGCGGCGTGACTATCGTGTCACGCCGCGGAATGTCGGGGTCCATCCGGGAAAGACGAACCCAAGATTGGAGTTCTCGAGTCGCCGCGACACGATTTCGGCCAGCACGTCACGATAGTCGAGCGTGACGCGCAGATCCTGCCGCGACTCCAGTTGATCCGGCGCCAGCCCGGGCCAACCCGCCGTGAGGACGCGACCACCGGCGATCTGTCGGCCCATCGCGAACATGGCCGTCGCGCGCCCGTGATCGGTACCGGCGCTGCCGTTTTCCTTGGCGTTGCGTCCGAACTCGGACAGCGCCACGGCGGTGACGGGATAGTCGGTCGCGATGACGTCGGCCCAGAAGGCGCCGAGGGCCGTTGAGAACCCGAGCATGGAGTTGAACATTTGCCCCGCGTTTGGATCCTGCGTGGCATGCGTGTCCCATCCGCCGATATCGACCGACGCCGCTTCGATACCGACATCGGCCTTGATGAGGACGGCGACCGCACGCAGCGCGCGGCCAAAGGAGGTGTTGGGGTACGTCACGCCATTCGACGGCACGTACGCATTGAAGTTCAGCGACGTCAACAGATCGATCGTGTTCAGTGCATCGAGCGCCGACGACTTGAGCGGATCGTTCGCCTCGGCGTAGTTCCCCGCCAGCAGCGCCGACCGTGCGGCGCGTGTCGACGCCGACCCACCAATGGAATAGTTGGCGGGATCGGCGATGGGCAGCGTCTTTGGTCCGCCCACGAGTGTTTTTGCCAGGCCCGAACCAATCCCGATACCGCGAAGTTTCGCCTGCGGATGCACCGGTGGAACGCTGGCCAGGTGCCGACCAAGCCAGCCGGACGTGAGATCCGGGTCGACCGGCTTGCCCACTTCCATGTAGCGCTGCGCATCAAAGTGCGAGCGCGAGTTGTTGGTGAGCTGCCCGACCGCGTGCATCACGAGCAGATCCTGCTCGAGATACGCCGGCAACAGTCCCTGCATGGCCGGTGGAAACGCAAAGAAGTTGTCGAGCGCGATGGCTCTGTTCGCCGCCAACGAATCGGGCGCCGGGGTGCGGATCGTGGGACGCAGCGAATAGTAGAGCGGATCGGTGAACGGAATCACCATCGCGAGCCCGTCGACCCCGCCCCGCATGAACACCGACACCATCACGTCACGTGACGACGAGTAGTGCTTGGCGAGCGTGATCTTGGGCAGCCACGACGGGAAAATCGCGGCGGCCGCAGAGACACGCGCGGTGGTGGACAGGAAACGGCGCCGGGAGAGTTGCCGGTACTCAGTACAACCGCTGTCACCGACCGGTTCGTCGGCGTGCTCATCACGATGCATTGTCATGCTCCAGGGTCAGTACCATTGGAATTCGTAGCTGCTGAGTGCCAGCGCAATCGTCTCGCGGACGCGCGTGGTATTAAACGTGCCGGTCTGCAAATAGGTGAGCAGTCGTTCCCGCGTGGACAACGACAGTTCGCCGCCAAAGAAATCCGTCTGGATTTTGTCAATCGCGGCGTCCGGTGTTCCGGTGAGATACGGCGCGACATCTACCTGTGTGGTGGTGGTGGAATTGGAATTGGCGAGGGTCGTGCCAAACGACCAGCGTGGCGTCACGTTGCCAACCCAGTACTCGACCAGATCCGGATATCCGTCGGGCGTTTCATACTGAAAGAGCGGTTGCCCGAGCACACGTACCTGCGAGGTCATACCGGCCGCCGAGTTCACATTCGCATTCGTGGCGCGCAATCCTGACGCGATCAGGTGAAATGGACGTTTGATCTTGGCCGGCGCCGTGGTCACCCACCCTTCGTTCAGGATAGCGCGCACCATCCGCTTGATATCGCCACCCGTGGCGCGGTACGCGCCGGCGATGGCGTTGATCTGGGTTGCCGTCGGCTCCGGCGTGAGCAGCCACTTGAGCATCTTCGTGGCCAGAAAGCGTCCCGTGCTCGGATGATTGATGAGCACGTCGAGCATCATCTCACCTTCGTTGACGCCGGCCGCCCCAGTCGTGGACGATGTGGCAGCGATCTGCACGCCAAGTACGGTCTTCGCGCCAAAGTCGTGACGCGAGGCGTTGAACGTGAACTCACCGGCGCCGGTAAACGTCCAGCCAGTCAAGACGCGCGCGAGCTGCTCCACATCGGTTTGCGTGTAGCCGCCGTCGACGCCAATCGTGTGCAGCTCCATGAGCTCGCGTGCGTAGTTCTGGTTGGGCGAGCCGTTCCGGCTCAGGTTCTGATCAAGGTACGCAAGCATCGCGGGGCTGTGCGCGCTGGCTTTGAGCAAGTCGGAGAACTTGCCCATGGCATGTTTGCGAATGACCTCACGATCGTCGACCGCTTTGAGGTAGCCCACTTTGTCGATCGAGATATTGAAGTGATCACTCCAGAACTCGACCATGCGCTCATACAGCTGACGCTCGGAAAACGCGGCGCGATACAGCGTGGCATCCTGCAATTGGTTACGCACCGCAGTGCCGTTGGCGGCAGCAAGCCCGGCTGGCGTCAGCGACAGGAGCGGATATTTTGCCGCGACCGCCGTGTCGACTGCGGTATCATCGAGGCGCGTGAAGTTGACCTGCTCATTGAGCCATTGCTGATACCCTTGACGCCTGACCTCGAGCACGTCGGCGGCAGTCAGTCCCATCGTGGCGCGCCGCACCAAGCGGAGCTGCGGGTCGTGCCAGCTATTGGGCGGGATCACCATCGCGCCGGAGTACGTAACCTGCGGCACGGACTCTGTTTCCGCTTTGCCGACGACCCGTTTAAGGAAATCGCGACGAGTCGGGGCGCCGCCGTCCGATCGTCCGACCTCGGTTTGTACTTGCACGCGTCACTCCTCTGCAGCCGGAAGGGAAAGCCGATCGGAAGGCCGACCAGACGGTGCCTGTGCACCGTGCATCATTAGTATGACGCACCAGATGGAAAAGCGCCATGCATTCGACACGACCGAGTATCACGGAACGGGCACGCTTCCTTCCATAGAGCGTGGAGGTAGTGCATCCGGCCCGGAAGCGGTAACGTTGGGAGGCGCGCAGCGTCTCCCAACACAGACGTCGGAGCGCAAACCTTTGCGGGGCTGGCGCGTGTCCACCTCCATGCCCTCCCCCCGCTCCCTCTCCGCAGGACCACGAACCATGCCAGATAGTCGCGCGCTCCAACGGCGAAGCGGATTCACGCTGATCGAGATTCTTGTTGTGATCGTCGTCATAGCGATTCTTGCGGCACTCGTTGCGCCGAACGTCTTTCAACACGTTGGCGCGGCCAAGTCGGCCACCGCGAAATCGCAGATGGAGATGATGTCCACCACCCTCGATGCGTATCGGCTCGACAATGGCGCCTACCCGTCCACCGAGCAGGGGTTGAACGCGCTGTGGGAGTTGCCGTCCATTCAACCACCGGCCAACTGGCGTGGTCCGTATCTGCGCAAGGCGGTGCCGCTCGATCCATGGGGCAACGGGTACATCTACATGTACCCGGGTCAGTCCAATCCGAATGGCTTTGATCTGATTTCGCTGGGCGCCGATGGGCAACCGGGTGGCGAGGGCGAGAATGCCGATATCCTGAGCTGGCTGTAACGACGGCCCTGCACTGGTCCACATCATGCCAACGTTCGCCTTCAAAGCCGTCAACACGGCCGGCGCCAGCCTCCGCGGGACCGAGCACGCCGCCAGCGCGGGCGCGCTTACGCGCGCGCTGGAAGACCGCGGGCTGTTGGTGCTCGACATCACCAACGCGCCGGATGCGGCGGCCGGCAGTGGTCGAATGCGCGTGGGCAACCGGCGCGAAGTTCTTGAAGTCACCCGGGCGATGGCCGCGTTGCTTCCAGCGGGCATGCCACTGGCGCACGCACTCGGAGCGGCGATTGGCGTGACGTCAGGCGATGTGCGCATCGCCTTGCAGGAAGTGCGCTCACGCGTCGAGCGCGGCGAAACGGTGTCGGCAGCCATGGCGGCCTTTCCGCGATTGTTCTCGCCGATGTACGTGGGCATGGTGCGCGCCGGTGAGCGCAGCGGTGATCTCGACACCGCGTTCAACCGCCTCGCCATGCAGCTCGAACGAGACGAACAGTTGCGCGGGCGTGTCTTGTCGGCCGCCATCTATCCGCTGTTGCTCGCACTGGCCGGCGGCATCGCCGTAATCGTGCTGTTGTTCTTCGTGCTGCCACAGTTTGTGGAGTTGCTCGAGGGCACCGGCGCGCGGTTGCCTGCCTCTACCCGATTTTTGCTCGGCGCGTCGGCGTTATTGCACCAATTCTGGCCAGCGTTGATCGTGTTGCCGTTCGCGGCGATTTCTGCGGGTGTCTGGATGCAGCAGAGCACCGACGGTCGCCGCGTGGGCGCGCAGATCCTGCTCACACTCCCGCTGGTTCGCACCCTGCGGCAGTACGCTTTGGCGGCGCGCTTTGCACGACTCGTGGGTGTGCTCATCGGTGGTGGTGCGCCGCTGCTTACCGCGCTCGATGACACCGTGGAATCGTTGAGCGATCCGATCGTGCGGGAGAACGCCGAACGCATTCGCAGCAAAGTGCGTGAAGGCAGTTCACTGCGCGCGGCTGTTGCCGAGTGCACCGTTTTTCCACCGCTGCTTTCCCAGTTGATCGGCGTGGGTGAAGAGGCTGGACGACTGCGCGAGTTTCTCATGAAGGCCGCCGACATTTTCGAGGAACGCACGGAGCGGGCCACGCAGCGACTGACCACGCTCGCCGAGCCGGCGATGATCGTGATCTTTGGTGCGATTGTCGCCCTGATCGCGCTATCGCTGCTGCAGGCGATCTACGGCATCAACGCGTCATCGTTCACCTGATCATGCATGCGCACCGCGGGTTTACCCTCTGGGAGATGACCATCGTCGTGGCGATCATGGCTGTGACGGCTTTGCTCGTGGCGCCGCAGTGGCTGCGACTGGGCGAGGCACCCATGGCCGCCATTGGCCAACCGGTTCTCGACGCCCTGCGTGATGCACGCCGACTCGCGATCACCGCTCATCAAGTGGTCGCGCTGCGCATCGATCCGGTATCTGGTCGCTATCGCGTGGATACAACGGGCGTCGCGGGCACCGGGCCCTACTTTGAGGGGAATCTTGAACTCGGCGCACTCGAATCGATGGAGAGCGATCAGCCGCGCGTGCAGTACATTTTTCGTCCGACGGGTGCCACATACGGTGACACGGTGATTGTGCGCAGCGCCAACGGCGCCGTGCTCATCGCGGTGGATCCGTGGAGCGGAGTGGCGAGTGCCTATGCGCGCTAGACGTGGGATCTCGCTCTTTGAAGCCATCGCGGCGCTGGCGATCGTCGCGGTGACCAGCGTCAGTGCGCTGGCCGCCGTTGGCGCAGAAATGCGCACGGCGCAAAAAGCGCGTCGTGCAATTGAAATCGAAGCGTTGCTGGCCGAGCGCGTGGATTATCTGAGCATCATGACCGACCGGGAGTTGCAAAGCCTGCCGGATACGGTGGCCAATGGCCGCTTCGACGTGCCCTTCGAGGAATACGCGTGGACAACGTCGTCGTCGCCGAGCGTGCTGTATCCCGGCTTATACGATGTGGAGATCGCCCTGGAGTGGCCCGGTGGTTCTCATCGGGTAACGTCGGCCGTGTATCGCCGACCGCCACTCGCCACCCAACGCGGCCGATGAGCGCGCGCTCACGCTGCGGCATGACGCTGATCGAACTGGTGGTCGGCATCGTGATCACGGGGCTGATGGCTGCCGCCGGCGCAGCGGCGTTCGGAACGATTGTCGACAACCGACGCGTGATTGTGGAGTCGACGGCGGAGTTGGAGCGTGCGTCTGCGCTGCGTGACATGCTGCGCACCTGGATCGGATCGGGCACTGTGCAGGCGCAAACACAGCAGGTGCGCGCCCGCAACACGCGCGCCGCCCAAGTGCGCAGTGGTGCGATGCAGAACGCCGCGCAGCCCGCGATTACCTCGGCCGTGTCCACGGGTGATGAGTTGCGTTTCACGACCAGTGCGCTCACGCCGGCCATGACGCCGTATGTGAATATGCGACTGTTTATCGATGGTGATGCGAGCACACGCGAGCAGGGGCTCACCATCGAGTATCAAGTTGCGCCGCAAGCGCCGCTGCAGCGCCGGCAACTCGATTCGTTGATTGTTCGGATGACGGTGGAGTATCTCGATCGCACGACGAATCGCTGGGTGCCCTCGGCCGATGCCGGTGCGATTCGAATGGCGGCCGTGCGCCTCACGTTTCCCGCCGACAGCGTCGCCGTGCCGCGCTTGCTGCAGTTGCCCATGGTATTTTCGCAGTCGCTGGTGGCGAGTCAGCCTGGTGGTGGCGACG
>JBBRDP010000195.1:0-6635 GCA_038203795.1 Gemmatimonadales bacterium
TTGGCTGCCTCGGTGCCGCTGCAGTTCTTTGGCATGTTGTGCGTGGTGTACTTTGGCGCCGATCTTGTGTGGCGCGAGCGCGCCACGGGCATCAGCGGGCTGGTAGATGCCACGCCCACATCCAACGCGGTGTTCACACTCGGCAAGTTGGTGGCACTCGCACTGCTGCCTTTTGTACTTGAAGGCGCGGGGCTGTGTGTGGCGCTCCTGGTGCACGTTGGAAACGGCGGCCTCCCGATTCAACCGCTGGTGTATCTCGCACAGTTCTGGTTTGCAGCATACCCGTTGGCACTGTTTGCGGTGCTCGTTGTTGCCCTGCAGGTGCTGTCGCCCAACCGCTGGGTTGGCATGCTCGCTGCGTTCCTGCTCGCGTTGTTGTCGCTGGCCGGCGCGGGTGTTGGACTGGAGCACCCCATGCTGCGCTTTGCAGCTGCACCGGCCGTGAGCTATTCCGATCTTGATGGCTACGGCGCGCCGGCCGCGTCCTTCGCCGCCTTCATGCTGTACTGGACTGCAGCCTCCGCAGCGCTCGCGGTGGTGAGTTGGGGTGCCTGGCGACGCGGGCGCGACCCGGGAGTGCGGGAGCGACTGGCGGGCATCTGGCGCGGAAACAGCGGCGGCGCGCGTCGAGGCGTGGCACTTGCCGGTACCGTGTTTGCGATTGTGGGCGCAGCGCTGTTCTGGCAAACCAACGTGCTGCACTCGTGGGAGAGTGTCTCTGACGGTCTGGCGTGGCAGGCGGACTACGAGCGCAGCTACCGCCGGCTCGCAGGGGTGCCCCAGCCTGCGGTCACGCACGTGGACATCGCGGTGGACTTCACACCGCGCGCGCGCCGCGCGCAGATACGCGGCACGCTCACCTTGCACAACTGGTCGGCGCTGCCAATTGACACCGTGTGGATCGCCGAGCGGCGTGATGCGTCGTACTCGTTGCTTGAGCTCGCAGGCGCGACCGAGGTCGCTCGGCAAGATCGATTCGGAATGCGCGCGTTTGCGTTGCAGGCGGCGATGCAGCCGGGTGACAGCAGCACGCTGCAGTACGCACTCACGCTAGATCGCAGCGGTATTCGCGCCGACGGGTTTTCGCAGGATATCGCCGCCAACGGCAGTTACCTCACCATGAGCTCAGCGATGCCAGCGTTCGGCTACCGGAGTGGATACGAGATCTCCGACCCCACCGAACGCAGCGCGCGACACCTGGGGCCCGCGACGGCCGCACTGCTACCGCACGCGTCGATTGATTCGCTCACGCAGCTCGCGCGCACGGGCGCGCGGCCAAACAGCTGGTTCACGGTGCACGCTACGCTCTCCACGACCGATGCACAAACTGCGCTCGGTCCGGGAACACTGGAGCGCACATGGACTGACGGTGACCGACGCTACTTCGACTATCGCGTCTCCAAAGCCATGCCCCCGCGATTCGCATTTACATCCGGACGCTACGCCGTCGAGCGCGTGCAACAGGATTCGGTGACGGTGGAGCTTTGGTATCATCCCGGGCACGCGCGCAACGTGTCGCGCGTGCTGCATGCCGCGACGCAGGCGCTCTCGCTGCTGGGCTCACGCTTTGGCGAGTATCCAGGCCGCACGCTGCGTCTCATCGAACTGCCGGCCGGCTGGCCCTTTGCCGGATTTGCGATGGGTGGCATGCTGCTCTTCACCGAAGATCGTGGGCTGCTTACCGATGTGCGCGCAAGTGATGTGGACTTGCTCACGCGGCGCGTGGCGCACGAAGTGGCGCACCAATGGTGGGGCTACGTAGTGGACCCACTCCACGTGCTCGGCGCGTCCGTGATCGTGGAAACGCTCGCGAAGTACTCCGAGCAGTTGGTGGTGGAGGCCGAGCACGGCACGGATGCGCTGCCGGCCATGATTGCGGTTGATCACGATCGGTATCTCTCGGGGCGCGCCTTGGCCGCCGAGCAAGAGGCGACACTGGTGGAAGCGTCCGTCGACGAGGCGTTCCTGGACTACGGCAAGGGCGCTGTCGCGATGCACGACCTTCGGCAGGTGCTCGGCGACTCGGCCATCACGGTTGCACTGCGTACGTTCATCGCGCGCGACGGCGGGCCCACGGGTGCGGCCACGGCGTTAACGCTACACGCGTTGTTACGGGAGCAGGCGCTGACGACGGCTGCGAGATGGCGGGTAGACGAATGGTTTTCCGGTCGGGTGTTGTACGATTTGCGAGTGGACTCTGCCTCGGCGGTACCGGAAGGTGTGAACTATCGGGTACACGCGCGATTCAGCACGCGTCGGGTGACTGTTGGTGAGAATGCCGAGCGTGTGGAAGCGGTCGATGGCGAGCTGTTCGATGTTGACATTCTCGGCGACGACGGTGGTGTGTTGTTTCGCGGAACTGTGCACGCGCGGGATGGCGCGGCCGAGTTGTCTGCGGTGGTGTTGCAGCGTCCCAACGTGGTGCGAATTGATCCGTCCGTTCGGCGATTGGACCGGGAGCGTTCGAACAATCGCCGTATCGTACTTGCCGCTGATGAGCCTTTCTCGCCGCGTGGCCGCCCGTGATACCCGAACAGCTCAAGGAGTGGTGCCGCGACAGTCTCTCCTGTTGCCCTGCTGTTGACGCCATCGCCGTGACATTGGCCACCGCGCCATCAGCGCACGCCTGCTCACTCGTGTCGCCGTGGATGTACCGACAAAGCAGCCGCCTCGAGTTCATGGGCACGCCGCTCCCGGATACCGTGCTCGCAGGTGCGAGCGCGCGCGGCGTGCGCTTCCGGCCGGTGTGCGCGAAGTGGTGCTCGTGCCGTGGGCATACGGGCCGGACTGCCGGCCGCTGCCATGGAGTCGCAGCGCGCGGTGGGTGACCGATACGCGCGGTGGTGTGTTTGCCGCGCAGCTGCGCCCGAGAGAACATTGGGCCGGCGATGTGCCCACGTTTGACATCACACCGTTCAATCAGCCGTACCGCGATGCGTCGCCGGACTCGACCGTGCGTGACGGGATGCCCCGTGCGCGCGTGCGCGCCGACACCTCACTCGCCGGCAAATGGCCGGCCATCGAGTTCTTCCGCGAGAGACACTGCGCGCATCTCTGTACTTCCGTCAGGGCGACCGCTCGACGATCGTGAGGTTGTGCTCGGGTCCGTCAGGATGCGATGTGACACGGTAGCTTTTGCCCGGCGTCAACAAGTACGGATCCATGAGGCACGCCGTCGCACCTGGCTTGCCGCAGTTCCAGACGCTCACCGTGACTGACTCTCGCGAATGCAGCGTCCGAGTTTCGCCCGGCGCCAGTCCGCCCCCCGCGCTGAGGTGTACGCCCCCAGTGTAGTCGTTTCGAATTGTGATGGGCAATCCGTTCGGGACGGTTGCCAGTCCCATACGCTCTTGGATCGCGGCATCCCAGTCGCCAGTGAACCGCCACCAGTTCGTCATCTGTCCGGTGAAGAACGGAATACCGCTGTTGCGGCCCGGCATGTTCTGCATCCAGTAGATGTACCACTGTGATTCGGCGCGCTGTCTCGACCCCTGCGAGAAGTCTTCCGGACCGTCAATGGTAGGCACCGAACCACTTGGCCAGTTGTAGACCAAATCACGCCACCGCGTGCTTCCGATCAAACGCGTACCGCCGTTCTGTTCCGGTTGCCAGTCCTCGATATCGCTGGAAACCTGCGTCGCGTTGTGGTAGTCGTAGTCGACGGTTGTGTTGGGTGGCATGTGCGTCCAGCCAGCCCGCCCGGTGCGCCATACGCCGTTTGCAAACTGCCCGACAAAATCCTTCCAGAACAGGGTGGGCTCGACATGTCCCAGAATCGCCTCAAGCTGGTGCCCGTGATTGTGTACGGCCTCGTTGTTGGTTCGCCCGAAGTTGTAGCCATACAACGTGTACGTGCGGTCGTAGACAGGCAGGTCGTCATTCCAGCGAAAGCTGTTCGAAATGTCGCCGGTGGTCGGACTCGACATGTTTGATTCCGGCTGCACCATGCCGGCGAAATGATAGCCCCACACCCAGATCTCTTTCACCCCACGCGTTTCCACCCAGTACTTCGCGTTGACGCGCGCGAGGATATCGTGATAGTCGGGAAAGTGCCACGATCCTTCGCAGTCGGCCGGAGCACATGGTCCCGCAACCGGACCCTTGGGCAGCGGTTCGTAGATCGTGACGTAGTGAACGATGCGATAGCCAAGCGAGGGAAGGGTTCCTGAATTTGCATACCCACGAAAGCGGCTCCCTTCCTCTAGCATGAACTTGACGCGACGGTCCATGACGTCGATCCGGCTTCGTATCTCGCTGAGCGTAGCGAGCCGTCCGGGGTGTGACGGCGGACGAGGAAAACCGGTGCGCACAATATTGAGGTGTTGGCCGTCTGCCGATGGTGGGAGGTATCGCACTACGAGAACTGGCATCTCCCATAGGCTGCCGCTCGCGGGCGTGGCAAGATACGAATCGATATTCTCTACCACCATCGAGGGCGTTACCACGGCCGTCGCAGTTGCTGCGGTAGTGTTGACTCGCGCCGTTATCACGGACTGCCCGCGACTTATCGCCGTCACCAAACCAACGCGCGGTGCCGTCGCGCTCACGGATGCTACCGATGGCGCAGAAGAGTTCCACTCGATTTGAACATCTTCAATGACGTGACCCCGCGCATCACGAACTAGCGCCGTCGCTTGTGCGGTCGCACCAACGGAGCCAAGGCTGATGGCTGCTGGGCTCACGGTGATTGAAGCCGGTACCTGTCGCACCGTGATCGCCGTGTTTTTCCGGAGCGCACCGATAGACGCGATCAGTGTCGTGCTACCAACCGAGGTCGCAGTCAATGTCGCACTTGTGTCCGTTGACTGTTGCACGGCGACAACGGCAGGATTCCCGCTCGTCCACGTGACGCGTGCGCCACCGATCGGATTTCCTCGCGCGTCAGCGACAGCTGCTCGTATGGCCGAGGTCGCGCCGAGTGCAGTCATCTCGAGTACGCTGTCTGACACCATCAAGGTTGCTGCGTCGGGACGCACCACAATAACACTGCGTCCCGACGCCACGCCGGAGACCGCCGTGATGGTTGCCGTACCCTGCCCAACGGACGTGACGAGCCCGGCGCTGCTCACGGAGCCCACTGCGGGTGCGCTCGAGCTCCACGATACGCTCGCACCATCAATTACACGTCCGCTTGCATCGCTCACCGAAGCTCGCAGCAACAGCGTGTCGCCTAGCGAGTACAGTCCGCTCGAATCCGGCGTGATGCGAACAGTTGCCGGCACAGGCGCTGCTGGAGCTGGACTCGTGGGTGTGGGATTCGACGTGGATCCGTCGCCGCCCGCACAGCCAGCCAACACGACCAGCAGCAATACGGCCGAAGGAATGAGATGCGAGTGGACGGAGCGAAGCGACCACTCGCGAAAGGCGATGCGCATGACGGACTCGACCCTCACGAAGACGCGAAATGTAGATGCGAGCCTACTCCGGGGAAGCACGAAGATCGCCCCACATTAACGTCTAACGGCAACTCGGTCAATCACGCTGCTCTGCGCTTTCGTTCACAAAAGCAGAGCCCGCTATTACGCGTCACAACGTCTCGCCGTGCACACGCCCCCGCGACATATTCGTCACGCACCACGAACACCTCCCCGGATCGGAACCTGTCAACGAATCTGAGACACCGGTTGGGCATAGTTTATCGAGCGTCGTCGTTGGCGACACCGGGTAAGGGTGGGTTGATCCAGGCGGCCGTGGGGAGCGGCCGTGGGGTCGGTGGGCGGCGCACGAAGCGTTCGGGATGTGCGGCGTAGGCCGCGGTCAGCACCTGCGCCCGCGCGTCGTTGCGAGCGGCCGCGCGGTGGTGATGGACGTCGGACGGGGTATGCAGTCCGAGCCCGCTGCGATAATGCTCGGTGCTGTACCACCGAAAGAAATCGACCGCATGCGCGCGGGCATCTTCGAGGGACTCGAACCGCGCGGGAAAATCTGGTCGATACTTCATCGCTCGCGCGTGATGCCTTCGCGTGCACAGCACGTGCCGATGAGTTTCTCGGCGAGGGCGGCCGATTCGTGCGGCGCGACCCTCCAGCCAACCACGTAGCGACTGAAGACATCGAGGATCACGTAGAGATGGTACCACGACCACGTGGTGGGCCCTTTGAGTTTGGTGATGTCCCAACTCCACAACTGATTCGGCCCCGTGGCGAGCAGTTCCGGGGCCGTGTAGACGGGACGCCGGCGCTGCGCGCGTCGGCGTGCTGTCGCACGCACGGCATCAGCTCGGCCGGGTTCTAAAAGTGGCGGGCGAAGTACGGTGGCATGGACGTATCGATGATGGCGCGCCTCAAGGAGCTCAAGGACGAAAACCGCCGCTCATCGGCTCCGCGTCGCCCGGCGCCAGGGCGCTCAACCTCGGGTGTGGTGCCAACCAGTCATCGCGGTTTCCGCGCGGCAGTGGGTACACCGTCACGGGCATCGACATCTCCGCCTAGACGCTGTCGCAGGCGCGTCGACTCGACGCACACGGCGACTACCGACAGTTACCGGACGGGAGTCTCGATGCACTCGGCGCCGAGCAATACGATGTGGTGCGTACGATCATGCTCGACGTTGATGACGGGCGTCCCCATAGACCATGTCTTCTGATGTTCCGGCCCCGACCAGCTCGGCTCGCAAGGGTGTGCAGACGTGTTATT
>JBBRDP010000196.1:0-6522 GCA_038203795.1 Gemmatimonadales bacterium
TGCGCACCGAGCAAGGCGAGCACGTCGGCGACGGGCAGCTTGTCGAGCACCAGATCGTACTCGCCGAGTTCGCGGCGCTGCTCGAGATACAATCGCAGTCGCTCTTTAGCGTCCACGCAGCCGCGCCTCCGTCCGGTCGAGAATGACTTCCGCGACATCGCGCTTGGGCAGCAGCGACAACGGTTCCACTCGGCCCTCGCGATCGACGAGCGTGACACGATTCGTGGTGGTGCCAAAGCCTGCGCCCGGCTCCGTGGCGTCGTTGATCACGACCAAATCGAGATCCTTCTCGCGCAGTTTGCGTGTGCCCTCGGCGACCGCGTTCCCGGTTTCCAGCGCAAAGCCAACCATGATTGATCCCGGGCGCCGCACGTCGCGCGTGGACAGCAAAATGTCGTCGGTGGACACCAGCGTGAGTGTGTCCGGGCGTTCGCGTTTTTTCAGCTTGCGTTCGGCGGGATGATCTACGGTGAAGTCGGCGGGCGCGGCAGCCATGATCAGTACGTCAGCGTGTGGAAGCGCAGCTCGCACTGCGGTACCCATTTCGACAGTCGTCTCCACCGGAACCACGTGCACGCCAATGGGCAGCGCAACTTCGAGCGGCCCGGCGATGAGCGTGACCTTCGCACCGCGTCGCCACGCCGCAGCGGCGATTTCTACACCCATGCGTCCCGACGAACGGTTCGACAAAAACCGCACGGGATCGACCGGCTCGCGCGTTGGTCCCGCCGTAATCACGACATGCTGATCGCGCAGCGGTGAATGCTCGCGCATGCCGAGCACGCGTCCGAGATGCGTCATCAAGGTCTCCGGCTCGGGCATGCGACCGGGGCCACTGCCCTCGCCTACCGCCAGCGGGCCGGTGTCAGGATCGATGATGTGATACCCCAGCGCGCGCGCGGCCTCGACGTTTTGGGTCACCGCCGGATGCGACCACATGCGATCGTTCATCGCCGGCGCAAGCAGCACGGGTGCAGTGGTGGCGAGCAGGCACGCACTGAGCAAGTCGTCGGCGTGTCCGTGCGCGGCGCGCGCGAGAAAATCGGCCGTCGCAGGGGCAACAATCACCGCGTCTGCGGCGCGAGCGAGTTTGATGTGATCGAGGGCATGACCGGGCTCAATCAACGCCGTGTGCACCGGTCGACCGGTGAGTGCTTCAAACGTAATCGCGCCGATGAACTCACTTGCCGCGCGCGTGAGAATCACATCCACCTCAGCACCGGCCTGCGTGAGCAATCGCGCCAGCCACGCACACTTATACGATGCGATGCCGCCGGTGACACCGAGAAGAATGCGTTGCTGATCGAAGGGGCGCACAATGAACCGGGCAGGACGGGGCGGAAGGACAGCGCGCCGCGCACCGGCTGAAGAAGCCGAAGCGCGGCGCGATGCACGAACGGACGCGCGAATCAGCCGCCCGGGCGCTTCCTCGGCATCACGCGGTAGTCGATTGTCCCAGCGGCCAACTCTTCGAGCGCGCGCGTGGTCAACTTTTTTTCCTTGGACGTACGCTCGCGCGGAAACTCGTTGAGCACGCGGGCAAACTTGGCCGCAATCAGCACACTGAGGTACTTGTTCGCGGCGTTCCGGGACACTTCATCCGGTGTAAAGACCTGCATGGCTAGTCGCCTCGTTGAATTCCGGTGATTTCCTGCTCGAGCTGCGCGATGAGCGCGCCAACCTGTTCTTCCAGTGTGTGCACGCGATCGTGCCGAACACCTTCTGCATCGATAATGGACCCGACCCGTTCGATCGCTTGCTCCAAATCGTCGTTCACGACCACGTAATGATACCGCGCTACGTCGCCAATCTCCGCACGCGCATTGCGCAGGCGGACTAACAACTTATCCCGACTCTCGCTTCCCCGCCCGTTCAGGCGGCGCAGCAGCACTTCCCCCGATGGCGGCAGGATGAACACCAGCACCGCGTCGGGGAATGCTTCTGCGAACTGTCGTGCGCCCTGCACGTCGATATCCATGAGGCAGTGCTTGCCCGAGGCCAGTACCCGCTCCACTTCGCGGCGCAGTGTGCCGTAGTGATTGTCGTGCACTTCAGCCCATTCGGCAAACGCACCGGCATCTCGTTCGGCCAGAAACTGTTCGGTGCTCAGGAAATGATAATCCCGACCATCAAGCTCTCCCGGCCGCTGTTGCCGCGTGGTACACGATACAGAATAACCCAAATCGCCTCGCCGCTCCAGCAGCTTGCGAGCGATCGTGGTCTTGCCGGCACCAGAAGGGGCGGACAAAATGACCGGAAATGGTTTCATTCGAGATTCTCCACCTGCTCGCGGAGCCGTTCGAGCTCCTCTTTGATCCCGATCACATCCTGCACGATTGCCGCGTCGGCGGCCTTACTTCCTGTGGTGTTGGCCTCGCGCAGCAGCTCCTGAAGCAAAAAACCGAGCCGCTTTCCCACGGGTTCACCACCCGGTGCCGCGAGCGTGTCGCGGAATGCAGTGATGTGACTCTGAAAGCGATCGAGTTCTTCGGACACGTCAAGCCGGTCGGCCAGGATCGCGACTTCCTGGGCGAGGCGCTGCTCGTCGACGGCCACGCCCTCCGCCAGTTCGCGCACGGACGAACGGAGCCGGTCGCGCTGGGCGAGCAGTCGCTCAGGTGCCCGCGCGGCGATCCGGGACACCGCGTCGGCAACGGCGGCCAAACGCGCCGAAAGAACCTCCGCGAGACGACGTCCTTCGTCGGTGCGTGCAGCGTCCAGCTGCGCCAACGCCGCTTCGACCACGGCCACGAGTTCAGCCGACGTTCCCGTGACCTCCTCGTCACGCGCCGACGAGATCACATCGGGCATGCGCAATACCGCAGCCAGATCGACGGGACCCTCGAGTTCATGACGCTCGCGCAGGCGGCGCAATTCAAGCACCACCTCGGCGAACCGTGCTTCGTCAATACCGGCCGTGTTCGACTCCGCGCGTTCGAAGCGCGCCGAGAGTGTGACGTGCCCACGCGCCACCCGCACACGCATGGCTTCGCGAACTTCTGCCTCCCAACGACCAAATGCCGATGGCAGCTTGATACTCGGCGAGAAAAATCGATGGTTGACCGTGCGCACCTCAACGAGCACACGCACGTTGCCAACCGGACCTTCCGCCTGACCGAACCCGGTCATGCTGCGCACACTCATTCGCTACCTCGTGGTGGGTGTCCAGCCATACGTCAGTTAAACCAATTCCAGCGCACACCATAAATCTGAAATGGCGGAGGCATGGGCACACCGGGGACCTGTGTGTATGCGCTACCGTAGACATTGCGGAACTGGAAGAACAGGGTGGCATCAAGAATGCGGATCTCGAGCATCGCGATACCAAAGTTGTACGGTGGGGTTTGTCGAAATGCGTTCGCCGTACCCTGCAGGTCCGGATCGAGGAATGCGACACCGCTGCGATACTCGTGAATGAGCCGGGCATTGATACTGAAGTGACCCTTGGGGAACCGGTTGCGCCACTCGCTCTGCAAAATGAACGATGCCCGAAGCTGTGTTTGCGGCCTGAACTCGCGTCCCTCGTTCCACCGCACGCCGTTGAGCTGAAGACGGATATCCTTGTAGAGCGGTGTCTCAACGGCGAAGGTCAGCCCGCTGCCGACGAAGGCGGGAAGTGACGGTGTCAGCGCGGTATCATACGGCGTCAGGAGGCGCGGAATCACCAGTCCGCGCACGCCGGGGTCGAAGGCCAGCCGAATGAAGCCGGCGCTCACGGCACTGCGCCCCTGGCGGAGGGCACCTTCAATGCGTGATGTCTGTTCCCCGAGCCGTCCCGTGGGGCCGTCTGGAGCGAGCGCGGAATGCGCGAGGGACACGTCGAACCACGAGCGCAGATTCAGTCGTACGTTCGCATCCACGCGACTACTCGAATCGAGTGCGAGCCGCTCGCCGTATACGGACCCCACAAGCCATCCGCGATCCGTGCTGACGCGAAAGCCCGGTGCGACCTCAGCCAGTGGATTGTCGTCGACACAGCGTGCGAGCTGGGTGGGAAACGGATTGAACGATGGCAGCGACGAACACTCCGGTGGCAGCGCGGCGGAACGCGCGCGTGAGCGCCAGCGGGTGAACACCTCGAGGCGGGTTCGCTCCCAACTGTAGCCAATATTGAGGAGACGCTGATTCACCGTGACCGACGAATCAGGCACCACGACCGCCGATCCATCGTTCTGACCTGGAATCCCTCCCGCATTGCCTGCGTCCTCTGGTACCGTGGGGCCGGTGCTCAGCGTGCCCAACAGCGCTTGCGCCGACCATCCTCGCACAGGCGATCCGTACCCCACTCGCAAATACGCGTCGCGGCGCGATCCGTCGTATTGTGGAATCGCATACGAGAGGGATTCTGCAGCGGTGATATCACGTGTACGACTCGTGCTCGCCAGGTATCCGTCTACGCTCACTTTGCCGCGCGCCCAGCCAAGTCGCGCCGTAATCTGGCGCAGGTCACCGTCACCTGATTCTCCGCGCGTACCACCGAAGCCGACATTGCCGCGCTGCCGTGCGGTTTCACCCTGCTGCACGGTGAGTTGGAAGAGTGCGCCATTCATGAAACGACGTCCGAACAGACCGCGGAAGCCATTCGTGTTGAGATCGCCCGTAAACACATCGGTGCGCGTATACGGCGTCACGCTGGTGACGGTCCATGTGCGAAGCCAGACGCGCACTTCGCCGGCACTGCGTTCCACGACGACTTCGTCGAGCGAAGCGAGCGAGATTTCCACCAGATCGAGTACGCTGTTGTTGCGCGGATCGGGCGCATCGAGTTCCAGACCATCCATGAACACGCGCAATCGTCTGAAGTCGCCCTGAAAAGCAGCGGCGTACACGCCGGGGAACCACGACGTACGAAACGACGTGATGCCTGGCACATCGTCGAGCAGGTCGGCGACGTTCATGGCACCGGTGGCCATCATCTCATCGCGCGTCCAGCGTCGTTCGCGGAGCACTTCTGTTTCGGGCGCGGTTGGGTACGACACCAACGCGGTCTTGATCGTGTCGGCGAGTCGCGCCGCGCGTTTTCGAATCGCTTCTGCGCGGACTGAGTCGGCGCGCAACGAATCGCGCGTCATGGAATCCATCACGGGCGGCGTGTCGACCACGACGGGCGCGACAATACGCGTCGTGTCGCGCTGCAGCGTGTCGATTTGCGCCGACACACCGCGCGGCACCACCAACGCCACCACGAACCACGCCACACTGAGCGCGATCCGGTGGAACCCGGACCGGGTCACGCGGACCGCATCATGTGTCAGCGTGCGCGCCCGCGCACGAACTCGACAAACGTGCCCACCGGCGTGCCGGTTGGACCCTTGGGCAGCCACACAAGATCGGTCTGCGAATAAGCGGTGCCAGCGACGTCAAGATGTACCCACGGATATCCATCCACGAACTCCTGCAGGAAGAGCGCCGCAGTAATCGACCCCGCGGGACGCCCCCCGGTGTTGCGCAGGTCGGCGACATCCGACTTGATCTGCTCGCGGTACTCGTCCCATACCGGCAAAGGCCAGCCGGGTTCCCCAGCGCGTTCACCGGCCAGGCGTACTTCTTCCACGACGGCGGCATCGGGTCCGAAGAGGCCCACCGCATTGTGACCGAGTGCGAAGACGATGGCGCCGGTGAGCGTGGCCGCGTCCAGCACAACGGCCGGATTGAATCGTTTGACGAACACGAGCAAATCGGCCAGCACCATGCGCCCTTCGGCGTCGGTGTTGATGACCTCGATGGTCTTGCCGTTGGACGCGCGTACCACATCGCCGGGCTTGACGGCAGTGCCCGAGGGCATGTTGGTGGTGCTGCCGATCACACCGACCACATTCACCGCCGGCTTGAGACGGGCGATGGTTTCCATGGCGCCCATCACACCGCCGGCCCCGCACATGTCGTACTTCATCCATTCCATTTCGGGCGCGGGCTTGATGGAAATGCCGCCCGTGTCAAAACAGATGCCCTTGCCCACGAGCACGATGGGTGGTGCGTCGGCCGCACCGCCGCGATACTCCATGGCAACCAGTCGCGGCTCCTGCGGCGTACCCTGCGCGATGCACAGGAACGCGCCCATCCCTTCCTTCTCCATCTCCGCCGGACCAAGCACCGTCACCTGAATATTCCCGTGTCGCGCGGCGATGCCCTGCGCGGTCTCCACGAATGTGTCGGGGGTACACACGTTGCCGGGCATCATGCCGAGGCGGCGCGCAATCGCCTGTCCTGCCGCGAGCGCGTCGCCAAGGGCGAAGGCCGCTCGGCTTTCGTCGTGGTCAGGCGTGATGATCGTGGCGTGATCGAGCGGTGCGCGTCGTTCAGCTTCCGGTGCGGGCGTGCGCAAATCGGGATAACTCCAGGCACCCAGGGCCACTCCCGCAATCAGCCCTTCCAGCTGCTCCGGCGACGCATCAGCGCCGAAGGCGTGCATGGCACCGCTCCCGATTTTCACTGCGGCACGAGCGGCAATCGCGCCGGCGCGTCGCCACATGGTACGTGTAGCGGTGCCCTTGCCCAAGCCCACAAGCAACACGCGCTCGA
>JBBRDP010000197.1:0-6495 GCA_038203795.1 Gemmatimonadales bacterium
CGGACGGTCATTTCTCTCGACGTACGGTCGCCCGCACGTTCCAGCAGCCTACCCGCGGCTCGACGTGTAAACACGCCGCTTTCGAGACGAGCCGTCTCTCGCCGCCTATTCGGCCTTGCTCCGGCTGGGGTTTGCCGTGCCAGACGTGTTGCCACGCCCGCGGTGGGCTCTTACCCCACCCTTTCACCCTTACCGCCGCTTGCGCGGAGGCGGTTTGCTTTCTGTTGCACTGTCCGTCACACGAAGCTTACGCCGCGTGCGCCCAGGCATTACCTGGCAACCTGCCCTGTGGAGCCCGGACTTTCCTCGGCGCACACGCTTGCACGTACACGACGCGACCGTCCGGTCGACGACCACCCATTGGTCATCCGCAATATACCCGCCACACGCCGACGTGATGCGCACTCCGGGCACAACGTCGACCACGTGACACAGTGAGTCGCGCAGCACGCCAGCCTCGCAGCCCCACAGCACTCCCCGCGCGCACAGCCACGGCACCGGTGACGGTGTCGTGACATGCCTGCATAGCGTACTCTCACACGCCGCCGGTGCACCCCCCGCCGTCGCCCGCCCATCCGTCTCACCTCTTGTCATGGTGGACTATGTCAGCCGATTTCCACTACCCCGCGCATCGCCGTTCGTCGAAGGTGCCCGTCAACACGCCGCCCAGCTTGTTGCGCCCTTCGTTCCAGCGAGCGGCACCGATCGCCCGCCCCGCGCCGGACACGTCCGTAGTGACCATGCTCACGCCGCACGAACGCACGCGGGTCGATGCGGCGGGTGAAGGCTGTTACGTCGCCGTGCACCGAGATACGGTGGACGAAGTCATCACCGAGCTTCGCCACTGTCGCGCGCAAGCGGTCATCGTGTCGGTGTCACGATGCGATGCACGCGCCGCGTCGAGTGTCGCGCGTCTCGTGCGTGAGTTTCCCAGTGTGCCGGCCGTCGCACTGCTTTCCGAAACGACATCCGATTCGGCACACGCCGTGCTCGCACTCGGGCAGTTCGGTGTGCAATCGCTCGTTGATGTGCGCGACGCGGCCGGTTGGCGTACGCTGCGACAACTGTTCAGTACACACCGCGGCGGCAGCATTGAGCGGCGCGCCATGGCACTCGTGGCCTCGGTGCTCAGTCAGGCTCCGGAAGACTGTCGGCGGTTCCTTGAGGCGTGTTTCAATTCACCGGCGCGCGTGGGCACGATCAGACTGTTGTCCAAACGACTCGGCGTCCGGTCGAACACGCTCATGAGTCGCTTCTATCGCGCGCAGCTGCCCGCGCCCAAGCGCTATCTCGCCTTCGCGCGACTGGCGCGCGCGGCCACCATGTTCGAAAACCCGGGGCTCAGTGTCACGCAGGTCTCCAACGCCCTCGAGTACTCCTCACCGCAAAGTTTCGGACGACACATTCACACGATGCTCGGCGTGTCGGCCGTCACGTTTCGCCATGAGTTCACCGGCGATGATATGCTCGAGCGCTTCATCACCGAGTTGATCACGCCCTACCGCGATGTGTTGCAAGCGTTTCATCCACTCGTGGTGATCCCTACCTGGTCACGCGTCGTGTGTCGGGTTGCCGAGCGGGTGCACGACGGTGCGTCAGGCGACGCGCGGATCCTGTCGCCCGCGACTGAGCGCACGCTCCCGTGACGCGGTATCACCGCGTGAGCGCGCGCTGTCAATTGGTGTGGGCGCCGGCGAACCCGCGCCGGCTGATACGCGTGACACCGCATGACGCAGTCGCGCGGCTGTTTCCGCCAGTTGCGCCGCACTGCGCGCGAGATCGTCGAGCGCACCGCCCTGCGCCATCACGGCCGATGTCGCCGTTTGCGCATCGGCTACGGCGCGTTCCGCGCGTTCGTCCACCATCTGGAAGGCGGCATCCACCGCCGACGTGGCCTCGGCCTGACCACGCGCGAGATGCGCCGCATCATCAGCCTGTTCGGCGATGCGCGTGATATCCGACAGAATCGCATCGAGCGCGCCGCGCGCTTCATGCGCGATCCCACCCACATCACGTACGTCACGCGCGGTGGCATCCATCGCCGCTACGGTGCCGGCAATTTCTTCTCGCACCGCCTGCACCGTCACCGCGATGGCTTTCGCGGCACGCGCACTTTCGCCTGCCAGTTTGCGGATCTCCTCGGCCACCACGGCAAACCCGAGCCCATGTTCACCGGCGCGTGAGGCCTCAATTGCCGCGTTGAGCGCGAGCAAGTTGGTTTGCCGCGCAATACGTGAGACCGTGCTCACAAAATCGCCCACGCGCTCCGACGCCGGCACGAGCGCGCTCACCTGTGTGGCCGCCTGCTGCACACCATCACCCACTTCCACCAGCGTTTTCGCCGCGCGTTCGATCGCGTTACGGCTGGCGAGTGTCGCCGAGTCCATGGCGCGGGCATCGCGCGCTGTTTCGTCGGCGCGTGACACCGACAACACCGCCGCCTCGCGCGCGTCGCGGCTTGCCTGCGCGCCGTCGGCGACATTGCGACGCTGCGCACCGAGTTCGTCCTGCAGGGCCTGCACGCCGCGGTGCGCATCGCGCGCCTTCGACTGTAACACGGTCGATGCACCGCCGAGTTGCGCCGCGACGGCCGCGAGCTCGTCGCTTTCGTGTTGCACCGACGCAATGAGGCGTGTGACTTCGTCGAGCATCGCGTTATAGCTGCGCTCGAGGAAGCCCAGTTCATCGCTGTAATACGCGTCGGCGCGTGCGGTGAGATCACCGGCTTCGACCTGCGCCATCCGTTCGCGGGTGCGCCGCAACCGGAGAATGAGTTTGGTGGGAATCGGCACAATCTGCTGCGCCACGATGCCCAGCAGCACGGCCGCCAAAAGCACCTGCGCGATGGGCGGCGCCGTATCGGGAAACAGTTGCGCGTGCATGATGCTGGCCGCCGCAAACCCAACTTCCGAGCATGCCAGCACCACGAAGCCCAGCGCGCGACCGCGGTCAAACGAATAGGGCACAATCGCCAGCAGATACAAAATGGCCAGTACCGGTGCGCCGAATATCGCGATGAGCAAGCTGATGAGGAGCGTGTCAAACGCAGCAAACAAATAGCGAAACCACCAGCGGTATCGCTGCTCGTTGAGCGCAAACGCACTGAGCCCCCAGTTGGCCGTCACGGCCACGAGGAACATCACGATCATCAGCGGCACCGGCACATCGGTGATGCCGATTTGCACGCCGACAATGAGCAGCGTGGCCACAAGGATCGTGCTCCACGTACGGCGTCGCTCCGCAATGCGGAACGTGTTCAGGTCTTTGGCGCGCTCCTCATCGAGCGCGATCAACGCCACCGAACGGGAGAGCGAAGCTGCTGTGGGAATCGTCACGGCTATCCAGGCTGGGCCGAGGGTTGGGAAAACCCACAGCGTTCCCCCGGAGGACGACTAGTGGGGCAGTCGCGCCACCAGCTCGGTCGCGGTGGCCAGCGAGCGCACGCTCAGGCCAGCGGCTTCGAGCGCCTCGCGCCCACCTTCTTCGCGGTCGACAACGGCCAGCACACCCAACACGAGGCCGCCCTCGGCGCGAATCGCGTCCACCGCAGTGAGCGCCGATCCGCCCGTGGTGATGACATCCTCCACGACCACGACGTGATCGCCGGCCTCGAACGGCCCTTCCACACGTTTGCCGGTGCCGTGCTGTTTGGCCTGTTTGCGCACGGTAAACGCCCGAACGAGTGGCCCTTCACCTCGTTCGTTGGCGAACGCACTCGCGTGCGCGATGGCATAGGCGATCGGGTCCGCACCGAGCGTGAGGCCACCGACGGCATCAGCGGGCCAGCCGGCGTCGTACAACGCCTGCAGGCCGAGGAAGCCCAGCAGCCGTTGGCCTTCCGGGCTCATCGTCGTGAGGCGACAGTCCACGTAGAGCGAGCTCCGTCGCCCTGAGGCGAGTACGAAGTCACCGCGTTTGGCCGAGCGTTGGGCCAGGAGCGTGAGGAGCAGTTCGCGGGCCGTGGACGGATCGAAAACGCTCATCCGCGTCGAAAGAGACCCTTCATTTTGCCCAGCAAACCGCCGGACTGGTCGTCGTTCGCCGGCGGCGTTGGCGGCGCCGGGATGGGTGGCAGCGCGACTGGTGCCGCCGCTGTGGCCATCGGCCCCGGGTTGGCTACGGCGTCGGACAACGCGGCGGCAAACTCCGTGACGCCCGCATAGCGGTCTTTCGGGGCCTTGGAGAGGGCCTTCATGACCACCGTTTCAACCGTGGCGGGAAACTGCAGTCCGGGCTTGGCAGCGCTGAGCAGTGTGGGCGGCTGCGTGAGCAGTTGTGAGAACAGCTCGCGCGGTGTTTTGCCGATATAGGGCAGGGCCCCACTCAGGAGAAAATACGCGATCGTCGCCAGTGAATACTGGTCGGCGCCGGGCCCCACGAGCTCCCCGGACAGGGCCTCCGGAGCTACGTACATGAGCGTGCCCACGAAAAAACCGGCGCGCGTGAGGCGCTGGTCGGGGGACGCGTCGGTGTCGGCGGCGATGCCAAAGTCGAGTAGCATCACATGATGTGACGCCGGGTCGTACATGACGTTTTCCGGCTTGAGATCGCGGTGCACGATGCCCGCGTCGTGCGCGGCCTGCACGGCGGCGCACAGCTGCCTGATGATCTCGGCGACCTCGGCCGAGGGTAGTGGTCCATGCTGTTCGGCGTATTTCTCGAGCAGTTCCCCGGCGGCCCAGTCGATGGCCAGGTAGTGCCGATCGTTCTCGGCCTGTCCGAACGCGATGGTGCGCACGATGTTCGGATGCTCGACCCGCTGCCCGAACTGCGCCTCGCGCAAAAAGCGTTGCACGGCCGTTTTGTCGTGCCGCAGTTTTTCGCGCAGCACTTTGACCGCCACGGTACCGTGTTCGGCATGTTCGGCGCGGTACACCGTTGAGGTGCCCCCTTCGCCGACCTTGGCGCGCAGCGTATAGCCGGCGAGCGTGAGACCTACCAATGACTCCATGGACACGGGCCGAACGTAACTCGCGTTACGCTCTCCAGCAAGCCGACGATGCATCCCAACTGCGGTCCGGTGGCACAGAATGGGGGCACCGACGGTAACATTACCATCCCGGGGCAGGTCGATTCTGACGTGTTCCGGCAGAACGCGCGACTGCGCGGACAGCGATTCCTTCCAAATAAGTGTACGGCTGCATGCCCGTGTTGCGAGGCCTTCGCGCCCCCCTTTTCGCTCTGAGCGCGCTGGCGCTGTGCTCGGCCTGCGCCAGTCGGCAGGCCGTCGGGTTGGACGGCCGTCCGGCACCAGCCGGTGCGCGCGTTCCGGATCCGGTATCGCTCGCTCCGGTCAATGTAAGCGAGCTCTACCGTGGAATGGGACTTATCGCGGCGCGCGGCGCGATTCCGTACGTGGCCCGGGTGGCGTTTCTCCCGGACCGTACGGCCGATTCCACGCTCATGCTCGTGTCGCTCTCGTTTGCGCCGCGCTCGGTGGCGTTCGCGCGCGAGGGAGAGCAATACGCGGGCAGTTATACGGTGCGACTCGATGTGCGTGACGGCCCCAACCTGGTTCGGCAGCTCGAAGCCCGGGAGACGGTGCGGGTCTCCACGTTCCGGGAAACCTCGCGCACCGATGAAAGCCTGATTTGGCAGCAGTACATGCGCGTGGCGCCGGGCCAGTACACACTCGCGGTTGGCGTGCGGGACGAAGGCAGCCCGCGCGCCAGCTCAGAAGAAGTGTCGCTGACAGTGCCTCGGTTCACCGCAGGTCGGTTGGCCTCACCCATCCCCGTCTACGACGTACTCCCGCGCTCCACGCAGGATTCGCTGCCACGCCTGTTGGCCCGTCCGCGCGCCACGGTCACGTTTGGCGTGGATTCTTTGGTGCCGGTGTATCTCGAGGTCGCCGGCACGCGCCTTGCCACGAGTGTCCGCACCGATGTGCTGGGCGAGGGTGGCGCGCTGCTCTGGCGCGACTCCACGGTACTGCTTGGACGCGGCGGCGATCTCGTGAGCGGCACGATTCAGGTGCCCGCCGCCAGCATCGGCGTCGGCGTAGTCACGCTGCAGGTTACGCAAGCGGCGCAACCGGACACGGCTCGCACGCAGTTGCTTGTCACGCTCGGCGACGACCTGCCGGTGACGGGATTCGAAGAGATGATCAGCTATCTCCGGTTCTTCGCGGCCGAGTCCAAACTGGAGAAGCTCACCAAAACCACCGGCGCGGCGCGTGCGCAGGCGTGGAAAGAGTTTCTGGCCAGCACCGATCCGGTGCCGGGCACCACAGAGCACGAAGGGCTACGCGACTATTTCGCGCGCATTCGACTGGCCAATCAGCGGTTTCGCGACGACGGACCGGTCGGCTGGTTGAGCGACCGAGGCATCGCGTTCGTTGGGTTGGGCGACCCGGAAAATATCTTCGATGCGCAGCCCACGGATTTGTCGCAGCGAAACCGACAGCAGGTGTGGGAATACCGCCAGTGGCGTCTCCGGTTGGTATTCTTCGACCAGACCGGTCTCGGACGCTGGCGATTGCCGCCGAGTCAGACC
>JBBRDP010000198.1:0-6446 GCA_038203795.1 Gemmatimonadales bacterium
CTCCCACAATACGCCATTGAGAATCGGACGCGATTCTTCGGTGCTGACGGCGAATGCGGTGTGCGCGATGAGCTGTTGCAACTCACCCGATTTCACACGCCACGATTCGTTGAAGCGCACCTGCGGAAACGTGGGGAACTCATCGCGCGGCAGTCCGAGCAACTTGAAACGCGATCGTCCGCACTCGAGCGTGACGCGCTGTTCACCCGACGTGGCAATCTTCACCGGTGCCGGCGGGAGCTCGCGGGCAATCTCCGACAGCTTGCGCGCCGGAATGGTGATGGCACCGGGCGCTTCGACGTCGGCACTCACCTCCGTGCTCACCGCGATATCGAGATCGGTGGCCGAGAGACGAATACCACGATCGGTCGTCTCTACCAGGAGATTGGCGAGAACCGGCAACGTAGTCTTGGCGGGAACGGCAGCCGTGACGGCCTGCAAACCCTCCATCAGCTTTTCGCGCGAGATCGTGAAGCGCATGCCGGGCGTTGAAAGAATGGTCAGCCTTCTGTTGTTCTTTAATTAAAGAACAAACTAGTAGTAGTAGTAGAGCGTGTGGATTTGTCGACAACGCCCGTAAGCTACGAGCGCCGAACGATATGCGCTACACCAGCTCATGTGCGTTCGATGGGGACAGACCGCCTGCGTCCCCGCTCCCCCACATGAGCGGGGTGAAAAACGTTGATGAATGTGGACTCATGCGGACAGGACACCGGTTGTCCGCAGAGTTTCCAACATACTCCGGAGCCGGGTCACGCGCTCCGCAAACTCCGGCATCGCGCGCATGTCTTCGGCCACCCGATCGAGGGAATGAATGACGGTGGAGTGATCGCGCCCGCCAAAGGCGTTGCCGATTTCCACCAGCTGCAGCGCCAACAGCTCTCGGCACAGGTACATGGCGACCTGACGCGGGCCGGTGAGCTGTTTGGTGCGGGTTTTGGAGCGCAGCCCGTCGGGCGTGACACCCCACTCCCGTGACACCAGCTGTTGAATGGTGGCCACGGTGATACTGGTGGGCGGCACGTCGGGAAAGTCCGACGTATTGGCGGAACTCCGCAGCTTGTCCTTGAGTGCTTCGCGTGCCAGCTCGACCGAGATTTCCCGGTGCTTGAGCGACGCATAGGCGAGCAGCTTGATGATGGAGCCTTCGAGCTCGCGCACACTCGACTTCACGTGCTGCGCGATGAACTCGATGACCTCGTCGGGAATCGTGAGCTCCAGGTGATCGAGACTCGCCTTCTTCTTGAGGATCGCGATGCGATGCTCGAGGTCGGGGGAGTCGACGTTGGCCACCATGCCCCACTCAAAGCGGGAGACGAGCCGGGATTCGAGTCCGGGGATCTCCTTGGGCGGGCGATCGGAGGTGAGCACGATTTGGCGCCCGGCCTCATAGATGGCGTTGAACGTGTGGAAGAACTCTTCCTGTGTGGATTCTTTGCCTTTGAGGAACTGCACGTCGTCTACGAGGAGCAGATCGATTTCGCGGTACCGGCGCCGGAACTCGTGCATCTGGCCGCCTTGAATAGCGCTCACGAAATCGTTGGTGAACTGCTCGGTCCCCACGAAGGCGAGCCGCAGCGTGGGCGTTTTCCGGAGCAGCTCATGGGCGATGGCCTGCATGAGGTGCGTCTTGCCGAGCCCGGTGTCTCCGTAGATGAAGAGCGGATTGTAGACCTTGCCGGGCGCCTGGGCAGCGGCTTGGGAGGCGGCGGCGGCGACATCGTTGGACTTACCGATGACAAACTGCTCGAACGTGTAGCGCGGGTTCAGTGGCGCTGAAATGGCTGATTTGTGCTGCGTTGCTGGCGCTACTGGATGGGGTGGTTGCTGGACAAATATGTCGAGCTGGGCCCGCTTGGCGCGCTCTTCGGAGATCCGGAATTGCAGCCGGATCGGGTGTCCGAGGGCCACGGGGGCAAAGCTGGCGAGCAGCTCGCTGTGCTTGCTTTCGTTCCAGTCGGCGGAGAACTGGTCGGGCACGACCACCGTGAGCAGGCCGTCGTGATAGGCGGCCGGTTCGGCGGGTTCGAGCCAAGTCCGGAACGTCTGTTCCGCGAGCACCTGTCGGGCGCGGGTGAGCAGGCGCTCCCAGATCTCGGACGGGGACAAGGACATGACGGCAATCGTGGGGTTCGGGCGAGCGCGGGTGGTGGGGGAGCGAAGCTAGCCCGTTGAATGTGGATAAGTCAAATGCGTGACCGCGTCGTGGCCCACGCCCTTCACGCGGCAGTTGCAGCGACTTGACGCAAGCCCAAGATATTGCCTATCTTACGGGTCTATGCCTGAACGGCATGCAGACCACCGTCATCGCGCGTCCAAACGCGCGCCGCTCATTCATCACCGCATTTTCTCGATAAGGCAAGCATATGGGCAAGCCCACGTACCGCCCGCGCAACGTTAAGCGTCTCCGCAAGCACGGCTTCCGCGCTCGCATGGCAGACAAGTGGGGTCGCGCGACCCTGAGCCGTCGTCGTCGCAAGGGACGCAAGCTGCTCACAGTGCAGCTGCCGTCGAAGTACGCCGGCGCCTGATTCCCGTCGGCTCCGGCGCGCGCAGCGGGTGACGCGCGGGCCGGAGTTAGAGCGGACACGTCGTGAAGGGAAGCGGGTGCGCACCAGCAGTCTCGAGGTGCGGGCCATGGCTTCCCTTCATGCGCTTCCGCGGGTGGGATTGATCGTTCCCAAGCATCGGCACTCGGCCGTCGAGCGCAATCTCGTCAAACGTCGTCTCCGAGAACTGGTGCGCCTCGAGGTGCTGCCCATGCTGCAGTCGCTGCCGGTTCCGCTCGATCTCGTCGTGCGTGTCAGTCCACAGGCGTATCTGCGCTCGTTTGCTGCGCTCTCGGCGGAGTTGCAGCAGGCCGGGCAGCGATTGTCCCGGATGACGTTCGTGGCACCCGGAGCGGTGCCTGTTGTGGTGGGTGTTGTGGTGCCTGTTGCGGTGCCTGTGGTGGCACCTGCGATTGCGCCTTCGGTGACGCCGCCGGATGGTGACCATGTGCGCTGAGCATACGAATCCCGCCGAACAGGTCAGCCGTACGGTACCTGAGGGTCCACGTGCTGTTGGTGGCCTCGCGGGGGTGCCCCGGTTTCTGCTGATTCTCGGGGTGCGTCTCTATCAAGTGGCGCTCTCGCCCCTGCTCGGCGGTTCCTGCCGCTATTTTCCATCTTGTTCCGCGTACGCCATCGAGGCGCTTGAGCGTCACGGTGCGGCCCGCGGCAGTTGGCTTGCCATTCGCCGGATTGGACGGTGTCATCCGTTCCGTCCCGGTGGATACGACCCCGTGCCCTGACACGCGGTGAGAGGGCGCGGCCGTCCGGTCGTGGTCCGCTCCGCACGTCAGCGACGAATTGCTGCCCGTAAATCTCCCAATGGAACCACGTCGTCTCGCGCTCGCCGTTTTTCTCATGGCGATCGTCCTCGTAATCACGCCGATTCTCTTCCCCACCGAAAAGCCGGTCGCGACCGACGGCGGGGTGCCGGTGGACAGCATGACGTCCGCCATGTCGGGTGCCGCTGGTATTGGTGGTGATCTCACGCCCGGTGCCGCGCCGCAGCAGGCGACCTCAATTGACGGCATCACGCAGGGTGCCGCGATCACCGCGTTGCCCGACGCCGATACACTGACCTCGCGTTTCGTGCGTGTGGACACCACCGCCGTGGTCACGCCGCTGGCCACCTATCGCGTGAGTTCGCAGGGTGCCGCGCTGGTGTCGGCCGAGATGCAGCGTTATCGCGCGCTCGACGGCAGTGGCCGCAAAACGGAACAGCCGGTGGAGCTCGCACAAACCGGCGATCGCCTGCTGGCGTGGCGCATGGTGTTTCCGGGCGGCGACACGGTCAATCTCGCGCGCACCTCGTTTGCGCTCGAGCAGTCCCAGCCGGATGGACGCACGCAGCTGCGCTACTCGGCGAACGTGGGGCAGCGCAACATTGCGATCACATACAGCTTTTTGCCCGACAGCTTTCGCGTGAACATCGGTGCCACGGTGACCGGCCCGAACTCCGACGGATATCTGCTCGTGGACTTGCCGCCCACGTTCCGATCGTCGGAAGCCGACTCGGTGGAAGACCGCACGCACATTGCGTACGCGTTCAAGCCGGAGAATCGCAGCGCGGATCTGATCAAGTTCGGCAGCCTCGATCCTGGTGAACGCGAGATCAAACAGGGACCGTTCACGTGGGTGGTGGCCAAGAGCAAATACTTCCTGCTGGGTGTGCTCGCGCCGGAGAACCAGCCGGGCTTTGTGGAACTCGATGTGACCGGTGGTGCGCGCGTGAGTAAACAGGCCACGCGAGCGCAGGGACACATCATTGTGAATTTGCGCAGCGGCGCCGCCGCGCTCGAAGTGTACGCCGGTCCGCAGGAGTTCAAGCGCATGGTCGCGATGGGACGCGAGTTCGAATCGTCGAACCCGTACGGCGGTTTCATGCAAAAGATCATTCAGCCGTTTGCCACGCTGGTGATCAAGACCCTGTTGTGGATGAAAGAACAGGCGGGTTTGTCGTACGGCTGGGTGCTGATCATTTTCGGTGTGGCCGTTCGACTGATTTTGTGGCCGGTGAATCAGCGTGCCATGCGCACGTCGCTGGCCATGCAGCAGATTCAGCCCGAGATTCAGGCGGCGCAAGCGAAGCACAAGGGCGATCCGCAAAAGACGCAACAGGAAATCATGAAGGTGTATGCGGATCATGGCCTCAACCCACTGAGTTCGCTCACGGGGTGTCTGCCAATGTTCATTCCGCTTCCTGTGTTCTTCGCGCTGTTCTTCGTGTTCCAGAATACGATTGAGTTCCGCGGCGTACCGTTCCTGTGGCTGCCGGATATTTCGCTCAAGGATCCGTTCTACATTCTGCCGATTCTGGTGGCCGCTACGGCGTTCCTGGTGTCGTGGATCGGTCTCAGGAGCACGCCGGATAATCCGCAGGCACGCATCATGACGTACCTGATTCCGGGCATCATGTTGATTTTCTTCATCAACTTTGCGTCAGGGCTCAACCTGTACTACGCGGTGCAGAATCTGGCGTCGCTGCCACAGCAGTGGTTGATCGCCAAGGAGCGTCAGAAAATGATCAAGACGCCGCGCGTGCAAACACCGTCCGGTGCGCAGGCCAAGGGCGGTAAATCGAAAGACACACCGCGCAGTGAACCGAAGCGTCTGAGCTGATGTGATGGAGCTGCCAGGCGCCGCGGATACGATCGTGGCGCTGGCCACTGCGCCGGGGCGTGGTGCGATTGCGTTGGTGCGCATGAGTGGTGCAGACGCGTTGCGATTCGTGCAGCGGTGTGTGGAGCGCGCGGTGGGAGACTCGGCGAATCGCGTCGATGACTCCGCCGCGTTTTCTGTGTCGCGTGCGCCCGATGCGATGCTGTTTGTGCCACGCCGCGCATCGTTGCGTCGACTGCGTCATCCCGTGAACGGTGAGCCGCTGGACACCGCATTGATCACGTGGTTTCCCGCGCCGCATTCGTATACGGGCGACGATGTCATCGAGATCAGTACGCATGGGGGACACGTGGTGCCGCAGGCGGTGATCGGTGCGCTGCTCGCGGCCGGTGCTCGCGAAGCATTGCCAGGCGAGTTCACGCGACGTGCGTTGATGGCGGGCAAACTGGATTTGCTGCAGGCAGAAGCGGTGGCGGATTTGATTGACGCCCGTTCGCGTGCACTGCACCGCGTGGCGCTGGAACAACTCGACGGCGGCTTGTCGCGCCGGTTGATGGCGCTGCGCCATGAGTGTTTACAGCTTGAAGCGCTGCTCGCCTACGACATCGATTTTCCCGAAGAAGACGACGGGCCGATTGATCCGGCACGCATTGCGCACGTGGTTGATACGGTGATACGTGCGCTCGATGCGCTGCTGGCAACGGCGCCGGCGGTGCCGCTTTTGCGCGAGGGCGCGGTGGTGGTGTTGGCGGGTGCGCCGAACGCGGGGAAATCGTCGCTGTTCAACGCCATGCTGGGCGAAGCGCGCGCGATTGTGTCGGACATTCCTGGCACCACGCGCGATGCGCTCGATGTGATGCTCGATACGCCCGGTGTGGCGATCCGTCTGGTGGATACGGCTGGGCTTCGGGAGACCGACGATACGCTCGAGCGGCTGGGGATTGAGGTGAGTGCGCGGTGGTTGTCGCGGGCGCACGTGGTGTTGGCGATCGGGGAGACGGTGGAGCAGGTGGAGGCCACGGTTCGCGCGGTGCAAAGCGCCGAGTCGCGGGATGTGCCGGTAGTGCGCGTGTTGACGAAGCGGGATGCGGGGGTCGCCGAGGGCGCTGAGGGCCGTAGCCGTGAGCGCTATGTGATGACGAGTGCGGAGTCGGGGGTGGGGCTGGGGAAGCTCTTGGAGGTGGTGCAGCTGTGCATTGCGGCGGCGTACGGCACTGTGCCGCCGGAGGTGCCGCAGCTCACGCGCGAGCGACATCAGGTGGGCGTGCGAGTGGCGCG
>JBBRDP010000199.1:0-6409 GCA_038203795.1 Gemmatimonadales bacterium
GCTGGCAAGTGCGCGCGGTGCGCGGCGAACAGGCACCGTCGCTGGCGGTGATTGACTCCGCTGGTGCGCGATTTCTGCGCACCAGCGGCGTGGCACGCGCGGCGTGGTTTGTACGGGAACTTGACACCCCGTGGCGCGGACCGGACACACAGCTGTCATGGTCGTGGCGCATTGGTGCAGCACCTGTAGGTGCGGATCTCACATCCGCCAAGCGTGATGATTCGGCGCTGCGTGTATTTGTGGTGTTTGCCCGAACATCACGATTCGCGCGCACGCCGCGTACCATTTTTTACACGTCGCAGACAGTCGGCCATGGCGCCTTGGAGCGTCCGAGCTTTAGTGGGAACGATTTGCACGTCATCGGGATAAGTACGCCAACTGCTGTGCACGGCTGGATGCCGATGGTTGTTTCGCCGATGGCGGACTATCGACGCATCTGGAAAAGCGACCCTCCGGCGATTGTGGCGATCGGCTTCATGCAGGACAGCGATCAAACCCGGTCATTTGCGCTCGCCGACCTTATGTCCCTCTGCCTGGAACGTGATGCGACTTCTTCTCGCTAGACTCGGTGTGGTGCTGCTGGTGTCGGTCGGCTGTCGCGACGTCTCACCTCCCACGGCGCCGGATGCTGCCCCCGTGGATCCCGGAACCAGTGCGCCGATGGGTGTTGGTGTGTCCGGGAACTGGGTCCGCACGGGCTACACGGTGGCGGGACGCGCCACGCTGGTGATTGAAGGCACCACGGCGCAGCTCGACTTCTCGAGCAACTTTTCGATTGCGCAGACGCCCGGTGCGGTAGTGTATCTCAATACGACCAGCAATCCCAATATGGGACAGCCGTTGCGTATCGGTGCGCTGCGAAGCTTTCAGGGGGCGCAGTCGTACCGCTTCCAAGTGCCCTTGGGTGTGCGGTATACGCGCATCATCATTTGGTGCGACCCGTTCAACGTGGGTATGGCAGAAGTGGTGATTCCACCAACCGGCGCACCGTAGCGCGTTGATCGTTCGTCCTACGGCACATCAATGCGAAGGGAGACCGCTGTCGTCGCCCATCGCAGCCGGAGCGTGGCTTGCTTGCCTTCCACCAGCGGGAACTCGAATGTGAGCACCTCGGTGTATACGCTCTCTTCCACCGGTACCTGAAGGCGCAGTGCGTCGGCTGATTCTCCCGGATACGGGGTGTGGTACACCTCACCCGCCGTGCTCAGAATCAGCGTCCACTCTGTTGCTCCGGGAATGCCCCAGATGCTGTAGGTACCGGCCGGCAACGGGTTGTTGTTCACACGCACGTTGCGACTGAACGTGATCGCACTCGCCTGATCGGCTCCCGGATTCCACACCGCTCCGAATGGTATGATGCCGCCGAAAATATCGCGGCCTCTCGCCACCGGGCGGCTGTAGGTCATCGCGATATCCGTGTTCGCCACCCGCTGCGAGACCGACGCCGCCTGACTCTTTCGTACGTCGTCGAGCGGGAGAATGGTCGTATCGGCGATGGCCACCTCACCCGAACCCGGTACAGCGAGACGCGTGACATTTCTACCCGGATCGTCGGCGCACGCGGTAACGGACAATGACAGTGCAACCGCCGCGACCATCCAGCGGCGACGCGTTCCGTGAGTGCGACTATTTCGCCCGCGCATTCAGACTCCAGTCGTATTCCGTGAATACGATACGAACGCTGCGGTCGTTCAACGTGTTGCGTTCGGCGCCGGCAGGCCAGTATCGGCTGAGCCATTGAAGCAGCCCGGCCCGGTCCGGAGCGAAATCACTCCCATACCAGTCGAAAATGCGGCTGAGGTACACGCGCTTGCCAGCGACATCAACTCGGTTCTTGGCGGGTGAACGCAACAGAAACTGTCGGGCTTGATCATCCAGCTGCTCGTCGAGACGCGCCGCCGTGTACGCCTCATTGCGAAGCGGTGGGCAACCGATGGCCGCACACACCAACGCAAAGTGTACGCGTGGTTCGTTGAACACGGGTCGAATGCGTTCGTGCTCGATTTCGTCGAGCGTGTACGTGGTGTTGCCAACGGTCGCCATTTTTTCGCGCCACGGACCGCCGGTCTTCAGGAAGCCGAATGCCTTATTGATGTTCTTGATCGATTGCCGCTCCCCGTGCGCGTTGATCTGCGCGATCGTGTAGGCGTTGTACGCATTGATCCAGAACGCCAACTGCTCCGGGCGAGGAAGCCGTGCCGGGTCGGTGGTGGCGAGAGTTCGCAGATAGGTCGTGAAGCTCGGCGCGTTTGCGAAGGCGTCGTAGTCCACCAACCCGTTCCGGACGTGCTGTTGCAGCAGCGCATTGAACGCACTGTGATCGACGGATTGCGCAGACATGAGGTGCGCTCCCAGCACGCACGCGGCGAGTATATGGAGAGTGGTCGTCATGATGTAGACAGTGGGGAAACGCCGATGCTTCGTCACGATATGGCGATCGCGTTGCGGTCGCACCGCATCTGACAACACGTAGTCCTCTCGAGGCCCTCTGGTTCCCCCGGTGCACAGCGCGCGCGGTGACGCAGGGCGCGGTGACGCAGGGCGCGGTGACGCAGGGCGGCGTGAGCATCGTGATATCGCGTACGCGCCAGGACGTGCGTGATGCGTTGCGAAGTTTTCCAGATCGTGCAATGGACGGCACCTGCTAGTTTCGGTATCTGTTCGGTCTGTTAGCCGAACTGCCATGCCTGCCCACGATCCCGCCCCCACTCCCGCTCCCTGGCGCATTGCCTGCGTCCGCATCCCGCGCTTCCCGCTCGGCGTCGTCTGGCGCAACGCACCGGTGACGCCTGCGGCCCCGGTGCAGCTCACGCTGGCGCTGGCCATGGGGCCGGTGGTTCCGGTGGTGCACACGCTGGCGGCGCACTGGGATACCGCACCGCGCGCGCTCGCGGATGGGCAGCGGCTCAAGGCGGTGTCGGCGGCGGCGGCCCGAGCGGGGGTGACAGCCGGTATGCGGGTGCCGGAAGCGCGGGCGCGGTGTGCGGCGCTCGAGGTGCGCGAATGGGACCACGACACCATCGCGCGCGCGATCACCGAGACCACCGCCTCATTTCTGGCCGCCAGTCCGCAGGTGACGCCGGCGGCCGGGAGTGCGGGCACGTGGTGGATTGGCGCGAATGGTTTTGCCGCGCGTCCGGGTGGTGAAGCCGCGCTGCTCGACACGCTGCTCACGATTGCACGCCGCTGGCATCCTGACGCCCGCGTAGCACTGGCTGATTCGTGTGTGTCCGCGCGGGCGGCCACGTGGAATCCGCCGCGCGGTCATGCGTGCACGATTGTGCCGAGTGGTGGCTGCGCGTCGTATCTCGCCCCTGCCCCACTCGGTCTGATTCCGATGGACGCACAGTTGCGCACCGCGCTCGCGGCGCTCGGCATTCGTACACTCGGTGCGTTTGCCGCACTCGTATCAGGTGATGTCGAAGCGCGCTGGGGAGCGACGGGACTGGCCAGTTGGCGGCTGGCGCGCGGTATGGATCCGCGTCGTCCAGGGCTGGTGCGTGTGGACGCACCACGCGCGGTACACGCCGAGTTGGCGACACCGGCGCAGACGGTCACGCCAGTTGGTTTTTTGGTGCGTGCGGCGCTTGAACGATTGGTGCAGGATCTCGTGCGTGACGGACGATCGGCCGCATCGGTAGCGATTACGCTCGAACTCGATGTCGCGCGTCAGAACACCGAAGCGCATCTCGAAGCGATGGTGGGCAGCGATGCGCAGCGTCTCGACGGGTGGGACCGTGCCACGCGCAGCATCACGCGGGAAGTGCGTCCGGCGCGTCCGCTGGCGCGTGTGGAACCGCTCGTTGAGCAGTGTCGCGCGTTGCTTGAGCGGTGGACATTGCCAGCGGCGGTCACGGGTGTCACGGTGCACATTCCCGCGACGGCGCCACTGTCGGCCGATCAGGGCGATTTGCTTGAGCCCTCGTGGCGTGACGCTGCGGCGAGTGTTGAAGCGGCGATTGCGCGATTGGCTGCGGCGCTCGATCCTGATTCACGCGGTGATGTGGTCGTGCATCCACACGCGAACGATGCGCACCGGTATGACCGCGCGGGTGTGTGGGTGCGCGCCGATGCCTGGGCGTTGGCGGAGCGTGCCACGCGTGAGGATGTATCGCGTGCAGATGCGTCGCGGGATGCGTCGCGGGATGCGTCGCGGGATGTGTCGCGGGATGTGTCGCGGGATGTGTCGTTGCGTACTGATGCATCGCGCAATCACGCGTCACGTGCATCGATGTCGCCTGACCCGTCGGCACCCGATCCCGCGTTGCTCAATCACGCCGCACTACGATTGCTCGAAACACCGGATCCGGTCACGGTGGAATGTGGTGTGCAGGGCGCGCCGAGTGTGCTGGCGTGGCAGCAGCGCCGAGTGGTGGTGTCGCAGGCGAGTGGTCCGGAGCGGCTCACAGGCGACTGGTGGCGTGCCGACGCGTTTGCGCGGGATTACTGGCGCTGCGTGGCCGATGGCGAGGGGGATTTGTTGTTGTATCAGGAGCAGGGACGATGGTTTGTGCATGGGTGGTATGACTGAGGCAACGGCAGTAAATATCGCCCATGATATCTCCACGTGGGCTCGTGCAGCTGATACGGCTTGTGATTCCGTGCACAATTGTACTTGCGGCCTGCAGCACCGATGCAATACGCGAGGCGAGCGCGGTTGCCGTGCGCGACAGCGCGGGCATTGCCATTGTCGAGCAGACGGCGGCGCATATCGCGGCGCTGCCCACATGGACGATTGACACCGCGCCCGTACTGCGTATCGATGGCGACAATGTGCAGAACGCGTTTACCAGCGTTCGTCTGGTCACCTCGCTGCCCGACGGCCGAGTGCTGGTGGTCGATGCGCGTCACCGCGATGTCCGCGAGTTTGCAACCGACGGTGCGTTTGTTCGCGTGATAATGCCGAGCGGGCGCGGCCCGGGTGAAGTGGACTACGTGCAGCGCGTGCAGGTGCTGGATGACGGACGCGTGGCCGTGTTTGATGGGAACCAGCGTCGCATTTCGTTTTTCGACGGTCCGGGCGAGTTTGCCGGACAGATTGCGTACCCACGCTTTGACGACGGCACTGAGCTCCGACCAATCGCGCTGCTTGGCGATACGCGATTACTGGCGAGTTTTCGCCCGCCGTATGTACCACCCACCGTGTTCAACGGCCCGACGCGGCGCGATACATTTGCGGTGGTGACCATCCGCACGTCCGCAGGCGCGGCGTCATCAGCAGCACCGCGCGTGGATACGATCGCGCTCGTGCCGGATCTTGAAGTGTTCGACGTCATCACCACTGAGGACGGTGAGAGTCGGCCCGACACTGACTTCCTGCGATTCGGTCCGAGCACCTCCATGGTGTCCGATGGTACGCGTCTCGTGCTCGGCACCAACGAGCGGTTCGAGTTGCGCGAGTACCGTGGTGGTGCGCTCTTACGACTGTCGCGTGTCGTGGTCGACGCCGAGCCTGTGCCAAAGGACGCCGGTGACCGTGTGCGCGCGTGGGCGGCCTCGGAGCTTGAGAGTCGGCCCATGCCGGCGTCGGTGAAAGCGGATTGGGAAGTCATGCGTCGCGGCTGGCGATTTGCCACCGTGTTTCCGTTCCACGAGCGTCTGCTCATCGGCGACGACGGAACGCTCTGGGCGCAGGCACCGAGCGTGCTGCCGAGTGATGCGCTGCGCTATCTCGTGTTTGACACCGAGGGTCGCGCGATCGCGCGTGTGTCACTGCCGCCGCGCGTGACGCCGCATGTGGTGAGTCGCGAGCGTGTGCTGGGTGTGTGGACAGACGACGATGATGTGCCGCATGTGCGCGCGTGGCGGGTGCGCGAGGGTCGCGAGTAAGGGTTGCGGTTGTGCCTGTGATGTGAGGTAACCGGGCGGCTGTGCGTGTGACGGCAGCGCGGATTTGCGGTGCGAGTGCCAGCACGCAGAATCAGGCGTTGGCGGCGCTGCTGTTTGTGTATCGCCACGTGCTCGCGATGCCGATGGTCGCACCGCTGTCTCACATGCAGGCGAAGCGTGCGCAGCGTTTGCCGACGGTGTTGACGCGTGCCGAGGTGACGCAGGTGCTCGGGGCGATACGCGGTGTGCCAGGGCTGATGGTCCGTTTGCTCTACGGCCGCGGCCTGCGACTGCTGCCAGGATGCAGCGTGCGTGTGAGGGACCTCGATCGTGTGCGTGGCGAGGTGTTGGTACGCAGCGGCCTTGGCAGTGGGTGTTTCCAGCCACGCGTTTGTACCGAGACGAGGCAACGGGCGAACTCCGCCGGCATCATTTGCACGAGAGTGTGCTGCAGCGCGAGGTACCGAATGCGGCGCGGGTGGCTGGGCTTTCAAAGCGAGTCACGTGCCACACGTTCCGGCACAGTTTTGCGACGCATCTTTTGGAATCTGGGTACGATATTCGCACCGTGCAGGAGCTT
>JBBRDP010000200.1:0-6409 GCA_038203795.1 Gemmatimonadales bacterium
GCGGCTCGGTCGTACGTCAGGCGCTCCAGCGCGACGGGATTGCGGGCGCAGTAGCGCGCCAGGCGGGTCGCGAACGCGCGATCGTCCTCAGACACCCAGACGGCGGTGTGCCCGTGGAACCCGGAATGCGGCCACGTCAGCGTGCCCGCGGCCTGGTCTTTTACCGAATATACACCGAAATTCTCCCTCCCACAAGGTGCGCCCCATGTCCTTCGCCGCCGTCGCTGAGCTCGAATCCACGCGGAAGTTCTTCCTCACCACGATTGCCGTCCTCAACGCCGACGACGAAGCGTTTGCGCCGCACGTCGACATGTACACGACGGCGGGCCAGGTGGCGCATGTCGCGATCACCGTCGACTGGTTCATGGCGGGTGCCTTCGGCGCAGGATGGGACACGGACTACCAGGTACACATCGCGCAGGCCAAGGCGGTCACGTCCCTCGACACCGCGCGGGCGATGCTGGAGCAGGCGTTCGAGCAGGCGATCGCCGCCGTGCGCCCCATGAGCGACGCTGAGCTCGACCAGCCGATTCCCAACGACATCGTCATGGGTGGTGCGCCCAAGCGCGCGGTGATCAATGGGATCGTCGATCACACGGCCCATCACCGAGGGTCGCTCGCGGTGTATGCGCGGCTGCGCGGGAAGGTGCCGGCGATGCCGTACGCGTAACCGATGTTTCGGTTGCGCGAGCTTCGGATGCCGAGCATTCGCCTTCGCAGCGCCCTGGCTGCCACGACTACTCCAGCGTCACCATTGCCAGCACGGCCGCCGGAGTAAGCGCACGCCCCCGCTCCACGAGATCCGCCAGCGCATCGTGCGACACATTCGATTTCATCGCCTCGATGCGCTCGGCGATGCCCGGTGCCATGGGGTGCTCGATCACGACACCGGCACGTTCGCTCATTGCGCCCGCTGCCGCGGCGAGCGTTACGGCGCGGTCGGAGTCGCCGCGTGCCGACGCGTACGCCGCGAGTCCGAACAGTACCTGCCCCATGCCTCGCGGACTGCCGATTTCGTCGTTCGTGAGCAGTGCGCGCAGAAAATGCCGACGTGCCTCGGGTAGATTGTCCGACGCCAACGCGAGATATCCCATCTCGCCTTGCACGCGCGCCAGTTCAGGCTTGTCGCCTACCGTCGAGAAATTCACCTCGCTTTGATGGTAGAGCTCCATGGCCCGCGCCAGATCGCCGGCGGCAAAACTCAGTTGTGCCTGAAAGCTCAGCGCCATGCCGCCACCCTCACAGTCGCCGAGGCGTTCCTGAATGCGACGCGCGGCGGCGAGGTCAGCGGCTCCGCCCTCCGCATCTCCGCTCACAAAACGCTGCATGCCATGAATCGTGAGCAGCACACCGAGCTGAAATTCGTTGCCGGACCGCCGCGACCGCTCCACCCCTTCCACAAGTTGTAGTCCGGCGTCGGCCACGCGTCCCAGCCCGAGCAGTGTATAGCCGGTGCAGCCGCGCCCAAAGCCGGCGATGGCCTCGTCACCGAGCGCGATGCCATCCTCTGCCATACCGGTGAACAGCGCGATGGCCTGATCGAGGCCACCCATGCTGACGACCAACAGGCCGAGGGTGAATCGTGCGAGCGCACGGCCGCGGCTCGGCGCGTGATCGGCGACCATGGCAAGCAGCGTATCTACCGAGTCCTGCGCCACCAGGTGCAACCCGACGATGTGCCAGTACCACCCAAGCGAACCGCAGAGCAGCAGCCCCTTCTCGATCGCCTCGGAGTGGCCAAGTTTTGCGCGGCCAATGAGCCATGCGATGGCGACGAAGAAGTTTGCGTTCTCCGCGCGCGCGGTCACCATGGCCTCACGTTGCGTCGTGCCCTGGATGCCCGCATCGATAAATTGCGCGAGAAACAGGAAGTATTCCGCGTGTGCATCGCGCGCGGCGTCTACCTCTCCACCCGCATGCAGCTGTTCAGCGGCGAACGCGCGAATCGTTTCGAGCAAGCCATAGCGCTCGCCGCCGGCGGTGAGGCGCACGAGCCCCTTTTCGACGAGTGAGGCCAGCTCGTCGAGCGCCTGCCATTGTTCCTGCTCGCTGTAGCACACCCGCTCGAGGGCATCGAGTGTCCACCCTTCATGAAACACCGACAGCCGGCGCAGCAGTCGCTGTTCCTCAGGGGTGAGCAACGAGTAGCTCCAACTGATTGTCGCGCGTAATGTGCGCTGTCGGATCGGCAGATCGCGGTCGCCTGACGTGAGCAGATCGAGTGCGTGATCGAGCCGCTTGAGCAGCATCTCCGGGTCGAGGATGCGCACACGTGCGGCGGCGAGTTCAAGCGCCAGCGGAAGGCCATCGAGGCTGCGACAGATGCCCACCACGGCCGCCGCGTTGTGCTCTGTCACCGCAAACCCCGGCTTCACCCGTTCGGCGCGCTGCACGAAGAGCGCGACCGCAGAACAGTGACGCACCGCGTCGAGACTCGCGCTCGGCATCGGCAGTTCGAGTGGGGGCAGCGCGAGTTCCACCTCGGCACCGATGCGCAACGGCCGTCGACTCGTCGTGATCACCTGCAATCCCGCGCAACGCGTCACCAGCGCCGCAATGCCTTCGGCCGCTTCCACCACTTGTTCGAGATTGTCGAGTACGAGCAGCACACGACGGTCGCCCACCAGCGTGGCAATCGCCTCGAGGTGTCCGCGTCCGTGCGCCTCTGCGATTTGCAACACCGTGGCGATAGTGGGTAGCACATCGGTTGGATCAGTGACTGATGCAAGCGACACGAACGCTGTGCCACCGGCATACTGCGCACTCACGCGTCGCTGCAACGCAGCGGCGAATCGTGTCTTGCCGGTGCCGCCGTATCCGGTCACCGACAGCACGCGCGCACCGGACCGCAACTGCGCCTCAGCATCTGCGAGCTGCGCTTCGCGTCCGAGCAGTGCGGTGGAAAAGGCAGGGGGTGCCGCATCGATCGCCGCGAGACGCGGCGTCTCGCCGCTCACTCCGAATGTCAGTGCCGGCTTGATCGCCGCTCGCCATTCCTGCAGCGACGCGTAACGGTCAGCCGCTTGCTTGGACATCGCGCGTGCGACGGCCCGTTCGAGTCCGTCGGAAATGTCGGCGCGCGACGTCCGCAGCGATGGCACCGGCTCGATGACGTGCTTCACCAGCACCGCCATCGCCGTGGGTGCGTCGAACGGCGGCGCGCCGGCGAGCATTTCGTACGTCACGCAGCCCAGCGCATACAAGTCGGTGCGCCCATCCACGTCCTCGCCGCTGCCCTGCTCTGGACTCATGTAGTGCGGTGTGCCAAGCGAGAGGCCGACCATCGTGAGCTTGTCGTTGCCGGCACCACGCGCTGCGTGGGCAATGCCGAAGTCGGCGACGATCGCATGATCGTTCTCGAGGAGAATGTTCTCCGGCTTGATGTCGCGGTGCACCACCCCGCGCGTATGGGCATATTGCAGCGCGTCGGCCACTTCGTCGGCAATGCGCACTGCATCGGCGTACGGGAGGGCCCCGTCGCGACTCATGCGGTCGCGCAGCGTCTCGCCGTCCACGAACGGCATTACGTAGTACAGCACGCCATTTCGCTCACCCGAGTCGAACAGCGGGAGAATGTTCGGATGCCGCAATCTCGCCGTCGTCGTGATCTCCCGCAGGAACCGCTCAGCACCCATGGCTTCCGCGAGTTCGGGCTTGAGCACCTTCACCGCGACCTGTCGATGGTGCTTGAGGTCGTCGGCGAGGTAAACCGTCGCCATCCCGCCCACGCCGAGGACACGCTCGAGGCGATAGTGTGGAGAGAGCAGAGAGGCGAGCTGCGTATTCATGGGGTCCATGGGGCGGAAGGGCGCCGCGTGATCGATCCTTAATCCTATCGCCTGATCAGAATGCTCACCAATGGTTCTGTACGCGCATCCCTTGGTGGTGCTGGCGCCAGGTGGGCGAAGGCGAACCTTCTGCTTCGTGATAGGGGTCTGAGGGGTTACGCCGCGTAACGACACCCGATCGATTCTCCTACGCCGCCACCCGTGGCATCGTCGTTCGCAGATGCGCCGGCGACAGCCGTCGCCCCGCCCATGCGAGCAGTGCATCCACCGCAATCGCCATCGCGGCGGCGGGAATTGCCCCGGACATCACGAGTCGCGCATCGGCCAGTCCCAATCCCGTTACAATGGGTTCACCGAGCCCGCCCGCGCCAATGAATGCGCCCAGTGTCGCAGTGCCGACCGTCAGGACCGCCGCCGTGCGCACACCGGCGAGCACCACCGGCGCTGCGAGCGGAAGCCGCACCCACCACAGTTGTTGCAATGGCGTCGCGCCCATCGCCGCAATCGCCGCCACCGCGTCTGGATCGGCGAGCCGCACGCTCGTGTACGTCGCGCGCGCGATCGGCAACAGCGCATAGGCCCACAGCGCGACGATCGCCGGCACGATGCCGATGCCGAGCAACGGAATCATGAACACGAGCAGCGCGATGCTCGGTACCGTTTGCAGCACACCGAACAGCTGCAGCACCGGTTCCGCGGCAACCGGATGCGACGAGAGCCACAGCCCAAGCGGCACGGCCACCAGCAGCGCGAGCGCAAGCGAGAGGCCAACCAGCCAGGCATGCTCGCCGGCCAGCCGTAATGTCTCCATGCGTCGCGCCCAGAAGAACGACCGGAAGCCCGCGCTCGCTGGCGTAGCGCGTGACACCGTGGCCACCGAGTCGCCAACGCCGAGCGCGGCCAGCGCACTTTGTGCGACCTGTGGAATTGGCGCGTTGTCCACTTCGATTGCACGATTCCACGCGCGCATATCGCCTTCCGTGACACGGCCGCTGAGCGTTGCCAGCATCGCCAGCGCGCCTGGATCCTCCCGCGCCAGGCGTCGTGAGATCACTGCAGCAGCATCGTAGGGCGGAAAGAAACGCCGATCGTCTTCCAGTGTGACCAAGGCATACTTCGCGAGCAGGCCGTCCGTTGCGTACCCATCGATGATGTCGACCGCCCCTTGTGCGAGCGCCTCGTACTTGATAGCCGGCGCCAACGGGCGCACCGCCGCCAGTGTCAACCCGTAGGCGCGTTGCAAGCCGGGCCAGCCGTCGCTCCGCCCGATGAAGTCGGAGGTAAATCCACCACGTAATCGCGCGGCTGATTTCGCGAGATCAGACAGCGTCCGCAGGCCATAGCGCTGCGCCGTCTCGGCACGCACGGCAATGGCGTAACCATTTTGGAAACCCAGGGGCGGCAGCCACGTCACACCGAACCGCTGCACACTTGCGGTCGCCACGTACGCATAGGCGCGACGCGCGTCGGCGCGCATGGCCGGCGTGACGGAATCCTTCAGTACGGCGAGCAGACCGGTGCCGGTGTATTCAGGGTACACATCGATCGCGTCGGCACGCAGTGCCTGAAACGCCACATCGGTTGCACCGAGCCCGAGCTTCCGTTCCACGCGTCGACCGGAGCGTTCGAGCAGCTGCGCGAACATTTCGGCCAGCAGGAATGATTCACCGAAGGGCTTGGACGCGACGACGATCGGGCGCGACAACGGCGCCTGTGCCCCAACGGTACGCGCGCCCGCGACCAGCGCCAGCCACAACGGCACGAGCGTGTAGAGCGCACGCACACGTTGCGCGTTCATGCGTCCACCAACAGTCGCGCGGACATACGCGCCCGCTCGACCAACTGTGCGACATACGGCGTGGCCGGCTGCTCGATCGGTGCATGCAGCGTGTCGAGCTGCTCGATGCGACCGGCACGCATCACCGCCACCGAGTCCGCGAAGCGCGCGGCTTCGCCCAGATCATGCGTGACGAGCACCGCCGTGAAGCCGAGCGCGCGACGAATGTCTGCGAACGTGTCCAGCAGCTCGCTCCGTGAAATGGCATCGAGGGCACTGAACGATTCGTCGAGGAGCACCAGCGATTGGCGCGCCGCGAGCGCACGCGCGATCGCGACGCGCTGTCGCTGACCGCCAGACAGCTCATGCGGGAACCGCGCACCGAAGGTGTCCGGCGGCAGGCCGCACCGTGTGAGTGCGTCGTTCGCCGCAGCGGAAGGGATAGGAATTTCAATCGGGGTGGGTCGACTATCCGTCGAGCATACGGCGCGATCGCCGACCTCGCCAGCGCCGCGTGACGGGCGGCGGCGTGCCCTCCGTCTCGCTCGTGCGCCCTGAGCGCCGTGAGCACGGCGGTTACTGTGGGGGCGGATGCCAGCGGGGGCCAATCGGACGCGCCGGTGGGAGCGCCGCACACGCCGAACGTCCCCGCGTGGTGGCGGGGCGTCGGGGGCGCGTCCTCATGCGGTCGTTGGGGCGTCGGCGGAGGGGCGCGGGGTGCGTGATGTGTTCCGGCTCGCGGGGGCCCGCGTCGATGGAGGGCTCCGCGGCCCGGCGTGCGCCTCGCGGGCGGCGCGGGCACGGAGGTGCGCGAGGATCTGGTCGATCACCGACGCCTGGGTGA
>JBBRDP010000201.1:0-6402 GCA_038203795.1 Gemmatimonadales bacterium
ACCGCTACCCGGGTGTGTGGTGCTCCCTCGCCGGGGGGGGGGGGGGCCACGTTAACAACCGGCCGGGCACGCGCGCGCGCGGCCCGGGCCGAGTCAAGACGACGAAGCGCGCGACCGCGCCCCGCCGCCGGATTCACCAGCAGTCGAACCGATGCGTGATCACTCACGCCCGGGACGACGCCAACTGCCGCAGCACGTAGTGCAAAATGCCCCCGTGCTTGTAGTACTGCAGTTCCTCGGGCGTATCGATGCGGCAGCGCACCGCGAAGCTGGCGATAGATCCATCGGCACGCGTGGCGTGCACCGTGAGCGTCGCACGATGCATCAGCGATTCCTCAAGACCGTCGATGGCAAACGACTCGAATCCCGTGAGCCCCATCGAATGGCGCGATTGACCGTCGATGAACTCGAGTGGGAGCACGCCCATTCCCACGAGATTCGAGCGATGAATGCGTTCAAACGATTCTGCGATCACGGCGCGAACGCCGAGCAGCGCCACACCCTTGGCCGCCCAATCACGCGACGACCCCGTGCCGTATTCCTTGCCCGCGATGATGATGAGCGGCGTGCCGGCCCGCTGCCATGCAATCGCTGCGTCGTACAGCGCCACGGCCTCGGCGCCCGGCGCGGTGGCCGTCCACCACCCTTCCTTGCCGGGTGCGAGCTCGTTCTTGAGACGGATGTTGGCGAGCGTGCCGCGCATCATCACCTCGTGATTGCCACGACGTGAACCGTACGAGTTGAAATCGGCGCGATCTACGCCTTGCGACTGCAACCAACGGCCAGCGGGCGACGCTCCGGCGATCGCGCCAGCCGGTGAGATGTGATCGGTGGTGATCGAGTCGCCGTACATCCCGATCACACGTGCCTCGGCAATCGGCTGCACGCCCGGCGGCGTCATCGTCATGCCTTCGAAGTACGGTGGATGCTGCACGTACGTGGACGTCTCGCTCCACGTATAGCGATCGCTGCTCGGCGCATTGATCTGCTGCCAGTTCGCATCGCCGTCGAACACGTTCGCGTACTGTTCTGTGAATTGTTCGCGCTTGACACTCGAAAGAATCGTGTCCTGTACTTCCTGCGCACTCGGCCAGATATCGCGCAGAAACACCGGACCATTCGTGCCCACCCCCAGCGGCTCGGTCGCGAAGTCGATGTCCATGCGTCCCACGAGTGCGTACGCCACCACCAGCGGCGGGGAGGCGAGATAGTTGAAGCGCGTGAGTGGGTTGACGCGCCCTTCGAAGTTACGATTGCCTGAGAGCACGGCGGCTACGTTGAGCTTCCCCTGCTCAATGGCCTCCGTAATCGGCTCCGGGAGCGGCCCCGAGTTGCCGATGCACGTGGTGCATCCGTAACCCACGGTGTTGAAGCCGAGCGCGTCGAGCGCCGGGGTGACGCCAGCCTTGTTGAAGTATTCGGTCACGACCTTGGACCCGGGCGCGAGCGATGTCTTCACCCAGGGACGTGTCTTCAGTCCAAGGGCGACCGCTTTCTGTGCCAGCAGCCCGGCGGCCAGCATCACGCTCGGGTTCGACGTGTTGGTGCACGACGTAATGGCCGCGATGACCACGTGTCCGTGCGTGATCGTAAACTGTTCCCCGCCGTAGCTGCAGGTCACGCCCGGGTCGACGGGTTCCACTGGTGCACCTTCGGCCACCATTTCAATGGCTGGCGAATCCGGCGCCGGTTTGGTGGCGGCCATTGCCGGCGTGAGCTGCGACGCGAGTTGCTGCGCGAGGGCTTCGCGAAACATGCGCTTGGATGCCGACAATGGGACACGGTCTTGCGGCCGCTTCGGGCCGGCCAGACTCGGCTCTACCGTACTCAGGTCCAGCCCGAGCGTGTCGGTGAAGAGCGGATCCGGCTGGTCATCCGTGCGGAAGAGTCCCTGTGCCTTGCAGTACGCCTCGACGAGCGCCACCTGCTCGTCGCTCCGGCCCGTCAGGCGCAGATACTTGAGCGTTTCGGCGTCCACCGGGAAAAAGCCCATGGTTGCACCGTATTCCGGCGCCATGTTCGCGATGGTGGCGCGATCGGCGAGCGAAAGCGACGAGATGCCGGGTCCGTAAAACTCCACGAACTTGCCAACCACTTTTTTCTTGCGCAGCATCTCCACGCACGTGAGTACCAGATCCGTGGCAGTGGAGCCGGCCGGCAGCTTGCCATGCAAGCGAAAGCCCACGACTTCCGGTACCAGCATCGACACGGGCTGACCCAGCATCGCGGCTTCGGCTTCGATCCCGCCAACGCCCCAACCCAGGACGCCGAGTCCGTTGATCATGGTGGTGTGCGAGTCGGTGCCCACGAGCGAATCGCAGTATGCGAGTGTCCCCCCGTCGTGCGGTGTCGAGAACACCACGTGCGCCAGATATTCGAGATTCACCTGATGGCAAATACCCGTGCCCGGCGGTACCACGCGGAAGTTGTCGAGCGCCTGCTGTCCCCACTTGAGAAACTCGTAGCGTTCCGTGTTACGCTCGAACTCTTTCTCCACGTTGATCAACGCAGCCGCGTCGGTGCCGTATTCATCCACCTGCACCGAATGATCGATCACCAGATCAACGGGTTGCAGCGGATTGATGCGCGATGGATCACCGCCGAGTGTCACGATGGCGTCGCGCATGGCCGCGAGATCAACGACGCAGGGGACGCCGGTGAAATCCTGCAGCAATACGCGAGCGGTGCGAAACGCAATTTCCTTATCGACGGGACGGGTGACGTCCCAGCGCGCGAGCGTTTCGATATCGCCGCGATGTACGAATGCGCCGTCTTCACCGCGCAACAAATTCTCGAGGAGAATCTTGAGCGAGAAGGGGAGAGACGCCACGCGATTGCCGTCCACCGACTCAAGCGCACCGAGTCGGAAATACGTGTAGGTTCGCGAGCCCACGGTGAGTGAGGCGCGGCTGCCGAAAGAGTTTGGATGCGTCATGGGTGCACAGGAGTGCGGCGCGCGTCACCCTTCGGGTGTCCGTCGCGGCGTCCGGAGGGGAGCCACTCGCCGCCCAGGCCGGGGAAACCCGCGGTCGCGACGAGGCTACCTGCAATGTGCCACGACGCGCGGGGTCCGGCTACCGTCCCGGGCCGACGGAGGCGCCAACAGTGGCGCCAACAGTGGCTCTAACAGTGGCTCCAACAGTGGCTCCAACAGTGGCCAGCGCCGAGGTCGGTGTGGGCGTACCGTCGCGGTCCGTCACGTGAATGGCGTTCACCGGGCACTGCCGCACAAACGCACCATCGGCCGGGCTCCACTCCAGGTGTGGTGTGGTGGGGAATGCTTTTCCGTTCCGTCCGAGGGCCATGAGGTGGGGGACCTGTGCGACACACAGACCGCAGCCGATGCACGCGGCGTCGTCAACGCTGAGCGTGATGCGGCGACGGGGGAACACGCCCCCCCGAGCGCTCAGCAGTTCGTCGAGGTTGTCCAACGCCTCCTGCATGGCCTCGTATCCCAGCCGCAGCAGCTCTTCGGTCTGGTGGAAGGCGAACCACGAGATGTGCGACACCTGCGGACGCACGAGCAGCATTGGCGGGCCTTGCCACCGTTCGAGCACGCGCGACTGCAGGGTGTGCATCATGATCGTGGCCGCTCGCATGTACACGGAAGCGAAGCCCTGCTGTGCGATGCCTTCGGCCGACGGCATGTCGGCGATGCCCACATCCACCGCAATCACGGCATCAACACCCATCGACGCAATTCCAACCGGAAGATTGTCGGTAGTGCCCCCGTCGATACACGGACGGCCGTCGACCAAGCCCGGCGGAAAAAACCCCGGCAGCGCGCAGGAGGCATACACGGCGTCCCGCACCGACACATCGCGCAGCCCCGGCGTGCCCCACACCATCTCTATGCCCCGTTCAATGTCGACGGCGGTCACGAGCAGCGGCGTTCGCAACTCGGCAAACGTGCCTTCCGGCACGACATGGTCACACAAGGCGCGGAGCGGCGCCTCCATGTAAATGGACCGCGACTGCATGCGGTCGAGCAACATACCGAGGTGGTTGATGCGAAACAGGTCTTTGCGACGCAGCGACATCGCGCGCTCAGCCATCGCGTCAATATCCATCCCGCCGGCTGCGGCCGCCGCCACCAGCGCCCCGATGCTGGAGCCTGCGTACACCGCTGGCACGATCCCACGTTCGGCGAGGGCGCGCAGCGCGCCGATGTGCGCAAAACCTTTGAGCGCGCCACCGCCGAGGACCAAGGCGATTCGTGGAGTAGGGCCTGAGGTCATCGGAATTGATGGAAAACGCGTAGATTGCCCAGATGCGAATCCTGCTCGTGGAAGACGACGAGGACCTGCGGGAGTCTGTGACCGCCTATCTGCGTGCCAGTGGTTTTGCGGTGGACGCCGTGGCCACTGGGAAGATGGCGCTGGAACAGGCCGCCGTCAGCCCCTTCGATGCAATTGTGCTCGACGTGCAGTTGCCCGACACGGATGGATTTGCCGTGTGTCGCGCAATGCGTGCCTCCGGTGTCGCGGCGCGGGTGCTGATGGCGACCGCCCGTGATGCCGTCGAGGATCGCATCGCCGGACTCGATGGCGGTGCCGATGACTACATCGTGAAGCCCTACGCCCTCGGTGAACTGGTGGCGCGACTCCGCGCCCTGTTGCGTCGCCCGTCCGACGCGCATCCGGCGCAGCTCATCGTCGACAATCTGACGCTCGACCCGGCGACGCGCGTAGCGACACGGGGTGCGCGGGAAATCAGCCTTACCACCAAAGAATTCGCGGTGCTCGAGGTCCTCATGCGTGGTGCGGGGCACGTCATCACGCGCGAGCGGCTCAGTCAACATGCTTGGGATGACAACTTCGATCCGTCCAGTAACGTGATCGATGTCTACATCGCACGCTTGCGTCGCAAGATCGACCAGGAATCCGACCGCCCGCTGCTCGAAACGATTCGCGGCGCGGGCTATCGCCTCGGTGATGCGTCGGTGGCGCGCCTGTCGAGGCGTGTGCAGTGATGTCGCCGATTGCGGCGCGTCCTCGCTTGCGCACGCGCCTCATCGCGTGGTACGCCGGCTCACTCTGCTGTGTGCTGCTCGTGGCCGCTGCGGCCGTGCGCTTTGCCGTGAGCCGGACGCTCGAACGGGCGCACGTTGAATCCGCCGACGCATCGGTCGCGCTGTTTCGGACCTTCTTTCGCGTAGAGATCGCCGAGTACCGCACCGTCGAAGCCACCTTGTCGCACATTGCCGGCGAGTTGGTGTTCGAAGATCGCGCCATCGATGTGCATCGCCCTGATGGCGAGTTGTTCGTGGTACCGGGAGTTCTTCGATCGCATCTGTATCCCGACCTCCGCCCTCCGGTGCGCCATGTCTCCGCGCCGCTGGATCCGGAACTCGCGCCGGGATGGACGATCGAGGTGCACGCCAGCGGTGCCACGTTGGCTGCAGCGGCGCGACGCCTTGATCTGTGGCTGCTCGGCGGCGTGCCCATCGTCGTGTGCATGGCAGCGCTGCTCGGGTGGTGGCTCGCTGGGCGCGCGCTGCGCCCGATCGGTCGCATGGCCGGTGAGGCCAGCACCCTCGGCGCAAGCACGGGATCTCGGCTCACGCTGCACGACGCCACCGATGAGCTTGGTCGGTTTGGCGCGAGTTTCAACGCCGCGCTCGATCGTCGCGATGAGGCGCTTGATCAGCAGCGACGGTTTCTGGCCGATGCCGCACATGAGCTGCGCACGCCGATTGCCCGCTTGCGATCGCGCGCGGAGCTTGGCCGACTCGCGATATCCACCTCCGACGATACGCAGGTGCGCCGGCTCGCGCACGAAACCATGGTGGCGCTCGAGCGGGAACTGCGCACGACCTCCGAATCGGTCGGTGGCCTGCTCGCGCTGGCCCGCGCCGACTCGGGCGCTACGGCCACCAGCATTCGTGAGGGCTATCTCGACGACGTGATTACCGATGAGCTGCCGCGTTGGCGCGAAACGGCGCATTTGGCCACCGTGACTATTCTGCTCGGCGTATTCGAGGAGGTGCGCGCGCGTTTTGATGACGCATTGATGCGGCGATTGCTCGGTCTGCTCCTCGACAACGCCATTCACTACAGCCCGCCCGGCGGAGTCGTCACGATACACCTGCGCGCGCAGGGCGACTCGGTGCAACTCCGTGTCGAAGACGAGGGCCTCGGCATTGCCGAGCATGAACGCGAGGCCGTCTTTCAGCGATTCCACCGCACCGCCGAAGCGCGCGCGCATCGGGCCGACGGCAGTGGACTGGGTCTATCGTTGGCCCGATGGATCGTGGAGCAGCACGGCGGGACGATTCAGGCGTGCCGTCGCGAGGACGGCGCGCGTGGCATCGTGCTGATCGCCTCCTGGCCGCGTGCGATCGTGGCGTACGCGCACGTCAGCCCCGCGAGGGCGACGGCTCCGGAATCAGCGGTTCCCACG
>JBBRDP010000202.1:0-6376 GCA_038203795.1 Gemmatimonadales bacterium
TGGATCGTGCCCTGCACCTTTCGACCATCGGGCGCCTGCCCGCTGCGCGTGGCGGGATCGTACGTGCAACGCAGTTCGATCACCTCACCGGCGGCATTCTTCACGACCTCGTGGCAGGTGATGAGATAGCCGAAACGCAGACGCACCTCTTTGCCCTGCGTCAACCGATAAAACTTCTTCGGCGCGTCTTCCATGAAGTCGTCGCGGTCGACGTACAGCTCACGCGAGAACGGCATGCTGCGCGATCCGGTCTTCGGCCCATCAGGCGGGAAGCTCGGCGCGTCGAGATCCTCGACCTGGCCCTCGGGATAGTTCGTGAGCACGACCTTGAGCGGATCGAGCACACACAACACGCGCGGCACTTCCATGTTCAGGTCGTTGCGCACGGCATGCTCGAACGCCGCGATCTCCACGCGTGCATCTTTGCGCGCCACGCCGATGGTTTCGCAGAATTCGCGAATCGCTTCCGGACGCACACCACGACGACGCAAGCCCGCGAGGGTCGGCAGGCGCGGATCATCCCATCCCGTGACGTGCCCTTCGTTCACCAGGCGCAGCAGCTTGCGCTTGCTGAGAATGGTGTAGTCGAGCTCCAGCCGCGCGAATTCGATCTGCGTAGGCGGATTCTCGAAGCCGGCTTCCTTCACCAGCCAGTCGTAGATCTCGCGGCTGTCCTTGAACTCCAGCGTGCACAACGAGCGCGTGATCCCTTCGATGGCGTCGCTGAGTCCGTGCGCGAAATCGTACAACGGATAAATGCACCAGTCATTGCCGCGACGATAATGATGCGCATGACGAATGCGCAGCAGCAGCGGATCACGCATGATCATGTTCGGATGCGCGAGATCGATCTTCGCACGCAACACGTGCGTGCCATCGGCGAACTCGCCGGTGCGCATACGACGCAGCAGGTCGAGATTCTCCTCGATCGTGCGATCGCGGTACGGGCCCGGGGTGCCGGCCGACGTCACGGTGCCACGTCCCGCGCGGATCTCGTCTTCGTTCTGCGAATCGACGTACGCTTTGCCGCGACGCACCAGCGACTCGGCGATCTCGTACAGCTTCTCGAAGTAGTCCGACGCGTAGTAGAGCCCATCCCACTGGAAGCCCAGCCACTGCACGTCGCGCTGAATCGCTTCCACGTAGCGCACGTCTTCCGTGGCCGGATTCGTGTCGTCGAACCGCAGATTGCAGGTGCCGCCGAACTCCTGCGCAATGCCGAAGTTCAGACAGATCGCCTTGGCGTGTCCCATGTGCAGAAAGCCGTTCGGCTCGGGCGGGAAACGCGTGGCGGGGCCACGGCCGAAGCGGCCGGTAGCGACGTCGTCGGCCACCAGCTCGCGAATAAAGTCGCGACGCGGGGCGGACGTGGATTCAGAACCGGCTTCAGGAGCGGAGTCAGTCACGACGGATACCGAGGAGTGCAGCGTTCAGCGCGGCGTTCAGCGCGGCGTTCAATGGGCGACGCGAATCACGAAAACTAATCGCCGTGGGCCGCTTGCCGTGCGGGGGCATGCCGCTGACTGTTCTCCGGTGTATTGGAATCGTATGCGACCTCGCCCGAAATCGTCCGCGGTGCTGCTGGCCGCCGTGTTGATTGCCGCCTCCGCTGGCGGTTGCCGTGCGGCCGCGCTGGCCTACGGCCCGGACGTGGCCGCCGCGAAGGAGAACGCGGACGCGTTCGCCGCGGCCGTCGAGGCGCGTTTCACGAACGTGGCGCGGAATCCAAAGTTTTCGGCGGCACGCATGCGCATCGGGCGCTACGCGTTTGCGCCCTCGAAGCTGGCAAACGACACCTCGCTGTGGACGGGTATGCGGACCACCCGCGCGGGCGCCGACCGCGATCTCGAGGTCCGGGCCGGCCTCAGCGGCGCGCAGTACGTGTTCACGGCACGTCCCGCCGTGGCGATGCCGGTCAGGAGCGGCGACTCGCGACACCTGATCGAACTCGAACAGCTCGGCGAGGACGACTGGGCGTGGCGCACGCGCGTAGACCAGGCCATCGGCCCGATGCTGCCAAGCCGCGCCGACGACGTCACTCGCGCCCTGTTCCTGTCGGCCGAGCACCCGGCCGCGACGGTGCGGGCCGACTATCGCGCGATGCTGCCCCGCACCACGGCCGCACTGGGGCGCCTGCTCACCATCGACTCGATCGCCACGGCGCCACAAAGCGACGGCTCGACGCTGGTGACCCTGCAGATCACCGTCAGCGGCGATCGCCTCAAGCGCAACTTCCCAGCCTTCGCCAAATACATCCGCAAGTACGTGGAACCGGCCAGCTACCGGTATCGGCTTTCCGACCGCAGTGGGTCAGACTGGTTCGACGCCGACGCGCGGAATCAGCTGCTGACAGTGCGCTTCCGTTCGCACGACGGCCAGCTGCAGCCGATTCGTGGCGCGGCACGTCGCATGCCCGATACGCTGCAGATTCACGTGGATGCGCTGGCCAAGATCTCGTTCTTCACGGTGGGCGTGACGAACATGCAAGGTGAATTCGTGCACACCACGAACGCGCGGGAACGCGGCTGGGCGATGCATTTCACGAAGGACCCGGAGTGGCATCTTCCGCTGATCACCGAACGTCTGCTCCGCTCGCCGCTCCGCCGCCCCTTCGAGGGGAAAGGCGTGCGGTTCACGCTCGGCTTGCGCACCGGCCCTGAGGGCCAGACGCTGCTCACGCGCGAGTTCGACGTAACCGTGCGCGAGAGCGCCATCATGCGCTTCCTGGGCAATCTTGGGTTCACCGCGATGAACGACTTCGCGGGAACGGTCGAGGAAGAGGAGAACCGCTTCATTGCGGAAAGCATGGCGGCGTTTCGGGCCGACGTCGCTACGCTCACGTCGAAGTAAGGAGTCGGGAGTATGGGGTACGGAGCACCCCCTACCCCATACTCCTCACCCCGTACTTCGCCGTTGGAAAGAAAGAACCCCCGGTAGCCTTAAGAGGCCCCCAGGGGTTCGAAAACTGCCACGCGCACCGTCATTGGAACTCTCCGTCCTACCGAACGGCGGCGGGCTTCATTGCTTGTACACTGGACGATGCAGAAGGTTCCCGCGTCACACCAGCACCGAAACCGTCACAAAACGGTCCCGATTTCCTGCGACCAAGTGGAGCTGAGGGGGCTCGAACCCCTGACCTCTGCAATGCGAATGCAGCGCTCTCCCAGCTGAGCTACAGCCCCGGGACCGTGACATGCACGGCGGCTACTTCGACAAGAATGGCCCCGCTCCTGTTGGCGCGGGGCCGATCGGGTAACAAGCGGAAGGTAGCGGCCGACGCACGGGTGTCAAGCGGTGACGCGGCTGTTCGCACGTGCTGCAAGGGCACGTTCAACCGCGTCCGCGCGTTCCGGACTCTCTATGACGACTCCCACGATCCGCGCTGCCGACGCGCCGCACGCCCTCGATGCCGATTACGTGCGCGACCAACTGGTGGCGCGCACGGTCGATGTGAACGGGAAGACGTACGCCCCCGACGGCGAGTACGTGCTGTACTGGATGCAGTCCTCGCATCGTCTCGAGGAGAACTGGGCGCTGCGGGCCGCCATCCGCACAGCGGATCGCGTGAACCGCCCGCTGGTGATTCATCAGGGGCTCGATCCCAGCTATCCGTACGCGGCCGATCGGCATCACACGTTCATCCTGCAGGGGGCGCGTGATACGGCACGCGACGCGGAGTCACGCGGGCTGTACTACCAGTTTGTCCTGCGCCCGCAGCGCGACGACGACCGTCGCGTGGTCGATCGCCTCGCCGCGCGCGCGTATGTCGTGATCACCGACCTCTTCCCCACCGCCGGTATTCGCGAGCGCGTGGATCGCTTCGCCGATCGTGTGCAGTGCCGCGTGCTCGCCATCGACAGCGTGTGCACTGTGCCCAGTGGCGCCTTTGAGAAGGCGGAGTATGCGGCGCGCACGATTCGTCCGAAGATCGCGAAGCTGCTGGATCACAGCCTCGAGCCCGTGGCCGACGCCGTGCCGCGGGTGCCGGTCAACGAGGCGTTGCGCGCGTCACTGCGCGCCACGATCAGTGAGCGTGGCCTCTCGCTGCTACCCATCGCCACGATGAGCGATGCCGACATCGCGGCCGCGGTGAGTCGCTGTGACATCGATCACGCGGTGCCTGCCGTGTCATTGCCAGGCGGCAGTGTGGCGGCCGCTGATCGTCTCACCGCGTTCGTCTCTCGTGAACTTGCACCGTATGCCGAGCGACGCAATGAGGCGAGCGTGCACGACGGGACGTCGCGCCTGTCGCCGTATCTGCATTTCGGTCAGATCGCGTCGGCGCGCGTGGTCCGCGAAGCGCGGGCGAGCGGGGCGCCGCCGGAGAGTCTCGATGCGTTCGTGCAGCAGGTCACGACGTGGCGCGAACTGTCGTACAACTGGTGTCTGCGTACGCGGGACTATGACCGTCTCGAGGCGCTGCCCGCGTGGATTCAGAAGACGATGGCGGAACATGTGCGCGATCCCCGACCCATGCTGTACGCCTTCGACACGCTGGAGTCGGCGCAGACGCATGACGCGCTCTGGAACGCCGCGCAACGGGAGCTCGTGAGCCAAGGGGTCATTCACAACTACCCGCGCATGCTCTGGGGCAAAACGGTATTGTTGTGGACCGAAAACTACGAGCAGGCGCGCTCGTGGCTGTACCACCTGAACGACAAGTACGCGTTGGACGGCCGCGATCCGAACAGCGTGGGGGGCATCATGTGGTGCCTCGGGCTGTGGGATCGGCCGTGGGGGAACAAACCGATCTGGGGTGGCATCCGGCCGATGGTGACGTCACGGGCCAAGCTCAAATTCGACGTGGCGGGATACATTCGTCGCGTCGGATCACACGGTGCGCTGTCTCGCGCGCCGGAAAACGGCTTGCTGCTCTAGAACCACGTCGGATGCTATCTTGGTGACATGACGACACGTCCCGCCCCCGATCCGAGCATCATCCCTGCCATGGCTGCGGTGCACACTGCAGCCGAACGCTTGCGCCCCGTGCTGGCACCGAGCCGCGTGATTCGCTCCGATGCGCTGTCGGAGGCGTTCGGTGTGGAGGTGCTGTTCAAGCTGGAGCTCGAAAATCCCACGGGCTCGTTCAAGGTGCGCGGTGCGTACAACGTGCTGGCGGGGCTGTCGGACGAAGAGCGGGCAAAGGGTGTCGTCGCGTCGAGCGCCGGAAATCACGGGCTCGGTGTGGCGTACGCCGCGAAAGCGTTCAACACGCCGGCCACGTTGTACGTGCCGATCAACGCGCCGCAGGTGAAGAAGGACGGCATCCGCGCCTTGGGCACGACGGTGAACGACGAAGCCGCAGACTACGACGCGGCGATGGTGGTGGCGAAGGCGCACGCGGCTCGCGAAGGCATCCGATTCATCAATCCATGCCTTGGCCTCGATTTGCTGGCCGGCCAAGGCACGGTCGCGCTGGAGCTGCTGGAGCAGGTGCCGGACATGCGCACCGTCGTGATCTGTACGGGCGGTGGCGGCTTGCTGGGCGGCATGGGCGCGGTGCTGCGCGAACTGGCGCCGCAGGTGCGCATTGTCGGCGCGCAGAGCGTGGAGACGTCGGCTATGGCGCAGAGTCTCGCGGCGGGGCGGGTGATCGATACCGTGGTCACGCCTACCCTGGCTGATGGTTTGGCCGGGCAGATCGACGCCGAGGCGCTGCACATCGGGCAGTATTGTGCGGACGATATGGCACTCGTTACGGAAGTGCAGCTGGGCGAGACGATTGCGTGGCTGCACCGGACCACCGGCATGGCAGTGGAAGGGGCGGGCGCGGTGACCGTGGCGGCGCTCAGGCACGGGCAGATTACGGTGACCGACGGGCCGGTCGTGCTGCTGGTGAGCGGCCGCAACATCGACCCGGCCAAACTTCAGGCTCAGCTGGACCAGTACCCGGCCTGACGCGCACGTACACGAGAAAGCCTCCCAGAAGAGACCGGGAGGCTTTCTCACAACCGTCACACTGGCGGCACCAGAGGGTGTTCACCGAGTGATGTCGACGCGCGATAGTCAGCGTGCCGATGACTCGTCGCTGCGAGGCACAACGGGTGCACGACCAGCCATCGGCGCGGCCGGTGCCGACCGATCGCCATCGCGGGCGACCTGCATCGGAACTTCCCGCTCCGTGTTCCGTCCGCCCAGACGAGCTTCGCGGGCCGCCGCACTGCGCGACTCCCCGCCCTCACGGCCTATTGCCGCCATGTGAACGCGATCGCGACTGACGGTGACACCGCCCTTGCGCCCCGCGTTCCGCGCTTCGTCGGACGACCATTCGTGCGCCGTCCCCTTTTCGTGGGCTGCCCGCCCACCTTTGCTGGCGATCTCGCGCTGACGCGCGGGATCCATGGACGCGAATCCGCGTCGGCTTTTTCCGGTCATA
>JBBRDP010000203.1:0-6363 GCA_038203795.1 Gemmatimonadales bacterium
CTGACCACCGGGCCATTGCAACACACTGCCTACTCGTCAAACAGTATGCGCGATTCAATGCGATGCGATGCGATGCGATGCGGTCGGCGCCGCGCGCCTGACCAGCAACGCACTCCACGAAGGATGCGTCTGAGCACATCTCGGGATTCTGCGTTGCGAGCCGGAATCCCGCAAGGAACTCGTGATGCACGCCTTTCGCGTACGCCATCACAGCATCGCAATGATCGCGTTATCCGAACCACGACGATAGTTTGCTGCGTACTGTACCTTGCGCTCGAGCGACTCGATCACGGTGCGCGTGAAGTCCACTTTCTCAAGCGATTCCGCGCTACCTAGTCCGCCGGGGCTGAAGACATTGATTTCCATCAGCTTGTCGCCGACAATGTCCAGTCCGACCAGAAACATGCCGTCCATCACGAGTTTCGGTCGCACCAACTCGGCGATCTGGTGCATCACATCGTTCATCGTCGCCTTGGCAATCGTGCCACCCGCTGAGATGTTGCTGCGCATATCTCCACCGCTGCGCACGCGACGAAAGGCGGCGTATTTTCCCTTGGTCATTAGCGGCTGTCCGTTCATCACAAACATGCGCACATCGCCTTGTTCGGCTGCCGGCAGGTATTCCTGTGCCACCAGGTAGCCGTCGCGGGAAACGGCGTCGATCATCTGATTGAGATTTGACGAATCCTCCTTCCGCACCAGAAACACGCTCTGGCCGCCGGATCCCTGCAACGGCTTGAGTACGATCTGGCCACCCTCCGCTTTGGCGAAGGCTTTGATGTCCTGGCGGTCGCGCGTAATGATCGTGCGTGGCCGCACCGCTTCCGGAAAATCCTGGAAGTACATCTTGTTGAGCGCGCGAGCGAGCCCGTCGGGGTGGTTGAGCACAATCAACCCCTGTCCCATGGCGCGTCGGCAAAACAGCACGCCTGCCTGTGCGGCCCACGGGCGTTCGATGGCGTCGTCGGCCGGATCACTGCGCAGCAGTACCACATCCAGCTCGCTCAGAATTATGCGCTCCTTGATGCCCTTTTCTCCGCGAACGGCCGTCAGAAACGCCTCGCCTGTCGTGTACTTTTTTCGTGGTGCTGCGCGTGCGCTCGCCACGATGCTCGCATCTGCGTCGTATCCGAAATCAGACAGTGAAATGTACCAGGCCTCGTGCCCCATGCTGAGCGCGGTGAGCGCCAGTCTGGTGGTGGTGTAGTCAGCGCATTCTGCGTCGAGATCATTGACGACAAAACCAATCTTCATGGGGCAACTCCGTTGAGCAGGTCAGGAAGTGAATGGCCGCGACGCAAACGCTGCATGGCATCGGCAGCGCCGGGGTTCGTGAGAAAACGCGGAGTCAGGCGGGGCGGCACGAGGTACTCGCGCCAACGGAGTTCTTCGATGGCGGTCACGTCGATGAGCGCCAGTTTACCAACCAGCAACGGCTCAAGATCCCGCCCTTCGCCGAGGTACCGCAGAATATCGATCAGACCGCGCAGATAGATGGCGTCTTTGGTAAGGCCGCCACTTCGAAATACCCTCATGCAAATGGTGAACGCGGTTGACGCGACGAACCCGAACTCCTGCATCAGCAGGCGGTGACAGTCAATGAACGTTGCGCCTTCAATTATCGCGCGCACCGCGATGACCCGCGCCGCCAACACACGCACTCGTGCCGGGCTGAGTGCACCGGTCATATACTCGGCCGTCACGGCCAGTCCTTCCTGTGTCTCCTCGTATCCCGCCAGCCCGGTCGCCAACAAGCCAAGGGGCTGCGCGAGGCCGTTGGAATGCGTGACCACATGGGTTCCGATTTCATGCTGTAGCAGCGCCATCGCGCGGCGGGGCGTGACGTTAAAGCGGCTGCCGATGAGCAGATGGCCGTCGGACACAATTAATTCTGAGATGTCGTCGCGAATCGCTACGGTGCTGGCCAGTCCGTCGAAGTGCTCGCGGTACCGCGCCAATTCGGCTTCTGCGAGCAGCGCAAACTCGGTGGCATTCACCATGGAGTCGTCAACGGATTCCGGATCTTCCTCGCCGTCGACCGTTCGCGATGTGCTCGCGAGCAGCGCGAGCGCCACGTTGCGCAAGTCATCGCTCACGGCGCCGTACACGCTCAGACTTCCGTACATGAACCGCGGCGTATTTCGGTCGGCCAGCATCGTCAGTTTGCGATCCAATTCGTCGCGTGACGCCGCCAAGAGTCGCGCGAGTGTTGGATCCTCGAGACGTTGAATGGGCAGCGCGTATAAACGACGTTTGAGGAGCGGTACGTCGACGATGAGCGGACGGTAGTCGAACTCGGGGGCGCGCTCTCGCGCGTACTGATCGAATGCAACACGCGCTCGATCGGCGTTCGCCGGGGTGACCTGCAGCAAGAAGTCGAAGGACCGCGCGATCGTGGTGAGTTCACGATCAACCGCATTCATGGCACGAACCGATGTGCGACGCCCGAGCGCATGGAAATGGCCGGGCTCGTGCGCGGTGTGCAGAAGGGAAAAGTGGAAGGCGGTTTCACGGATGGCGATGGACAGGCCGCGACGCAGAGTTGCAAAAATTATTGGATAGGGTATACCTGTGCGGGCTTGCCGGTATACTGGCTGCACTTCGATGCCGATGTAGTGCCGCACCAACGCCGACGGCGGCGCGTCGGTTGGCGCGTCGGTTGGCGCGTCGGTTGGCGTGGCACCAGATGCAGACTGCGCGCATGACGCGTCGGTCAACAGCGAGCGAAGTGATCGCGGGATCGCCGGTGCGCCGACAACGATTTCAACGTCGAGTGGCGGCGGACGCAAAGGGATGTTGCTCAGCGACGTGTGCAACTGGCGCACCGATGGGTCGTCGTCAGGGAGATACGGGGTGAAGACCCGAAACGTGGGCGCCGGCACGTGGCGTGGCGATGCGGCGGACCCCAGCCGGACGTACGCCGAATTTTCCTCGGCGATAAAAACCTCGAGCAGCAAAAAGGCACCAAATTGTTTTACCATCACATCAGCGATGCCGCGGATGAGAGACTGCAACGAATCGTGTAGCTCCGTATCGCCTGGTGCGATCAAATACGAGGCTTCGCCGATCACCAACTGGGATGATTGGCCCACGGGCTGGCCTGACGGATCGCGATAGAGGCAGAGGAACGGTAACGCCCGGTCTACATGCAGTCGTCCACCGCCCGGCAACGTGCGTCGCACCGGTTTGCCGGCGTCCAATCGCTCGCACACTTGCGCTACAAATTCTGGCGAGATCGTATCCAGCGCGGAGAGTCGACGGTTCGTGGTGGCGGCGTTCGACTTCATGGCAGCTGCAGCAGCGAGTGTTGCAATCCCGGCAGGATCGAGGCCAGCAACCCGCGAATCGCGAGCACGTCATGCCTCGATGGGATCCCCGTCCACTCATCCATGAAGGACTTCCGGAACTCAATCGCAATCGAGCAACCCGAGTCAGGGAATGTCTCATGCACCCACTGCGAGAAGCGACCACCCCGAAATTTCACATTCTCGCGGACATCGCGCTTGCGACCACTTGTATCGGGCGCTCCGAGCGCCCGCAGGACATGATTAACCACGGGTGCCCACCGGTCACGATCCATCGTGCCCGTGCCGAGATTGATCTCGGGATTCAGCGCAGGGTCATCAGGCGCAGCATCGGGGCCGTTCCGCCGATGGTTGTAGGTGTGTAAATCAAGCACCACAAACCGGCCCCATCGCGCTTCCAGCGCGCGCAGCGCGCGGTCGGCGTCGGCATAGAACGCATCATACTGTGCCAACGATTCATGCATCACCGACTCGGGAAGCACCGATCGCCAGACGTTGAGCCCCCATGCGTCTTCTGGCTTTTGTTAGACCGCGTTTTCGCGGGGCCTATTGAGATCCATCTCAAAGCGCGACCGTACTCCGATCAATCGTGTCGACACAACCTCCGTCCAACTGGCCGTATACGGATCTTCCTCACGCAATCGTGACTCGACGTCGAGCGCAATGCGCTGCTCGACGTCGGGACGCAGTGCATGTCCGTCATGAATCGCCGCCGCTGCGATGGGCTCTTCGAGGCCGGCGAGAATGCGATAGCTGTGCTTCACCGTCGCCCGGGGAGCGGGGAGGATATGCCAATGATCAGACGTTGTGTACACGGAAGCGCATCGGAGGGTCCTGCCAGAGCGCGTGGGTCACTGGTTGTGGTGGGCGGGCGAATCGCATCGCTGTTGACGAGATTGCCTTCCGTCGCGTGCTCGGTTTGAGTCCAACCGTTTGCGTGGCTCTCGCTGTACTGGGTGAGGTAATTGCGCCGGCGCTTCTGATCGTCGGCCTCGCTTTACCTTGCGGTGGTGCTCCGCACGATCATCTTGGCGATGGCGATTGGAATCGGCCACCGCGGTGCCCTCTCCGAGAAGCGCACAGGGGAGTTACCCTTCATCTTTCTCGCGGGCTTTGTAGCGCTTCTTCACACAACGTTGGCAAAGGACTGTGTGTCACGTGACCGACGCCTACCGCCGCGTTGTCTTATGAAGAGGAAACACGATCACATGAAACGCGTCATCACGGTCCGTGGCTGCGGTGGTGAAGGTGTGATCGTCGATCTCCTGCCAGTTTCCCACCAAGCTCCATTCGCCGCCTCGCGTGGGACGATTGCGCCAGCGTACTGCGGCGCGAGCCGTTCCCGTGGAATCGAGCACGACGTAGCTCACGGAGGAGTCACCAAACGCCTTCGGGTGCACACCAACCCACAGGTTGCCTTGCACATCGGCGCGCGCGTGAAAAATCGGTGGGTCAAACTCTCGCGTGGGACGGGCCGTTGAGTACCGCACCCCTTTGGCGAGAAACTCCCCGCGCCCATCATCGGTACTGGGAATGCGTGCGGTGTTCACGCGTACGATGCGTTCGATTTTCCCGGTGGGCGACCACATTTCAATGTTGAACCGTTCACCCGTACTGTAGAACACGCGATCACCCACGACGCCCCACATCGCGGATCGGAGCAAGTAGGGAGTTGACGACATCTCGGTGGGCACCGGCCCGCCATTCGATGCCGCAACTGTAGCGATGCGCATCTGATCGCGTTCCCACCGCGTGCCAAAATCGGCCACGACCTCACCGGTCAGACTGATGCGCAGCGGTCGCACCGAATCGGTATTAACCTGGTCGGGTTCCATCGATCGCTCGCCACCGTGTCGATGTACAAGTAGCGAACCGTCAGGGAAGGCGCTCTTGAGCTCAAACGCCGCAAACTCGGCGAACTCCTGCTGCGCCGCTGGACGCACCACGCGATGCGTGCGCACGTATGAGCCGTCGGGACCGAACAGCGTGACCGATTCAGGGAAGTGTTGATACGCGAGCAACGTGTCACCGCGAATCCGGTGCAGGGCCCGGAATGTTGTAAACTCAGCCGGTCCGCTCCCCTTGCGGGCAAAGCGCGAGAGAAAGTTGCCGGCCGAATCAAAGGCCAGGATCGTTGATTGGTCGGTGGCCACGATCACGCGACCGTCCGACAAACGCGCCAAGCCGCTGAGAAAGCCGAACTCGTGTGCCTCGCCGCGTGTGTCGTCACCAACGATCGTTAACGGTTGATTGCCGATTTCCCACTGTTCCAGCGCGTCAAGATTGAGCGTCTCGCGCCACACAGCCATGCACGCATCATGGTGTGGCGTGGCGACGGCTGCCAGCCACGTCCACCAGAACAAAACTGAGCGCGAACAAATGCTGTGGTGAGCGCATCTTCAGAAATCCTGTGCGAGGCGTTAACATCTGCCGGGCAGTCACTGTGAACAGAGCGGCTCACCCACAATCCTGCGGCGCGTTTCTGGCGGCGTCAACCACATGTCCATGACCAACCCAGCTCTTCAACGGCTCGACGGTTCGGCACTGCGCTTCTTGCAGGTCGGCGAGGCGGAACAGCCCCGTTCCCTTGTGTTGATACTGCACGGGTCGGGGTCGCACGCGGCGAATCTGGCACCGTTGGCTGACCGTTTCGCCGCACGGCTTCCCGACACGTTGTTCGTGCTGCCCAACGCACCACAGTCGTACGTGGACGTTTTGCCGCCGGACGAGATCGCGCACACGGAATCGGCCCGACCGGGGCTGGATTGGGAAACGGTACGCACCTGGGTCGCACCCGGCACCGCGAACGCCGATAGCGCGAACGCCGACAGCGAGCGTTCATCGCGCCAATCCATCCTCGACAGCATCCGCCCGCCAGCACGGGGTGTCAGTCGCCTCGCGGATCTGTTGCTGGCCAAATACGTGCTGTCGGATACGGCGCTCGCGATCTACGGGTTCTCGCAAGGCGGTATGCTCGCGATGTACGTCGGCGTGGCACGCCCAAACCGGTGCGCTGGCATCGTAAGTCATTCCGGACACTTCCTCGGCGCCGATGAGG
>JBBRDP010000204.1:0-6356 GCA_038203795.1 Gemmatimonadales bacterium
CTGCTGCTCCTCGGCTTCGCGGCCGTCAACGCGGTCATCATCATTGGCCTCGGGGAGTACTTCACGCGCATCAAGCCCTCGGCCATCAAACAACAGCCGTACGAATCGGGCATGGCGCCGCTCGGCGACGCGCGCGACCGCTTCTCGGTCAAGTTCTATCTCGTCGCGATGCTGTTTATCGTGTTCGATATCGAAACGGTGTTCATGATTCCGTGGGGCGTCCACTATCAACAGCTCTCCTGTTCGGTGCCCCTGATTGATCGGGTGTGCCCGCCGGGGCAGTTGTCGTTCTTCGGTCTGGGTGAAATGCTCGTCTTTGCAACGATTTTGTTGGTGGGCTACATCTACGTGTGGAAGAAGGGAGGGCTGGCATGGGACTGATCACGAGCGCCGGCGCGGCTGACGGCACGCCCGTGCGCGTCCCAGCGCCAACCACACCTGACGGTGCGTCGCAGGACAGCTGGGTCACGTCACGACTCGATTTTCTGGTGAACTGGGCGCGCAGTTCGTCCATGTGGCCGATGCCGTTTGGTACCGCCTGCTGCGCGATTGAGTTCATGGCCACCGCCGCGAGTCGATACGACCTCGCGCGATTCGGCATGGAACGCCTGAGCTTTTCCCCGCGTCAGGCTGATGTGCTCATTTGCGCGGGCCGCGTGCCGTTCAAATTGGCACCGGTGCTGCGCCGCATTTATCAGCAGATGCCGCAGCCCAAGTGGGTGATTTCCATGGGCGCGTGCGCGAGCACGGGCGGCATGTTCGACAACTACGCCGTGGTGCAGGGCATCGACACGATCATTCCCGTCGACGTGTACGTACCGGGCTGTCCGCCGCGTCCGGAAGCGCTCATGTACGCGATCATGATGTTGCACAAAAAGGTGCAGACGGAACGCATGAGTGACAGCTCGCTGCGCCGAGAAATCGAACCCGACCCCGAGAGCCTGCTCTACATTCCGCCGTCCACGATTGACGAGCTGTCCGAGCCGTTCGGCAACTCGGTGCACCAGACACGCAGCGCCCCGTGACGGCATCGCTACCGCCGTATCAATCACCGGCGCCCGGCAGTGCGCGCGAGGCCGCCGGACTCCCGGAACCGTGTACGCCGCACAACGTCGTGCAGCACGGCGGACCGGAGAATCCGAGCGTGGCCGCACTACGCGCGCACTTTGCCGACGCGATCGTGCGCTCTCACGTGATGTGGGGCGAGACGACGGTGTTCGTTGCCGCCGCGCGCGTGCACGAGATCATCCGGTTTTTGCGCGACGACACGGCGCACGCGTACAATTATCTCGTGGACATCACCGCCGTGGAGTACCGCGACGCGGATCAGCCCATGGAAGTCGTGTGGCATCTGCGTTCGCTACCGTGGCAGCGGTTCCTGCGCCTTAAAGTCGAGCTGCCAACCGGTGCGCCGCTCGTGATTCCGAGCGTCACCGATCTGTACGCGGCCGCCGATTGGATCGAGCGGGAATGTTACGACATGTTCGGCATCGCATTTAGCGGACATCCGGACCTGCGTCGCATTCTCATGTGGGACACGTACCGCGAAGGCCATCCGCTGCGCAAGGATTTTCCGTTGCGCGGTCGCTTTAGTCGCGCGGAACAGCTGTCGCAGGCACTCAAGATCGATACGTCCGGCGGATACTCCACGCTCGAGCTGTCGGTCGCGGAAGCCTTCAACGATTTGCCGGAAGACATGAAGCAGCGGCTGCGCGACAAGCGTACCGCTGCGGGCCTCTCCACGCCCGCGAGTGAAAAGGACACCGAATGAGCAAGCGCACCATTGAAATGGCGGTGGGCACGGCCGGGCTTGACGCGTACGGCCAGCCAATACGCGCGCCACTGACGGTGCGCGATCAGGGCGCGCTCACGGTGGAGGCACCGTGGGAGCCGGAGCTCGAAAGCGATCATATGCTCATCAACATCGGACCGCAACATCCGGCGACGCATGGCGTGCTGCGACTGGTGCTGGAGCTCGATGGTGAAACCGTGGTGCGCTGCGTGCCGCACATCGGCTATCTGCACTGCGGGTTCGAAAAGATCGGCGAATATCGCCAGTACAATCAGATCATCCCGTGGACCGATCGCGAGGACTACCTCAATTCACTCGGCAACAACGTCGCGTTCGTGCTGGGCTGCGAACGTTTGTTCGGCATCGAAATCACGCCGCGTTGTACCGTGCTGCGCGTGATTGCGATGGAGTTGTCGCGTCTCATGTCGCACCTGGTGTGGATGGGCACCACGTGCATCGACATCGGCGCGTTTACGCCCTTCCTGTGGCTCTACCAGGAGCGCGAGAATCTGTACAATCTGCTCGAAGGCTGGGTGGGGGCACGTCTCACCACAAGTGCGACGCGCGTGGGTGGCATGGCCGCCGAAGTGCCGGACGGTTGGATGGAAGGGCTCAACGTCTTTATTCGCAACTTCCCCAAGACGCTGAACGAGTCGGACAAGATGCTGTCGAAAAACGGCATCTGGATGGGCCGCACCGTGGGCATCGGTGCACTGACTGCGGAAGAAGCGATCAACTGCGGTATGTCCGGCGCGATGTTGCGCGCCTCGGGCGTGGCGTACGATGTGCGCAAGGACGTTCCGTATCTCGACTACGAGACCTACGATTTTGATGTCGCCGTTGGCACCAGCGGCGACGTGTACGATCGCTATCTTGTGCGCGTGGAAGAGATGCGACAGAGCATTCGCATTCTCGAACAGGCGGTGCAGCGCCTGCCCGATGGTCCGCTCAACGTGGACGACCCGCGTGTGATCCTGCCGCCCAAGACCAAAGCGACCAGTCAGATGGAGAGCATGATCCATCATTTCAAGCTGGTGATGGAAGGGCCACGACCGCCCATTGGCGAAGTGTACGTGCCGGTGGAAAGCCCGAAGGGTGAGAAGGGGTATTACCTCGTGTCGGACGGCACGAGCAAGCCGGTGCGTTGGCGCATCCGTCCGCCGGCGTTCGTGAACTTGTCGGCGATTCCGCGCATGGTCGAAGGGCATTTGCTCTCCGACGTCATCGCCATCAACGCGAGCATCGATATCGTGATGGGAGAGATCGACCGATGACGTACGGACCAAGCGCTGGCCAACTGGTGCGTGCGCCGGAACACCCGCACGACGAACCGTACGTACCCGTGTTCGTGGGTGCTCGTCGTGAGGAGCTCGACACAATCCTGTCCCGCTACCCCACGAAGATGGCGGCCCTGCTACCGGCACTCTGGATCGTGCAGGACACGCATGGCTGGGTGGCCGAGGGCGCCGTGGAAGAGGTGGCGCAGGTGCTCGATCTCACCGCCGCGTATGTGAAAGGCGTGTTGTCGTTTTACACCATGTACCATCAGCATCCGGTTGGTAAACACTTCGTGCAGGTATGTACCACCACGCCGTGCAACGTGTGCGGTGCTGAAGATGTCGTGAAGGCGTTCCTCGAACACACGGGCTGCGGTGAACTCGGACTGACCTCGTCCGACGGTCGCTTTACCGTGATCGAAGTGGAATGCCTCGGCGCGTGCGGATTCGCCACGCCGGTGATGATCAACAATGATTTCATCGAGTCCGTGACGCCGGAACGTGTGGCGCGGATCGTGGCGGAGCACGACTGATGGGCTTTCCGTATCCCTCGCACGAACGCGAAACACCGGTGTTGTCGAAGTATTTCGGCGAGCCAGAAGCGCGTACGCTGGCGGGTTGGCGATCGCGCGGCGGGTACGCCGCGCTCGAGCAAGCACTGGGCATGGACCCGGTGGACATTCAGAACATCGTCAAGGAGTCTGGCCTGCGCGGACGCGGCGGGGCCGGCTTTCCCACGGGCATCAAGTGGTCGTTTATGAAGCCCGATGGGAAGACGCACTACTTGTGCTGCAACGCCGACGAGTCCGAGCCTGGCACGTTCAAGGATCGCGAGATCATGCGGTGGACACCGCACGCGCTCGTGGAGGGCGTCGCCATCGGTGCACACGCGATCTACGCGGAGACCGCCTACATCTACATTCGCGGTGAGTACTCGGAGCCGATTCGCATCATGCAGGCGGCGGTTGCCGAGGCGTACGCGGCCGGTATTCTCGGCGCGAACGCCATGGGTAGCGGCAAGCGCATCGACGTGCATATTCATCGCGGAGCCGGCGCGTACATCTGCGGTGAAGAAACCGCACTCATGAACTCGCTCGAAGGTCGCCGTGGCAATCCGCGCATCAAGCCGCCGTTCCCCGCAGTGGCGGGTCTGTTCGGTCAGCCCACCACGATCAACAACGTGGAAACGCTGAGCGCCGTGCCACACATACTGCGTCAAGGCGCAGAGTGGTACCAAGGGCTGGGTCGCGAGGAAAATCCGCGTAGCCGTGGCACCAAGCTGTTCTCCGTGTGCGGCAACATCGCGCGCCCCGGCAACTACGAAGTGACGATGGGCTTTCCGTTCGGGGAGTTTCTCAACGACCTCTGCGGCGGCGCCTTGCCCGGCCGTGAAATCAAGGCCGTGATTCCCGGTGGGTCGTCGGTTCCGATTCTCACGCGCGAAGAAGCGGAGAACACGTTGATGGACTATGAAGGCATGGTTGCCTCGGGCTCGATGCTCGGCTCGGGCGGAGTGATCGTGTTTGACGATCGGCAGGACATGGTGAAGCAGATTGCCCGATTGGCACGCTTCTACGCCCACGAGAGTTGCGCGCAGTGCTCGCAGTGCCGTGAAGGCACCGCGTGGACCACACGCATCCTGGAACGTATTTCAGCCGGTCAAGGTAATGCGCGTGACTTTGACACGCTGTTGGCAATCGCCGACAACATGACCGGCAAGACGATCTGCGTGCTGAGCGATTCGTGTGCAACGCCAGTGGTGTCCGGGCTCAAGAAGTTTCGCGCGGAGTTCGAGGCCAAGCTTGGCCCCGATCACAGCCGAGGCGTCGTGCCCGTGCTGCTGACGTCTAACCGGACGGTGACGGCGTGAGCGACGCGACTGCAGTCAAGATGATCAGTGTCACGATCGAAGGGCGTACGACCTCGGTTCCCGAGGGGACGAACATCATCGAAGCGGCCAAGACCGTGGGCGTGCTCATCCCGCACTATTGCTATCATCCCGGCCTTCCGGTGGCCGGCGTCTGCCGCATGTGCCTGGTCGACGTGGAAAAATTCCCCAAGCTCGCGCCAGCCTGCGCGACCACCGTGATGGAAGGTCAGGTGGTGCACGTGCACAACGAAAAGGCACGTGAAGCGCGCAAGGGAGTGCTCGAGTTTCTGCTCATCAACCATCCGCTCGACTGTCCGGTGTGCGACCAGTCGGGTGAGTGCGAACTGCAAGATTATACGTTCCAGGAAGGTCGCGCCGAGTCGCGCTATGAAGAACCCAAGCGGTTCAACCCCGTGGAGGACTTCGGCGGCGACGTGATGTACGTGCCCAATCGCTGCATTCTGTGCACACGCTGCGTGCGGTTCATGGGCGATGTCGCGCACGATCCGGTGCTGAATGTGTCGGAGCGCGGCGACCGGGCGTTCATTGGCAAGGCCGAAGGACACGACCTCACGCACGCGTGGGCTGGCAACGTCGTGGACCTGTGCCCCGTGGGCGCGCTGCTGAGCAAAGATTTTCTCAACAAAGCGCGCGCATGGGAACTGGATCGCAGTGCCAGCATCTGCACGGGATGTTCGCAGGGTTGCAACGTGACGGTGGAAACGCGCGACAACACGGTGGTACGCCTGAAGCCGCGGTCGAATACCGACGTCAATCACTACTACATGTGTGAGCAGGGACGTCTCGACTATCGCTGGATCAATCGGCGGGACCGCCTGGATCAGCCGCAGGTTCGCGTGGAGAACGCGTTGCGCACCGTCGATTGGGAGGACGCGCTCGATGCGGCGGCTGCAGCGCTCGCACAACGTCGCGTGATGGTGCTCGCCTCACCGAATACCAGCAACGAATCGTTGTTCCTGGCCGAGCGCATCATCGCACGACAGGGTGGCGCCGGCGTGTTTCGTGTGACAATCGGTGGCGAAGCGGCGCTTGACGGTGTGCCCGATCTGTCGCTCCGCGCGGAGCGCGCCGCAAACGCAACCGGTGCCCGACTGCTCGGCTACCATGATGCGTCGGAAGGGCTGCCGACGCTGAGTGCGGACGACGCGTTGCTTGTGCTCGACGACGTGCTCGAAGGCGAGCTCGATGAAGACCTCGTAGCGCTGCTCACCGGCGGCGCGCACGTGGTCCATGTCGGTACCACGCTGCCGGCCGTGATTGCGGCGCGCGTTGACGTCGCACTGCCGATCACGAATCACACGGAAGAAGAAGGCACGTTCACGAACCTGCGTGGTCGCGTGCAGCGGTTCCTGCAGGCGCGCAGCGGACCCGGCCTTGCCCGTCCGAGCTGGTTCGT
>JBBRDP010000205.1:0-6289 GCA_038203795.1 Gemmatimonadales bacterium
GTGGTCGCACTGCCCTCATCGCTGATCGTGCGCGCCGAAGCGGCGGGGACATTGGCGCTGGGTGTTGATCGAAAGATGCGGTTTACGAAGCCCCAATAAACAGCAGAACTGCACGCACGACGCGGCGATCGCTACCGTTGATCGAGAGCACGTCGGGTGGTACGAGTCCGTAAATGAACCCGTGCGCCCACGGCTTCCTGATGGTTGTGGCAGAGGGGGTCAATCCCGTTTCAATCGTGGCGTGGTAGCAGTCGGAAAATAACACTACCGAGAGGCCGAGCTCTGCGAAACGCTGCAACATCGTGGCTCCTGCTTTTATTGGGGGGGAATAGCGGTCTGACTATGGTGCAGAGCAAGTGGCCAGCCACGTGCATAACCAAAGGGAACACGGCCGATATCGGCCAACCGTCTCTCGTCAGTACTGCCACGCGTTCAACAACGCAATCCGGCACCGTGTTACGGTAGTCGCGGTGCCGCTGGCGCAAGGGGGGGGTGCGGTGCGCGCGCAATTTCGCGAGACGGCCGTGCTGCCGCTCCGCGATCGTCTCGACTCGTTACGCGTCAAAGTGGAAGGCGCCCATCAATCGCGACCTCTCCGATGGTGTGCAGCTGTCGGCGCAGCTCACTACGGGCCGCTTGCTGGACGTGGTCGCGATGCCGGCATCGCTGATCGTGCGTGCCGAGGCGGCGGGGACGTTGGCGTTGGGTGTTGATCGGCAGCTGCGGTTCAGCAAGCCTGATTGACGCCAAGCGGACCACCCTTGGCCGTCCTGACTTGACGGTGCAAACAGTTCATGATTTGGCCACAGTCAGCCTACACTGCGTGATATGGACGATAGCCAACTACGCTGTCTGATCGCGGGCGTCAACAAGGCCTTTTATGATCGGGTGTACGAAGACCTGTGGTTGGAGGTAGTGCTTCAGGGACGCCGTCGGGATCACCTCGAAGCGCAGCAGACCGATTTCATGCTCGGTGCATTGGGCGGACCGAAGACCTACGCTGAGCGCCGTCCCACGGACGCGCATCCGCACGTTTTTGTCGAAGAGTCGATGTGGCAGCTGCGGGAAACATTCCTGCGGCAAGCGTCCGCCGAGACTCAGCTACCGGTAGGAATCAGGCAAAGCGACTTCGCATTGACGATGCGTTCAAACACGCCATCGTCAAACGCTCTGCGGCCGATTGCACAAAGCTCAACAGGGGCGACACGATCTCATTGCGCCCCCGGATCCGGTAATGCGAAAAGCTGTTCAAGCGCCGCCCGCAACCGCGATGAGGTGAAGGGCTTGGTGATCAATACGGCGTTCGCGCCAAACTCTTCGATCCACGAGGCATCGGCGTTGCCGCTCACAAAAAGGACCGGCATCTCTGGGCGGCATTGTCGCAGGGCGCGCACCATCTCGATTCCCGACATGCCTGGCATGCGTACGTCGCTGATCAGCCCCGCCAGCTCGTCGCCCATTGCCTGCGCGAGCTCCAACGCTTCCAGCCCGCTGCTTGCCGCAACGACGTGATGGCCGGCAGCGCGCAGCACCCGCAGCATCACGCTGCGCACGGCGTCGTCATCTTCCACGAGCAGCAGTGCGCGCTGCGACGCAGGCGCAGCATCCGACGCCGGCGGGGTGCCCAGACTCACCGCAAGCGCACCAACCGGGAATCGCATCCGGATCACCGCGCCGCGTGGTTCGGCCGTTTCGAGCCGCATCGCGCCGTGCAGGTTTGTGACCGTCCCGTACACCGACGACAGGCCAAGCCCGGTGCCCTGGCCGATTTCTTTGGTCGTAAAAAACGGCTCGAGCGCATTGGCGCGCACACCCTCGCTCATCCCGGGCCCCGTGTCACTAACGACAATTTCAATGCAACGACCCGCCACGAGTGGTGACCAATGCAATGCCTCCTCCGGGCTCAGCGTCAGCGCCCGCGCCGAGAACATGATCATGCCACGTTCGGGACCCGCGTCAGGTGGGAGCGACGCGATCGCATCGCGGGCGTTGAACGCGAGGTTGAGCAGCGCTTGCTCCAACAGTGCGGCATCACCGTCGATAACCAGCTGTTCGTCTGCCGAGACCTCATACACGATATTGATATCCTGCCCCAGCGTTCGCTGCAGCAACGCGCAGCTCGCCGTGACGAGCGCGCGCACGTCCACCGCCTCATGTGCCACCGGCCGCCGATAACTGAACGCCAGCAGATGTTCCACGAGACCACGCGCGCGATTCGTCGCCTCCAGCACTTCGCTGAGCTCGAGGTGATCGTCGGAAAGCTGCTCGCGTAGCAACTCGAGATTGCCGGTGATCACGGTGAGTAGGTTGTTGAAATCGTGCGCAATACCGCCGGCCAATCGTCCAACGGCTTGCAGCTTTTGCGCTTGGGCCAACTCCTCCTGCAGACGAGCGCGATCACGCTGCACGCCAAGCCGGTCGTAGGCGGTCGCGATGCGCGGCACGACGGCGGGTAGCAGTTCGTCGGCCAACGGCCATTCGCCGGCCTCGTCACGCCAGAGCGCGATCGCCAAATCACCATTACCCGCGAGCGGCACACGAAACCCGCGAACCTCGCATCCCGGTTCACAGGCAGCGATCACTCGCGACGTCGGATCGCCGCCCGCGCCCAGCACCTGCGCCATCGCCCCTGCCAGCGCCGGTGGCGGGGCTGCGCCACCTGCTGTGACACGGCGCGTGACCCACGGATCAGCAGCGCCCGAGCGCGTCGAAACTATCGCACCCTGCGCCGCCGTGAACAGGATCACTTCCAGGCACGCACCGCTCAGCAATGCCTCGAGTGTCGTCGCGGTCCGAATGATTTCGTCCGCCAACGTGCGCTCGGTGACATCACGCTGTACGGCAACCCAATGTGTGTACCAGCCAAGCCCGTTGACCACGGGCACGACCTCGAACTCGACGTCGAACGGGATGCCGTTTTTGCGGTAGTTTGTGAGGCTAACTCGGACCGGACGCCACGCGACGAGCGCTTCCCGCAGGCGTCGTAACTCAGCCCTGCTGGTGCGCGGTCCCTGAAGAATCCGCGGGGTCAGCCCGACCACCTCCTCCGCCGTGTAGCCCGTCATACGCTCGAACGCCGCATTCACGTACACGATTTGCGGCCCGGGCGAATCGATCGGATCGGCTTCCGTAATCAGCACCACGTCATTCAGTCGCGCGAGGGCACCACGTAGCACGCCGTCATCCAAAACCATCGTCGTCATAGCTTCGATCAACCTCTCAGGTAGTAGCACGTTCGGCAAGCATCAAATACGGCGAACTCATCCAAAAGCGCGAACGTAGCAAAACTGACTCGCGCTTGCAACTACCCCCCTTCGTCCGGACAAAGGTCCTCATCGCCGACTGATGGCGCGAGTACCAGCGCAGCCGCCGCGGCCAGCAGCGTGCGAGCACGCACCGGTTTCTGAAAGAACAACGTGTGGTCGAGAATCGGGCCGTTCCAGTCGTCGTCGTGCGCGTCGCCCATGAAGAGGGCGATGACCGGCAACGTCGCGTTGAGCGCGCGCATCTGACGGACAAGCGTGGCGCCGCTGACGGCCTGTAATTGCAGATCGGTGATGAGCAAGTCCACCGCCTGGCCCCGATTCGCCGCGTCGACAAACAGGGCGAGTGCTTCGGGACCATCGGTGGCCGACAGGATACGCCATCCAACGCGCTCGAACGCTCGCGACGCCCAGGCAAGGACTGCCGGATAGTCATCGACCAGCAACACGGTATGGGGACCGGCATCCGACACTGGCCCGGCGTTTGACACAAGTTGCAGTAGCGGCATACTCATGACCAGTGGCACGTTTGGCACAGTCATGCGGCCACCTGCCCAGACGCCTTGCGCATGCGTTTGTTCTCATACATCGAGGCGTCCGCCGCGCTGAGCAGCGTGGCTATCGACAGTGGTTCGGTGGTGTTCCACACGGCAACGCCGACGCTCGTTGCCAACGCGTAGTCGCGATGTGGCTCCGCATTCATGGCATCCAACGCGGTGGCAATACGCTGCCGCAGTCGCGCGACGGCTTCGGCGTTCGTATTCGGACAGAGAATCACGAACTCATCGCCGCCCATTCGACTGGCCAGATCCGCGGCGCGACACTGCTCACGCAGCACCGCGGCCATTTCAATCAGCGCTTCGTCGCCAGCGTCGTGGCCGAGCGTATCATTGATCTGCTTGAATCCGTCCAGGTCGAGAGCGACAACCGCCAAGGGCATCGAAGTCCGTTTGGCCAGCGCCACCGTCTGGTGCGCACTTTCACCAAATCCGTGGCGGTTGAGCAGGCCGGTCAGCGCGTCGCGCGTGGCTTGTGTACGAAGCTTCTCGTGCGCGGTGATCAGCGCCAGCGTAGTCGCGCGCAGCTCGATTTCGGCCATCGCGGCCATGGCCAGATCTTCCAGAGTCGCAATCTGTTCGTCGGTCCAGTGGACTGGCTGCGTGTCGATCGCACACAGCGCACCGAGGGTGTCGCCCGACGAAGTGCGCAGCGGGACGCCGAGATACGCGACCACGCCCAGCTCGGTAAACGCCAGATTGCTCACGACCAGCGGATTGAGGGCCGAGTCTTCCACGACCAGCATCTCATCGCGCCCGATCACGTGCTGACAAAACGAGTGCGTCAGCGGCGTCCCGCGTTGGGCGCCTGCCCAGCCTCCCAGTCCGGTAAGACCCGGAAAGTGCTGGCCGCGATCGTCCACCAGTGATACCAGCGAGATCGGTACACCCAAAAACCGCGTGACAAGCCGAGTCAGCCGGTCCAGCACGGGATTTGATGTGCCGTCCAACAGGGCACTGGCGCGCAGTGCTTCCAAACGGCGCGGATCCGTCAGACGGGCCTGCAGGAGCGCCGGGTCGTAGGCCTGCCTTGACGCTGGCGGCCGGACGGGGTGCGATGTCGTCGTCATACTTAGCAAGCCTCAACCTTCGTTGGAAGAAAAACAGTCACCGCCGGTGCCGGAGCGGAGAACGCGCCTTCTTCGCAGTTTCGACCGTACCGCCGAAGAGCTGCAATTTGTCCTCCGTAGAACTCCGACTGTCTTTGTCTGGATTCAATACCAATCCTCGTGATGCGGCTTCAAGATAACTATTCGCCTGTAGCACAACGAGAATCTCGCCTACACCGATTCCAATGAGACGGTCAACGCAATGCCACACCGAACCGCTTCGTCCGCCGTCCGTCCACACGCGCGCCGCTACCCACCGCTGTGTGGAATCATCAACGGGGTCTGTCCAAAGGCTAGTTGAATTTCGGGTGGTGCCTCCATACTGAGCGTGTTGATCCCAGCCAGAATTCGCACGTCAGTTCCGAGGACCCCACCCATGCGAAGGGTACGAAACGCGATCCGCGAGCACCAGTCACCCATATCAGCAGCACGCGCACAGGTCGACGCGCCGTTGGACGACGGCACCGTGGCGCTGTCGTTGATCCAAGCGCTGATTCCGCTTGGCTTGCAGGCCGTCGAAGACGCGCTGCCACAGGAAGTGCTGGCCTTAGCCGGCGCGCGGTATGCGCACGCCGATGGGCACACGGGCGTGGCGCGGTGGGGCCGCCAGCGCGGCTCCATCTATCTGGCCGACCAGAAGCTCCCCATCACCGTGCCGCAGATGCGCGATGTGCGCGCGCAGACCGAAGTGCCACTCACCACGTATGCGCAGTTGCAAACGCCCCGCGCGCAGGATGTCGGCTTGTTTCGCCGCGTCTTGGCCGGCATTTCGTTTCGTGAGTACGAGGCCGCGGCCGAAGCGGTGCCCGAGGCCTTTGGGCGCTTGAAATCCTCGGTCTCGCGGCGGTTCGTGCAGGCCAGCGCCACCGCCTTGCTGCAGTTCCACACGCGCCGCCATGATGATCGCCAGTGGCTCGTGTTGTTGCTCGACGGCAAGACGTTCGCCGAAGATCAGGTGGTGATCGCGCTGGGCGTCACGATGAAGGGCGAGAAGCGCATCTCGGGGCTCGTGCAAACGGCCACCGAAAACAAGCGCACGTGTGCCACCATCCTGCGCGAGCTTCTCGAGCGCGGCTTCGCGGCGCCGACGGGATTGCTCGTCGTGCTCGACGGCGCGAAGGGATTGCGCGCGGCCGTGCGCGATGTGTTTGGTGACGAGGCCGTGGAGCAGCGGTGTCAGTGGCACAAGCAGGAGAACGTGCTGCGCTACCTCAAGAAGGCGTACCGCGCCGCCGCGCTTTGCTCCAGCCCCAAACGCCAATGAACAGCAGTCCGGCCAACGGCACGATTACACCGAGCAGCGCAATAAAGCCTGCCACGAACCGCACAAAGTTGCGCCAAGCATCGCGGAACGCGTTGA
>JBBRDP010000206.1:0-6276 GCA_038203795.1 Gemmatimonadales bacterium
GTGTGCGCGCATCCGCCTCGAATACCCGCCCAGTCACGACAAGGCGCTCCCCAGGTTCGTTCGGCGAACCGAGACGCAGGGTGTGGCCAAGTTCCGTTGGTGCCTCCGCCGCACCGCACCATTCGCATGTCGGCAGCGCACGATGTGCCTGGGCGGTCTGCGCACGCACGTCGGGCCGGCAGGCGACAGTCGCGCACAACAGGAGCCAGAACGAGATGGGGTAGCGCATGCGAGACGACTCCGGCGGAGGGTAAGCGAGGTCCTGCGTCGCGTTGGTCTTTTTGGATGCCGCTCACGCATGCATTGTGACGAGGCCTCTTGATCGTGACCCGGTGTGCAGGCTTGATCACCCCCACTCGATCGCGCTTCCAGATTCCATTCCCATGCGGCCGCGTTCTGATTCGTCACGCCACTTTGTCATGCAGACACGTCCACTCGTCCTCCTGCTCGGTCGCTTTCCCCCTCGGCCTGGCGGCGCGATCGCTGCCGCGCTTCTCGGCCGAAGGCACCACGGGTCACGGTCGTCGACCGGAACAGATGGGGGAGGTGTGGTACAGCAATCAGAGCGAAACGACCAAGGCCACTGAGTCCGTCGGACGCCGCAGCCTTCGCCGATGATCTCACCGCGGCGCGCGCGGGCATGGTACCCCCGGTCGATCCGTGGGCCTGATCGCATGAGCGTGCTCCTCGACACCGCGGTGCTCATCGCTGCGGAGCGGGGGACGTTGGACATGCCGGGTTACCTGGCGGCTCTCGGTGATGCGCCGGTCGCACTCGCCGCCATTTCCGCTTCAGAGTTACTGCACGGCGTCGAGCGCGCGCGCGACGCCGTCATCCGGCAGCGGCGCCGCGAGTATGTGGAAGGGGTGCTGGCCAACGTGCCGGTCATTCCTCTTGGTCTGGCCGAAGCACGGGCGCACGCGCGAATCTGGGCCGAGCTGGCCGAGCTCACCCCATTTGTGCGATCCTGACAAAAAACCGTCGGCGTCACGGCGAGGTCGCTCCAGGATCTGACTGCGACTGCTGGCCCGCGACTACGCGTCACCGGCGTCGCTGCGGGTGGACCGCAGCTGGGCGACGCTCCGGACGGACCCGCGGTGCATCGCGCTGCTGGCGGCGTCTGTCGTCACACGGTAGGGCGTGGGGCGGCGCACGGCGGTCAGACTCGGGCGTGGTCGTCGGGGTGCGCGACGGCGCGCGCGCGCCCGAGCGGCGTGCTCGCGCACGCGGCGGGTCGGCGGCGTCAGTGCGCGAGTGCGCGCATTCGCACCCGCACACAGGGGACGCGGTGCAAATGGCGAGTTATCGGCGAGCGCCACCGCAGACTCGCATATTGATATCCGATCAGATATATTGCAATATGAATCCTGTCCACCGTCTTCGCGCCGCCGCGGGTCTGACGCAGCAGGAACTGGCCGAAGCGGCGGACACCTCCCAGCCGGCCATCGCCGCCTACGAGAGTGGACGCAAGAGTCCCACGTGGCGCACCGTGGAGCGGCTCGCGCACGCGGCGGGGTACGAGGTGGACGTGCGATACATGCCCGCGCTCACGCGCGAGGATCGGCGCTCGCTCCTGCTCCATGCCGCGATCGCCGCGCGACTGCGCGCGGAGCCCGAGGTGGTGCGTGCCCGCGCGCGCGCCTCGCTGGCCCGCATGCGCGCCGTAAATCCCGGCGCACGCCCGCTGCTCGACGAGTGGCGGTGTCTGCTGCGGCGCCCGCTCGACGCCCTGATCCCCGTGCTCACCGATCCCATGCCCTGGGCGCGCGAGCTGCGCCACGTCACGCCGTTCACCGGCGTCCTCACGGCCGCCGAACGCGCCAGCGTGTATCGGGAGTTCGCGCAGCGCGAGCTGGCCGCGAGTGGATTGCAGTCCGCCACGACGGTGCGAGGGTCGTGACGCGCGAACAGTTCGAGCATGCGATTCGCGCCGGCGTCGATGTTTCACGACACGTTCGGCTACTACGCACGAGGCGTGGTGGAATCCACCGCGCGGCTCCCGACAGGTTGGCAAGCGCGTCTCGTCCCGTTCGACACGCCGGCAACGCGCGGCGTCACGGCGTGGTGTCTCGAGCTCCACGATCTCTGGATCTCGAAAGCGGTGGCCGGTCGTGAGAAGGACCGTGAGTTCTGTCGCGCGCTCTCGCATCGCGGTGTGGTCATGGCCGACGTCCTCGCGTCGCGACTCGACACCGTGCCCGCGCTCGATCCGCGGGTCCGCAGTGCCGTCCTGCGTTGGATCGCATCATGAGCGACAGCAACCGCGCCACACTGATGAATCAGACGTAGCACCGGCGTCACGCTCGCAGGTGCACTCGGTGCGAGTGCGCCGTCACGAGTTGGTGGAGCGCAGTTTGCGCAGTGCCCACGCGGCATGGTCGCGCACGAGCGGCTCGTCTTCCGCATGCTCCGCCGACGGCTGCGGCCGTCACAGCCGATTTTCGTGCCGTTCCTGGCGGCGGTGGCGCTCGCGCTTCCCGTGCCGTTCTTCCTCGGCCAGTCGTTCATGCAACTCGGTGACCTGACCATCGCCACTGCGCTGTTGGCATTCGTGACCGGAGCGCTGCCAGTGGCGATGGTGTTCGGTCTGTGGCGTCACGTCGTGCAGCGCGAGGTGGAACGGCGTGGCATGCTGGAGGCGACGGCTGCAGTCGCCGTGCTCCAGTGGGCCGTCGTCCTCGCCTGCTGGGGACTCCTGCCGTTGCGGCTGTGGGCCTGACACATGGAAGGCGTCGGGTCTTCATACGCCTGGGCCGTGTCGCTCAACAACGGAATCTGCGTATTGCACAACGTGGTGCCGGTCGCGTCGACGACGCCCCGCACGTCGGGTCCGGCCGGCGAGGCGTCTGTCTGCCGAACAGTATTCACGCGGAGGACGGGCGCGCGCGGAGGGGCCCAGGGAACTGGCACATGCCTGGGAGCCACATGCGGAAGGCACTGTTCCGCGCGCGACGTTGCCTGGGCAACGCTCTTGCCAAACGCTTTCACTGCGTACCTCCGCGATCTCCGCGTAAACACTGTGCGGTAGATTCCGGAATGAGCGAAAGAACCAAGGGCGGCACACGTGCCAACGACTACGATTTCGCACTCCCCGACGCGCTGATCGCACAGGAACCGATCGAGCGCGGCGACGGGAGCCGACTGCTGGTGGCGCACCGGTCGTCCGGCGGGATCAGCATCGCCAGTTCCGGGACATCGTATACTTCATCCTTCCGGCTCTCGGCGCGGCAACGGCATCGACCCTGCTCCGTCCATCAAGGTCAGCGCGGTGACGTCGGTGAGGACGTCGATTCGGCGCGGCGGCAGCCCGATCTGGATGACCATGTCGGGCACTTCGAGGTCGGCTCGCCGCACGCTCAGCGCCGCGGTCGGGACGCCAAATCCCGACATGGCGAGCCGGACGCGCGCGGCGTTCGGTGGCGAGCGATCGATCCAGATGTCGATGTCACCCGTCGCGCGCGGGACGCCGTGGAAGGCGAGCGCGTGCGCACCCACCACGAGGAATCGGGCCTCGGTGGCCAGCAGCGCTGCCAGGAAGTCGACGAAATCGGGATTCACCGGTGCGTCAGTTGCCGGGTTTGCGCTCGCGCACCACAAGCGCGGGGCGGAGCGCGGTGATGTGGACCGGCGCGTCAGCACGCGCGTAGGTCGGCAGGGCATGCCCCGCGAGTGCCCAGGCTTCCGCCGTCAGCGTCTCGACGAGTGCCAGGCGTTCAGCCGGCGTGCCGACAGCACTGAGGCCCGCGTCAGGCGCGCTGCGCAGGGGCCGTACGGACAGGGAAGCGCGTCGGCTGCTCATAGCCGGAACGATACTGTCGGTGACCGCATCCTGCGACGGCCGCGCGGCGGCCTGACGCCTGGGTGACGGTAGATGCGCGAGCGCCCATGCGGCCTGGTCCCGCATCAGTGGCTCGGCGACATGAGCCGCACGGGTGAGCAGGTCGATGTCGTCGGTGTTGCCAACGTTGCCCAATACGACGGCGGCGTTCCGCTTCACGCTGCGCAACTTTGCCCGCTTGATCGGCGAGCCCTTGAACGCGGCGCGGAACTCCTCCTGCGACATCGCCAGCAACCCACGCGCGAGACTCCGCGCATCCTTACCCGCAATGAACTCCCGCGCCCGGAACGGCGAATCCTCCGCCAGCTCCTGCGAGAACTTCACGTTCCACGGACACACACTCTGGGAGATGTGTCGGTATAACCGTTTTATGATCGAGCTCGATACAGGGAGGCGACCTATCAGCGCGTAAAGGGGGTGAGGGCCCTCCGGCCCGTCATGTCCGGTGACCGGTCTCCGCTGCGACCGCGCGCTGACGGGCACCGCCGTCCGACGGCCACCGAGGCGCGGTGGCGGGCGGAGGGCAGACCGCCGGGTGCGCGATCGCGCAGTACGTCTGCAGGACACTCGACCGAGCCTGCAGGATTGCGCCATCGCTGTACGGATCAATCAATCGCCCGACAGCCGCAGGGCCATCTTGACCCGTCAGCACAGTCCGCACCAGCATTGATTGTGGCGTGCGCGTCCACGCGACACTCATCGCCGACACGCGTGCCGCCGACTCCGGATGGCTGGAACGTTCGACCGGACTCCGAACGTCAGGCAGATATCTGTCCGGCAGTCGAGCGGGCTGCACGCAGCGAACACCACGGTCGCTACCCTGGCGATAGGTCCCGGTACCACCATTCACAGGCGGAGCAAGGTTCAGAATACGCAGTACCCCTCGACACGAATGCCGGCGTGCAACATACTGCACTCGTCCCTGGTGAAATTCCCATCCTCGTGGAGGTTGGCATGCATCGCACTTTGAAGGCGTTCCGGGCTGGTACTGTCGTGCTCGCTTTTGTCTCGATGGCTGGCGCGGCTGGCGCGCAAAGCTACAGCAGCACGATCGTGGGGGGATCGACATTCAATCGTCCTTTGCAGGGATGTTCGGCGCTTTCAAGTGTCGGCACCGCCGTCCGCTACCAGACGCAAGCGCTCTTTACGGGCACGGCTGGAGCTTATCAATTCACCAGTACGGCCAATGTTCCGGCCCTATGGGACAATTTCCTTCTGCTCTACGCTGGCAGCTTCAATCCGGCAAGCGCGTTGACCAACTGCGTTGCGAGCAATGACGACGGCCCGCTTGGTATCGGTCAGTCGCAGTTCTCGTTTGCAATGCTTGCCAACACACAGTACTTCCTCGTGACGACAGCCTTCGCCAACACGGGTGGCGGAACGTTCACGAATCAGATCACTGGTCCGTCACTGGTGACGTTCGGCACGATTCCGACCAACGTCATTCCGGAGCCGTCGACCTATGCACTGATGGCGACCGGGCTTGTCGGGCTGATGGGGATGGCGCGCCGTCGCCGCATGAACTGACCCTGCTTGGCAGCATCACACAGCGGGCCGCGATGCACTGTCATCGCGGCCCGTTGTCGTGGTGGCATCAGTGCATCGAGCCGGTCGCAGTGGGGCACCGGGCCCCTGCGCCAGTGCAGGGCGTGATTCGTCCATCCCCTGCTCGACGACCTCACGCGCAAGGCGTCATTCAGGCGGGGGGTCAAGGTGTGGCGAACGAATCGCACGAGCCGACGCTGCCTGTGTCGAAGCCACGCCGAAACCAGGTCATGCGCTGCGCGGCGCTGCCATGCGTGAAGGACTCGGGTACGAGATGCCATCTCGTCGAGCGTAAGTGCCGCTTGCTGCGAGCGCGGTGGTGGGACTCATGCGCCGCTCGAACTCCGCGCCGAAGATGCCGAAGACGAGGCTGATCGGGGACACACTCACAATCTGCGTTACTGCGGCGGTGGCTGCCCCGGATGGCTTAGCTGCGCTCGTCTGCGCAATGACCGGAAGCGTTGCGACGAGTGAGGCAGACAAAAAGAGCCGGATCGAATTGAGACTGTCGTGTATTTTGGCAGTATGGATATTGGTGAGCCTTTATAAAAGGCTATAAGAACCGATATTGCCTTTGTCACTGCGCGCCGCAACCCTGCGACGGTTTCGTTGCGATTTCACGATCTGTCACAACAGGCGTCGCATACGTCTCGACAGTTTACCACTCCATGCGGCGTTGCTCATCGAGCAGGAATCGTCACTACGGCCTGGACGTCTGGCCTCCGACTGGCGGCTTCGAAAATCCGACCACAACCCGCCTTCGGTTCAGCCGAGGGGATCAGTCCAGGTTGTCGTGGACTTTCTCTCAGTCTGCGGTGCCTGCTCGCCTTGAACGCGAATGTCGATCAGCTTGCGCACAAGGTTCTCGCTCACAATTGCCAGCACTTCAGCAA
>JBBRDP010000207.1:0-6183 GCA_038203795.1 Gemmatimonadales bacterium
ACCGAAGCGGCGGCCGTCACCGCAATTACCACTGCCACCATGGACGCCCGCGACAGCGCAAGGACAAGCCGTCGTCCGGGCCGCACGGCACGCGTTCGGCTAAAAGGATCGTGCGGTGATGGGATGCGCTCGGGTGCTGGCATACACAGGAAACTGGGCGGCACGGCACCGCCTTGGAAGGAGACCCTCAACCAAATATGAGCTGTCCATGCTTGCTGGCCGACAACAGTCGAACGAGGTGCCCGCGGTGAGTCACATGTTAACGGCGCGGGATCTGGCATTGCGGGCTCTCATCGCGGGCATGGCAGGGATCGCGATGGCGTACGTGAGCGCCTTCCTCCCACTCTGGCTGGCGCGACTCGGTCCGTGGTTGATGGCGATCGTGATGCCGCTGACGATGTGCGCCATGATGATTCTCGGCGCAGTGCGCGCCGGTCGCGGGATCGGTCCGTTGGCGGGACCGTTTGCGCTCGTCTTTCTCCTGATCGCTGGCGGCTTTGTGCTCGCGCTGGCGCTGCCCACTGAAAACGCCAACACGCCTTTGTGGTTCGGTCTGCCGCCACGCGCTGCCGTGCTTCTGTTGGGTGTTGGTCTGGTGCCGCTGTTGCTGTTGCCGGTTGTGTACGCGCTCACGTTTGATCTGTTTACATTGACCGACGACGATCTGGCGCGTGTTCGGGCCGCCCGACTGCCGGACACCAAGGCGGCGGGCGCGCGCGGGGGGAGCGTTTGATGCTGCACCTCAGTCTTGGCCTGCTTCATCCGGCGGCGGCGCTGCTGCAAACTGCGGCGCTACCGAGTATGTCACAGCCAGTGATCGGTGGCGTTGCGATTGCGTATTTCGTGATCGTGACCATCATCGGCACCTGGGCGTCACGCCGCACGCGTTCGGCGGCGGATTTTTTTGTCGCGGGCAAAGGCATCGGTTTGTTCACCCTCGCAATTGCGTCGATGGCCGCCACACTGTCGGGGTTTGCGTTCATTGGCGGACCGGGCCTGGTGTATTCCGTGGGACTCGGTGCCGTGTTCATTGTGTTGCCTGCCGCCCTGACAAACTCGATGGGCGCGTGGGTGATGGCAAAGCGGCTGCGCCTGCTCGCAGAAGTCCGCGAGATGATGACGATTCCGGACGCGATTGCTGCCCGGTATGACTCGCGTCTGGCGCAGGGATTGGCGGCGGTCGCGATCATCATCGCAGTGATCGGATACATGGCCACCAACATTCTGGCGCTTGGGCTCGTCATTGATGCGATTTTTTCGCCGGGGTTGGTGGCGGCCATCTGGATCGGGACACTCATTGTCCTTGCCTATTCAGTCTCCGGCGGTATTCTCGCGGGTATCTACAACGATGTGTTTCAGGGCTCACTCATGGCGCTTGCGTCCGGTGCGGTGTTCTGGTATGCGCTCGCTGCTGGTGGCGGATTGTCCGGTATCTCACGCACCATTCTGGACACGCAGCCTGCGCTGCTTTCGCCGTGGGGCACACTGACTCCGTTGGCGGCGCTATCGTTTTACTTCGTGTTTGGACTCGGTTCGCTCGGGCAACCGCACGTGATCCACAAGTACTTCATGCTGCGCGATGCCCGGCAATTGAAGTGGTTCCCGCTGCTGATGACCGCAGCGATGTCGGTGTCGCTGTTGCTGTTTGTCGGAGTGGGACTGGCCATGAAAGCGTTGGTGCTCAGTGGCGCAACGCCCGCATTGCGGATCCCTGATGACGCAACACCGTCATTCCTGTTGCTGTTTACCCCGGTGCCCCTCGCCGCCATCGTGTTTGCCAGCGTCGCAGCGGCGATCATGAGCACCGTGAACTCGTTCATGAGCGTCGGAGCGGCGGCGTGCACGCATGATCTGCCAGTGGCGTTCGGTACCCGGCTCACCGACGAACTCAAATGGGGACGCATCTGGACGGTGGTCATCGCGCTCGTCTCGGCCGTGGTCGCACAGGCGTCGGGAACCCTTGTGGCATTTCTCGGCATCTTTGGATGGGGGGTGTTTGCGAGCACACTCGTCCCCGCACTGGCTGTCGGACTGAACTGGGCCGGCGCCACACGCGCCGGTGCCGTGAGTTCGATTGCCACCGGTCTGGTGGTCACGCTGTCGCTTGAGACGACGGCCTATCTGAAACTCTTTGCCTTTCCGTCCGGCGTGAATGCCTCCGCCATCGCACTTGTGTCGTCGATGCTTGTGTTCTTCGCGGTGTCATGGGTTACACGGGACACCGCGCTGTCTACCCTGGCGCCCGATGTGCGCGCCGTCATGGAGGCCTGAGTATGGAGTTCGAATCCCTTGCCGTCGGGAACGTATCGGAGTGGAGCAAAGCGGTGTCCGATGCAGATGTCATGCAGTACGCGCAGATCACGGGCGATTTCAATCCCGTGCACGTGGACGCAGAGGCCGCCGCTGCGAGCTCCTTCGGCGGACGTATTGCGCATGGCATGCTCACCGCCGGCTATATCTCGGCGGCCATTTCGAACGGAGTACCGGGGCCCGGCGTGATTTACATGTCGCAAACGCTGTCCTTCCGTCGTCCGGTGCGCATCGGCGACACGGTGACCGTTCGAATTGAAATCATCGAACTCAAACCGCGCACCCGGCGCGTGCGGCTGTCAACCGTCTGTCGCAATCAGGACGGTGCCGTCGTACTCGATGGTGAGGCCGTGGTGTTGGTTCCGGCGGCAGTACCGTTGCACACGTGACCGGCGCGGCCTTGGTGTATGCGCCGTTGCCTGCGGCGTTCGATCCGCTGGCGTGGTGGTCGGGGCACGATCCCAGCCGCATCGCTGTGGTTGATGCGACGCGTGGCGGGGAGCACTCGTATGGTGCGCTCGACGCCCACGCGACACAGTGGTGCGGTGCGCTCGTCGCTATGGGCGCGGTGGCGGGTGATCGTATCGCGGTGCTCTCGCGAAATCGGGTGGAGCACGTCCCGCTGCTCGCCGCCGCCGGGCGAATCGGTGCCTCGTTGGTCCCGCTCAACTGGCGACTCACCGCCGTTGAACTCGCGCGCGTGCTGCGCGACGCGACACCGTCCGTGTTAATCGGCGAAGATCGCTTTCGTGGGCTCGCCGAGCGTGCGGTCAAAGAATCGGGGATTCGGGAACCGGTGTGGTGTGATCTCGATCGTGATGCAGACGCACTGTTGCGTCGCGCTGCGGCGTTGGTCTCTCGCGTTGATGTCACGCCGCACACGGTGGCGATGCTGCTCTACACCTCCGGGAGCACCGGCGTACCCAAAGGCGTGATGATGCCACATCGCCAGCTGCATTGGAACGCGGTGGCCACCAATCTCGCGTGGGAACTCTCATCACTCGATGTGGGGTTGCTGGCATCGCCGCTATTTCACACGGCTGGCTGGGGCGTCTTCACGTTACCGCTGTTGTTCTGCGGCGGTCGCATGGTGATGCTTGATGCGTTCGACCCCGACCATGTGCTTGCCACCATGCGTTCCCAGCACATCACGGTGTCATTCGGCGTGCCAACGCAGCTCGACATGTTGCGCAATGGAGCGGCATGGGGTGAGCCCCTGCCAAGGCTGCGCTGGCTGATCGCGGGCGGTGCACCGTGTCCGCCGCGCATTCGCGATTCGGTGTGGGACGCCGGCTATCAGGTTCGGGAAGCCTATGGACTGACCGAGTGCGGCCCAAACTGTTTCACCACGTCCAACGCCATCGCTCTCGCGAATCCTGGTACCGTGGGGCATCCGTTGCCGTTCCTTGACATGCGATTGATCGCGGACCACGGACGCGTGGTCGCGCCGGGCGAAGTAGGCGAGCTGCAACTGCGCGGTCCGCAAATGTTCGGCGGTTATTTCAACGACGCCGAACGGACCGCCGAGGTGATGACCGTGGACGGGTGGCTGCGCACCGGTGATCTCGCCCTGCGAGACTCCGAAGGATTGTGGGCGATTCGTGGTCGTCGCAAGGAGTTGTTCATTTCGGGTGGAGAGAATGTGTATCCCGGCGAGGTTGAGGCGGCGTTGCTCAATTGTCAAAGTGTTGCGGATGCGTCTGTGATCGGGATCGACGATGGGCGCTGGGGAGAGATCGGTTGCGCCGTGGTCGTGCGCTCCGTCGGCTACGAGCATATCGGCGAGTCGGCGCTGCTGGCCGAGGTGCGCGAGTACCTCGCCGGCTACAAGGTGCCGCGACGGGTGATCTTTGTTGACGAGTTACCCAGGCTGGGCTCCGGCAAAATAGATCGGAATGCGGTGGCCGAGGGGATCGCCTTACACGCTCCCGCGCAGGGGCACGGCACATTCAGAGCCGAATGAGCCGGAAACTGCCACCAGATGTCTGCTGCCTCTGGTGCCACGGCGATGATGTCGCCAGCCTTCGTACATCATGCCCAGTGCTCCCCGCTCCTCACGTCGTGGCCGGCTCGATCGGCTACCAACACCACCCGTCGCCGCCACGCAGATCGATCTTTTTCCGGAGCGTCCGGTGGTTGAAATGCTTGATCCGCGTGCCGTTGTGGGGCCACGCACGGCCACGTCCGCAGTAATTCGCGTCCGGCTGCGCAGTATCGAAGCCCCGCATCTGATTTTTCACGATCGACATGGATGGTATTGTGACATCCACGGTGCGGCGTGTGATGCCGTAGCCGTCGCACGCGCGGTGACGCGAGATGGTGCGGACACCGCGACGCGTAATGCTGCTGACGACGCGGGGCGTGATAGGGCAGACGCGACGCACGAGCAGCTCGCTGACGACGTGCCGGAATGACCGCGTCGCAGCGACCGCTGTGGGAGCCGTCTGCGAGCAGGCGCAACAAGACGCAATGGATGGCCTTCACGCGCGCGCTCGCTGCCGAGGGTTTGATTCCCTCCGCTACACTCGACAGTCACGCGCTCTGGGTATGGAGTGTGCACCATCGCGAGGCGTTCTGGGCCGCGCTCTGGCGCTTCTGTGACGTGATATCCGACGTACGCGCCGATGGCACAAGCTATGACGCTGTGCTGCAGGGCGGCGAGCGCATGGCGCCGCCGGATGCGGAGCACGGGCCGCGCTGGTTTCCCGGCGCGCGTCTCAACTTTGCCGAACATTTGTTGCGCCGACGCGATACGCACCCGGCAATCGTGAGCTGGACGGAACGTGGACGTGAACGTGTACTCACCCATGCGGAACTCGCGCGCGACGTGGCGCGGGCGTCGGCTGCGCTCCGTGCGGCCGGAGTTGGCGAAGGGGACTGTGTCGCTGGCTGGTTGCCCAACATCGCCGAAGCAGTGATCACGATGCTCGCCGCAAGCGCCATCGGTGCGGTCTGGTCTTCGTGCTCACCAGACTTTGGCAGCGACGGTGTGCTCGACCGTTTTGGGCAGATTGAACCCACCGTGCTCATCGTGGCCGACTCCTATGTGTACGCCGGAAAGCAGATCGATGTGATGCCGCGGGTGCGGGAGATCGTGAGCCGGTTGCCTTCGCTGCGCGAAACCTGGGTGATATCACGCGGCGATCACGCCGCCGATCTCGAGGGGCTGCGCGACGCGAAACATTGGGATCACGCGCTCGCCGCACATCACGACGCGTTGCTCGAGTTCGTGCGTCTTCCGTTTGAGCACCCGCTGTATATCCTCTATTCGTCGGGCACCACAGGGTTGCCCAAGTGCATCGTGCACGGAGCGGGCGGCACGCTGTTGCAGCACCTCAAGGAACACGTACTGCACACCGATATTCGCGACACCGACCGCATGTTCTACTTCACCACATGCGGATGGATGATGTGGAACTGGCTCGTGTCAGCGTTGGCCGTCGGTGCCACGATCGTCTTGTACGATGGCGCCCCCATTCCCGCTGATGAGCCGGGCGTTCTCTGGCGCATGGCGCACACGGAGCGCATCTCGGTATTTGGCACCAGCGCGAAGTATCTCTCCGCGCTCGAAAAGGCTGGTGTGCGACCGCGCGAGATGGCCGACCTCTCGTCGCTGCGGTGCGTGTTGTCCACCGGCAGTCCACTCGCCGAGCATTCGTATGACTTTGTGTACCGTGACATCGCGCCGGCCGTGCAGTTGTCCAGCATCAGCGGTGGCACGGACATCGTCTCCTGCTTTGCACTTGGTGACCCCACGTCGCCCGTGTATCGCGGCGAGCTGCAAATGCGAGGACTCGGCATGGCCGTCGACATCTGGGATGATGCCGGACACACGCTGCGCGGAGAGGCCGGCGAACTCGTGTGCACCGCACC
>JBBRDP010000208.1:0-6142 GCA_038203795.1 Gemmatimonadales bacterium
ACGGGCAAGGTCAGACCGATACGACCGTGTTGCGAGCGCTTGGGGATTTCTCCTGCAATTCCGGATGGATCGAAGCGAACGGTGCCTGGGGGCGACCTGATCCCGTCGAACGTGATCCGAACAAGCCGCGAACGATCCGACAGGAGTTCCGCATCGCCTCGACTCGGTCCGGGGCGCTGGTGGGGCAACTGATCGTGCGGGAGTTCGAGGAAGTCGTTGGTCGCGTCCCGATGCCCGGGACAGCGCGACGGGTGGTTTCGTATAGTCAACTCGCCGATTCAGCGTCGCCGGCGGGGTCCGTCAAGACTGATCGAGCGTCGCAAAGGCGCGATGCGATTCAGGAACGGCTAAATCGGGAAGAAGCCGAGAAGGAGGGTCGTGCGCCGTCACCGACTCATTGAGATCGTCGATGCGCGCGTGGAGCTATGGCGGGCATGCATTCACGGTGACGACGCGATTCAGAGCCTGACGCTCGTCCTCCGTGAGATAATCGTTCGCCACGCTCACGTCCACCTGACTCTCCGCGCAAGCACCGCTCTCCGGTGATCCGGGGCCGCATCACGGCCGCGTCAGCGCCATACCACCGCCATCAGGTGCGTCGCGCGCTGATCGCTGTCGACGGCACGGAAGCGCGCGACGATCGTCACTGTGCGCCCAGCAGCACGCGCAACACCGGCGCCACGCGACGCCGACTCACCGGAACGCGCGCACCATTGCTGAGCTGCAGGACGCGCGTGCCCACTGGTCCGTCGAGGACGCACTGCACGGCGTCGCGCCGCACCATATGCGACCGGTGCACGCGGACAAAGTCAGCAGGCAGCCGGCGTTCGAGCTGCGCCAGCGATTCATCGTGAAGCAGGCGTCGGCCTGAGCGGAGCCACAGCTCCACGTAATCGTCGGCGCCCTTGAGATACAGTATGTCCTGCGGGGCAACACGTTCGAGCCCCTGGCGTGTGCGCACGAGCAGTTCGGCTGGCCGACGATCCGTCGTGTCAATCCGCGCGCGCCCCAGCGCCAGCAGCAGACGCGCCTCGCTCACCGGCTTGGGCACGAAGTCCACCACGCCCACTTCGTACGCCTCGATCGCGCGATGCGCATGCGCCGACACCACGACCACCTGCGTGCGAGACTCCGCGGCTGCGGCCAGCACGCGAAAGCCGTCCTCCCCATGCAGGTCGAGGTCGAGGAGCATGAGGTGTACCGTCTCGCGCTGCAACGCCAGACGCGCCCCGCCCACGTCGTCGGCGCACCGGACCTGCGCCTCACGATACGCGGGATGCGCGCGCAGGAGACGCACCAGCCGCCGCTGCGCTGGAAGATCATCCTCGACGATGAGCACCGTCGCCGACTCGCCATCACCGGCGCTCATGCCGAAGTCACTCCAAGCCAAATGGTCGTGCGCCAACCGCCCTCGTCACGCGGGCCATGCCGCAGCGTAGCTGAGTCGCCATAGGCGGCGCGGAGACGAGCGCGCACATACGTGAGCCCAAAGCCGTCGGTCGCGTCTGCCGGCGTCGGTCCGGGCAGCGCGTCCGACGCTGGATCGCCTTGCGGTGTCTCGAACGTCAGCACAGTCACACCCGCGTCCTGGACCTCACGAATGCGGAAAGTCGCGCCGTGCCGGTAACGTCCGTGCGTGAGCGCGTTCTCGACCAGAGTGTGAAGCACGGCGGGAGGCACGTCGAGTGCCGGCGACACATCGCTGGCATCGATTGTGAAGGGGCGTCCGGTGCGCAGCGACATGAGTTCGAGCAGTCGGGCGCAGGCCGCAAGCTCCTCCTCGAGCGGGATGAGCGGCGCGTCGATCGGCTGCGCGAGACGGTGGAACTCCTCGCCAAGCATGCCCACCATGCGGACCGCCGTGCGCGGCTCCTCCTCGATCCATGCCGTGAGCGCATTGAGCATGTTGAGCAGCCAGTGCGGCGTAAGCCGGCGACGCAGCAGCTCGAGTTCGAGGCGTTCGATCGTCCGTTGCGCAGTGACGGCCGCGCGCTGTGCCCGCTGCAGCGTTGCCACCTGATCCAACAGCAGCAACAGTGTCAGGATCGTGATGCCGACGAAGAGATCGCGATCGAGAAATGCACTGCCCTCGATGCCACCCACTGCCAGCAGCAGCACCAGCACGGCCGCAATCGAACGGGCGCCGCTGTGTCGTTGCCACGCCGCTCGCACGGCCACTCCAAGGGCGAGCGCCACGGCAACGCCGAGCACGACAAAGGTGCGCAGGTCGAATCCCGGCACGAACCACGTGAGCCCTGCTGCAATCCCGTAACTCGCCAGCAGCCGCCGTTGCCACGTTGGCGCGAAACGCCGCGTGACATACGCGACCAGCGCGGCGCCCAGGCCGATTGCCGCCAGCAGAATCACGATCAGCCGCCAGATCTGCGCCACGTACGTGAGCGGCACCACCAGCCGAAGCAGCTCGGCGCCGCTCTGCACGAGCGCGCAGGTGATCATCACCGCAAGGAGCAGTGCGTCGCGGCGCGGATTGACCCGTCCGGCCACCGTCGCGAAGTACGCCGCAGCGAGGAGCAGCGCGCCGAGTGCCACGAGCGTTGCCGCAGGAGCCGCGCCGATGCCGTCGCGCACCACGTCGAGCGGGGCCACCACCACGACGTGCATGGGAGAATCCACCCGCACCGGACCGTGGTGACTGCTGAGCGCGATCGCCAGGCGATGCACACCGGCACGTGCTTCCTCCGTGCGCAGGGGCACCACGTGCACGAACTGCCCCGGCACTTCGCGCCGCGGGTCGATCGACACGATTCCGCTACTGCCGATCGGCACACCATCCCAGTAGATCGCCGAGGACGCCATGCTCTGCACCAGCACGGCCATTGGCTCGCGCTGTTCGGCCATCGACGCGGGGAGCGTGACGTCGGCCAGCATCCAGAGCGCCGTGCCCTGCGGATTCACGCGTTCGGTCGGCATGCGCGTGCACATGGAGAAGTCCACAGGCGCCGCCGTCACACCTACGCTGCTGGCGCGACATACCTGGACATGGCGCACGATCATCACGACACTGCCCGGCGCGTTGGACGGAGCCGCAGGCCGAGGGTCCGGCTGAGGCGCGGCGATGGCCGCGACCGACGCGAACAGAGAGGCGAGCAGACAGGCGAGCAGTGAGCGCATGCGTGGAGAATAGTGCGAGGGCGCCATGCACGGACGACCGGTCACCGACGTGGCACCACCGCTCACCGACTCGCCTGCGGCACACGACGTGGCGGCTCGTACGATGCGGTCATTCCTCAACCCGGAGCCGATCATGACCCAGACCACCGCTCGCGTGCAGCATGGTGCCGTACCGAATGCGGCGCTGATGCGCGGTGCGCGGCGCCTTGCGGCGTGCGTGTTGCTGTGCGGTGCGCCAACACTGAATGCACAGTCCGCGACCGTGCCCGCGCTGACGTTTACGCCCTATGCCTTCAAGGCGCCCGACGGGTCGACCATCGACGCGGAGCTTGGCGAATTCATCGTGCCGGAGCGGCGGGCCAACCCGTCATCCCGTCGCATTGCGCTGCGATTCGTACGCTTCAAGTCCACCTCTCAGACACCAGGTGCGCCAATCGTGTATCTGGCCGGCGGTCCCGGAGCGTCGGGCATTCGCGCTGCGGCGGGACCGCGATATCCGATGTTCATGGCGCTCCGCACGCTGGGCGACGTGATCGCACTCGATCAGCGCGGCGTGGGACAGTCAGCCACCATGACGCCGTGTGAGGCGCGCACGCCAGTCGACTTCGCGCAGCCGCTCACGCGCGCGATGATCACCTCCTTCACGCGTGCGGGGCTCACCGACTGCATCGCGCAGTGGACCGCCTCCGGTGTCGATGTGAACGGCTACACCACGCGCGAAAGCGCCGACGATCTCGAGGATCTGCGCCGCGCACTCGGTGTGCCGCAGGTCTCGCTTGTGGGAATCAGTTATGGCTCGCACCTTGGCCTGGCGATGCTGGCGTATCACGGAAGTTCGGTGAGTCGCGCCGTCTTCGCGGGTATCGAAGGGTTGGAGCAGACCGTGAAGCGTCCGGCGCTCACCGACAGTCTGTTCGCGCGCGTGCAGCGACTCATCGACGCCGACACGGCCGCGGCGCGCACCTTCGGCAACCTGCCGGCCACCATGCGGAGAGTGCATGCGCGGTTCGACTCGGCGCCGCAGCGCATCAGCGCGACGCCACCGGGCGCCTCGTCGCCGGTCTCGGTCACGATCGATGCGTTTCCGCTGCAGCTGCTTGTGGGCGGCATGATTGCCGACCCATCAGGGATCGCGCGTGTGCCCGCGCTGTACGCGGCGCTCGATGCGGGGATGTACGAGGTGGTCGCCGCGCCGATCATCGGGCAGCTGGGCGGGTTCTCGACGTTCAGCGGCATGTCCGAGCTGATGGATCTCGCGTCCGGGATCGATGCGCCGCGCGCTGCGCTGGTGGCCCGTGAGGCGGCGCGCGGCCTCCTCGGCGATGCGCTCAACTTCCCCATGCCGCACGTCGCGGGATTGCAGCAATCGATCGACCTCGGCGCCGCCTTCCGCGCGCCGCGCCGATCGTCGGTGCCCACGCTGTTCATCTCCGGCACACTCGACGGCCGCACATCGCCCGCCGAGGCGGCGGTGGTGCGGGCGGGATTCCGCTTCGGCCGCGCGCTGCACGTGGAGAACGGCGGACACAACATCTTCGAGGCCGACGCGCGGGTGGCGGCGGCGGTGGTGACGTTCCTGCGGGGAGGGGCGCCGGTGGAGCGGATCGCATTGCCGGCGCCGCGATTCGTGGGGGTGGGGCGGTAGGGCGGCGCGAACGGGTCCGCGACGGAATCCCGATCTTCCTCACCGTGGTGCTCGACATGTTCTCACGCAAAGTTGTCGGCTACGGGATTGGCCTACGTTCGACGCGAGAGTGCCGATGGCCGCTCTGGTCAGCTCGGCGCGGTCGAGATCGGCTCCCTCGCGGCTGCCTGAGCTTGGCGGAACGTGGGGGCCTGCCGTGGTATCCCTTGCTGTCAGATGGTCGTCCCTCTCCACAACGGGGATCGCCCGCCGATACCTTTCGTTCTGAGCCCGCCGGCTCTGCAGTCGTCGCCCCTTCTTTGGGAAGGCCAGCCTCAAACTCAGGGATCGGCGGGCTCTTGGTGTTGGATCATGTCGTGGTCGTAGAACCGATACTTCACGTTCGTCTCCTTCACGACGAGGCGAACGCGGTACGCGATGCCGGCCAAGACGAGCACCGCGGCGAAGGTGTGCACCCAAGGGACGTCGCGGATCTCGTCGGGGTCGCGATTCGCCTCTTTCCCGATCCAGTCCGCGTGCACCAACAGCGCCGGCAGCGCGGGTACCGATTGCACGTGCTCACGACGCACGGCGTGGTTGAGGGTCTTGTTCACCCCACGCCGCCCGAACGCGATCGGCCACCCGGTCGCCACGTTGACCACGGTGCGTCCTTGGAATTGCGTGCGGGCGTACGCGAGCGCATCCCGCTGCAGGACGCCGAGCGGCACGTCTGGTGAGCACGGCTCGTCGCCGGTGAGCACGGCGAGCAGCGGTGGGGTGGCGGGGTGGCGCATGAGCCCAAGTTCAAGGGCTTGCGAAGGGTGATTTTGGGACGCGCTCAAAAACAATGCGCCGATCCCTTATGAAGGAAACGGCGCAAACTGTCGTTACAGCGAGACTTACAGCAAGCGGGAGACGGGGCTCGAACCCGCGACTTTCAGCTTGGGAATTTCGGTTTTCGCGGTATACGCTGATCGGTCCTATAACGCCTAATCGCGCACGAAGCGCACGATAATGCTTACCCCGTATGTGTTTTGTGATCATTGCGACATTGCGCCTCATTGATGGACGTGTACGTTGATGGACGAGATGCTGAGACACCTGTGAGACACCAGACCGACCTCGGCACGACATCCTCCCGGTAAAGCGCCCTCCTATGCCACGCCCAGCTCCGCCAGCCGATCCAACGACCAAGCACAATCTGACCGCCGCCAGTGTCGAGCGGCTGCCCGTCAGAAAGGCCAAGTACACGGTGACCGATGCCCGTCAGCCTGGCTTTGAGGTGAGGGTGAACACGAACGGCATGAAGACCTTCTACGTCCGGTACCGGACGCCTGATCACGCGCATCAGCGTCGGCTGCGGATCGGCCACTTCCCCGAGATCAC
>JBBRDP010000209.1:0-6072 GCA_038203795.1 Gemmatimonadales bacterium
CGGAATCCGCGCACGAACAACATCAGCAACATGCCCCAGAGCAGCGCGGCAATGAGATGATGCGCAAACCCCACCGTGGTGATCACCGCCGGAATGGCCGACCCGGGAAACTCACGGGACTGCAGCAACATGCGACCCGTATTGCGAAATGCCCTGGCGGGGTCGCCGGCGCGCCATCCGAACGCCAGCAGCGCGCCCGTGGTTGCGACCAGAACAAGCAAACCGGCCGTGCCGGGACGCGCTTTCACATGCTGTGCCATCGTTCAAAGCAATCGGGTTCCGCACGCGAGCTCAAGGCCGAGTCAACGGAAAGACACAGTGCTGCGTTAACGCGGCCGCCTTCGCAGCGTCAATCTCTGTGTCCGGGGTAGTATGCAACCGCCCTTCTCGCCGAGTTTCGCCCATGATGAATCCTTCGCCTCCCTCCACGCGTGCCCGCCGCCGCGCCGCGTGGGCCCCGCTTGCCGCCGCGTCCTTCGCGCTATCCGGAGCGTTCTCGCCGCTGCATGCCCAGCGCATGAGCGATGCCGTGTCCGGGCGAGAACAAACCGCCGACCAGCAAGTGCAACACGCCCTCCATCGCCTCGCGTTCGGGCCGCGTCCGGGTGACGTGGAACGCGTGCGAGCGATGGGCATCGATCAGTGGATCGAACAGCAGCTGCATCCCGATCGCATTGACGACACGCGCACGAACTCATGGCTCACGCAGTTCCCCACGCTCACCATGACCGGCGCAGAATTTCTGGCCAAGTATCCGCCGCCGGGCCAACAGGTCGCGCGGTTGGCCGCCCGTCAGCAGGTCGCGGGTGGGAACAGGGGCGTGATGGCAGGTGATATGGCAGGTGATATGGCCCCGCGCGACGTGGTGCGAATCTCTCCGGCCGATTCAGCGCGACTGCGCGAGCAAGCCCGTGCAGGACTGCGCGCCGGCGCAGAGCTCTTCACCGCGCGAGCCGGACGGGCCGTGGCGAGTGAACGGCAGCTGCAGGAAGTGCTGGTGGATTTCTGGGCCAATCACTTCAATGTGTTCACGGGTAAACAGCAAACACGCTACTACATCGCGGAGTTTGAGCGCGACGCGATTCGTCCACACGTGTTGGGCAACTTCCGCACGTTGCTCGGTGCCGTGGCGAAAAGCCCGGCCATGCTCACCTATCTCGACCAGGCGCAGAGCGTGGCGGACAGTGGCCGTCGCACGCTCGAGCAGCCGCGCAATGCCGTACGCAACAATCCGCGCGGTGCGCAGCGCGCGCTGCTCGACCGCACGACGGTTGGTCAGCTGATGGATCGTGACCGCCTGCCCGAACAACAGAAGCAGCGCATGCTCGCGTTGTCGCCCGAGCAGCTGCAGCGCGTACGTGACATGACGCTGTTGCAAGCACAGCAATACATCGCGACGCTGGCCGACAACAATCCGCGTCGCCTGCGTGGCATCAACGAGAACTATGCGCGTGAACTCATGGAGCTGCACACCCTCGGCGTGGACGGCGGCTACACGCAGCAGGATGTGATGGAAGTCGCGCGGGCACTCACCGGATGGACGCTCGACCGCGGTGCGCGGGCGAGTGGCGGATTTGTGTTCCGCGCCGAAGCGCATGATGCCGAAGCAAAGACTATTCTTGGCGAGAAATTTCCAGCCGGCAAGGGACAGGACGAAGGCGAGCGTGTGCTTGATCTCCTCGCCACTCATCCGAGCACGGCGCGCTTCATTGCCACGAAGTTGGCGCGCCGTTTCGTGAGTGATGAACCGCCCGAGAGCTTGATTGATCGCGCAGCGGCCACGTTCACGCGTACCAAGGGCGATCTGCGCGAAGTCATGCGCACCATCGTGACGAGTGACGAGTTCTTTGCGGCCGATGCGTATCGCGCCAAAGTAAAGACGCCGTTCGAGCTCGTGGTGAGCGCCTCGCGCGCCTTGGGCGGACAGCCGGATGTGACGCCGCAAACCGCGCAGCTTATCGCGCGCATGGGGCAGCCGATCTACGGCCGCGCCACCCCCGATGGGTATCCGGATACGGCCGACGAGTGGATCAATACCGGTGCGATTCTCAATCGCATGAACTTTGGTCTGGCCGTTGGTGCCGGCCGCTTGCCGGGGGCGCGGCTCGCGCAGTGGCCAACGGCGGTTGAGCTGAACAGCAAGCCTGTGGAGGCCCAGGTGGACGGGCTGGTGCGCGCGCTATTTGGTGGCGATGTGTCGTCCGACACGCGGGCAATTCTGACGAGTGGCAAGAATCCGTTGTTGGCGCGTGCGCCGGCCGGTTCGGATTCCCTGTTCCGAAGCGACGACAACGACACCAATATGATGACGCCGCCACCGGCGCGCGCCAACGCACGTCGCGCGGCGAACAACACTGCTGGCGCGATCCCAGAACTCACCGGATTCCCGAAACTCGTGGGGCTCGCCATTGGTGCTCCCGAGTTCCAGCGTCGCTGAATACACACCGACTTCTTACGAGGATTCACCTCATGCAACGCCGAGTCTTTCTCAAGTCGGGTGCGCTGGCGCTGGTGACGATCGGACTGTCGCCGTCGTTCCTTGAGCGCACCGTGATGGGGATGTCGCTGCCCAAGGCGGTTCGTGGCAAGACGCTGATCTGTCTGTTTCAGCGTGGCGCCGCCGACGCGCTCAATGTGGTCGTACCGTTTGGTGAAAAGGCGTACTATACGTCGCGTCCGCAGCTCGCGATTGGTGCGCCCTCGCGGGTCGGGAACGGTGCGATTGATCTGGACGGTTTTTTTGGACTGCATCCATCGCTGTCACCCTTCAAGCCGCTGTACGATCGCGGGATGCTCGTACCCATTCATGCCGTGGGCAGCCCCAGCGCCACACGTTCGCATTTTGATGCGCAGGACTACATGGAGTCGGCTACGCCCGATCGCAAAGGCACGCGCGACGGCTGGCTCAATCGGTATCTCGCCACCAAGGGCACGTGCGAAGCCAACTGCGAAACACCCGCGTCGCCGTTTCGCGCGGTATCCATGACGCAGCAAACACCGCGCATTCTTGACGGGGACGCGCCGGTCGTTGCGATGAACTCGCTCGAGGAGTTCTCCATTCGTTCGGCGGGTGGCGACAGCGAAGCACGACTCGAGGCGTTGTATCGCACCGGCAAGGCCGATCTCGTACATGGTTCCGGCTCCGATATGTTCGAAGCCATGAAAATGCTGCGTTCCGCCAACCCGCTGCAGTATCGACCGGTGGCTGGTGCGAACTATCCGCGCTCCGTGTTTGGTCAGCGCCTGCAACAAATCGCGCAACTCATCAAGTCGAATGTGGGACTCGAAGTGGCGTTCGCCGATGTTGGTGGCTGGGACACGCACGTGAATCAGGGCGCGGCGCAGGGGCAGCTCGCCAACCGGCTCGGAGATTTCGCGCAGTCGGTCGCCGCACTGGTGACCGACCTCGGCGACCGCATGGACGACGTGGTGATTCTCACCATGTCGGAGTTCGGTCGCACCGTGCGGCAGAACGGCACCGGTGGCACCGACCACGGACATGCCGGCGCGATGTTCGTGCTCGGCGGCAACTTGGCGAGCCCGCAGAAGGTGCTGGGCCGCTGGCCCGGGCTGGAGCGCGAGCAGTTGTACGAGGGACGCGACCTGGCGCTCACCACCGACTTCCGCGCCGTATTCGGTGAGCTGACCTCGCGTCACCTCGGTGGAGAGGCGCTCGATCGCGTGTTTCCGGAGTACGGCATGAAAGAATCGGAGTGGCTGGGGCTGCTGCGCAAAGCCTGATCGTGCACCGCGAGTAGGTTTGCTACATGACAGCAAACGTGCGCACGGCCTCTGGTCGTGCGCACGTTTCGATACTCGAACTCAGTATGCCGATGCCACGAACGTTGTTCATCGCGGCCGCAGCGATGGTGCTGACGGCGTGCGAAAGCTCCGATGCGATCGTACCCGATTCGCTCCCCGATGCATCCGCGAAGTGGGCGGCTGTCGACAGTGTCGTGCGCGCGCAGATCACGGCCGCTGGTGGTGCGAGTGCACTGACGCTCTCGGTCTACGACCGTTCCGATGTGCCAGTGTTCGAGCGCTCATACGGCGGCTTTTCTCCCGACACACGTGTGGCGGTCGCGAGTGCGTCCAAACTCATCGCTGGCATGGTGCTGCTCGACGTAATTGCGCGCGGCGAGCTGTCTCTCACGAGCACGACCGGTGCGGTGCTTGGGTGGACGGGTGCGCGGGGCACCATCACGCTGGAGCAGTTGCTGTCCTTCACGTCCGGCCTCGCCAATCAAAACTCGTGCACGTTCAACGCGTTCGTCACACTGGCCCAGTGCGTTTCCACCATCAGCACACAACCGGTCGTGGCGGCTCCGGGCACGCGTTTCGACTACGGGAGCACGCATTTGCATGTGGCCGCGCGCATGGCCGAAGTGGCAACCGGCAAGAGCTGGAACGCCCTCTTTCGTGAACGGTTGGCGGAACCGCTTGGGCTGGCGTCCGGCGTCCGCTACTTCACGTTGCCGAATCAGGCCGTGGGCGAGAGCAATCCGCTCGTCGCCGGCGGACTGCGGGCGTCGGCTCGCGACTACGGGAGACTGCTCGCGCTTGCGTACCACAATGGTCGCATAGGCGGTGTGACGATTGCGACCCCCGCGCTGTTCGCCGCGCAGGCCCGGGAGCCGTTCCCGGGCGTGGTGATCGGCTCGTCGCCGTACGGCAGTCCGCTACCGGTTTTCCGGTATGGCCTCGGCGCATGGCTGGAATGCGCGACACCGGCCAGCGGATGCCCCTCGATATCCTCGGCGGGGCTGTATGGGTTCACCCCTTGGCTGGACCGGAGCAGCGGGTATTACGCCACGATCGCGATGGAGCAGCTTGACGGCCGGGCCACGGCGTTCAGCGTGCGGTTGCAGCAGGCGGTGAAGCCCTTCATCGTGGCCGCGCTGCGAGCGAACTGACGCGCCAGTGTCGCAGGGGCCAGGGGTGGGCTGCGTGATCCACGGCACGACGGCGTGTCCCTGGGTTAGAATGTTCGCATGACACCTTGGGTCAAGCGACTGATTTTCGCGAACATCGCGATCTACCTGCTGCAGCTGTCGGTGCCGGGCATGACGCGTCTGCTCGCACTGGTCCCCGCGCTGCTGCTGTCGCGGCCGTGGACCATCATCACGTACATGTTCGCGCATAGCACGTTCGGGTTCACGCACATCCTCTTCAACATGTTCGCCCTGTACATTTTCGGGCCGCGTGTCGAGATGCGATTGGGTGGGACGCACTTCATTCGCATGTACATGATTGCCGGCATCACCGGCGGCCTGCTCTCCCTGTTCTTCACGCCATACGCGTCAATCGTGGGCGCATCGGGTGCCGTATTCGGTGTACAGCTGGCTTTCGCGATGTTCTATCCGCGTGATCGGATCTACATCTGGGGTGTGATTCCGGTTGAGGCGCGCGTGCTGGTAGTGATTCTGACGGTGGTGACGCTGTACGGCGGCATCAAGGGCGGTGGTGGTGTCGCACACTTCGCGCACCTCGGTGGGTACATCGGCGCGTTTCTGTACCTGCGCTGGGCGAAAAAGCAGGCACCGTCCGCGAAGTGGCAGGCCAAAGTGGCCGGGCCACCACCGAGTAAAGTGGCGATGGGCGACTGGAAGCGTGTGGATCTGACCGGTGTGCACGAAGTAAACCGTGACGAGGTGACGCGCATTCTCACCAAGATTCGCGAGCAGGGCGAGGGGAGCCTCACGTCGCAGGAGCGTGTGTTCCTGGGGCACTTCACGCCGAGGGAGGCGTAGTGCGCACGCACTGACGCGCCGAACTTTCTTTCCGGGAGGACTACCGATGACACGCTCTCGCGCGCTTGGAACGGCTGTACTGATGTGCTCGACACTGTGTGCCTCGATGCTCGTCGCGCAAGCACCGGGAATCCGCGACAGCGCGGACGTGCGCATCGTGGAGAATGCGTCTCGCGCCTCTGCACCGGTCACGTTTCGACTCGGCGCCAAACGCCTGGAGGTTGGAGGGTTGGAGGACAACCCCGGTCTCGAGTTCGATCACAATCAGGGATATCTGCGCGGGGCGCTGCTCGCGGATGGGGGGCTGGCGGTGATCGACGTC
>JBBRDP010000210.1:0-6059 GCA_038203795.1 Gemmatimonadales bacterium
ACGCGCTCCGGAATGCCACCGAAGTAGTGGTCTTCGAGCTGCTGCCCACGCGGCGGTTCCGCGCCAACCAGCGTGCGACGCGCCATCACCAAGTCTGGGCGCAACGCGAAGTGTCCGCGGTCGATCATGAAGAACTCCTGCTCCGGACCGAGCGTGGTGATCACACGCTGTACGCCCTTGTCACCGATCAGCTCGAGCAACGCCATGGCTTTGTCGGAGATGACATCGGAGCTGCGGAGCAGCGGCGTCATTTCGTCAAGCGCTTCGCCGTTGTAGCCAATGAACACCGACGGAACGCACAGCGTCCGCGTGCCACCTTCTTCATCGATGAATACCGGGCTGGCCGGATTCCACGCCGTGTAGCCGCGCGCTTCCCACGTGGCGCGCAATCCGCCCGACGGAAAGCTCGAGGCATCGGGCTCAGACTGGATGAGCTGCTCGCCGGAGAACTGTTCAATCGGCAACCCGTTCTCATCGAAGCCGAGGAACGCGTCATGCTTTTCGGCGGTAAGGCCGGTCTGCGGCTGGAACCAGTGCGTGAAGTGCGTGACGCCGCGCGAAATGGCCCACTCCTTGATGGCTTGCGCGACGATGGGCGCGATCTCGCTGTCGAGCTTACGGCCGAGGCGGACGGAATCCGCGAGTGACGCGTACACGTGCGACGGCAACTTGGTGCGCATTTGGCGCAGTCCGAACGTGTTGTCGCCGAAGAACGCGGAGGTGGGGAGCGTCACGCCGTTCTCGTCGACCGGGCGCGGCGAAATGCGGACGCCACGCTGCGTGATCTCGCTCAAGACGGCAAACCGCGGGTTAATCGAATCGATGGCCATGACCGGAAGTGGAGTGCGAAGGTGAGGGCGCGCCGCGCCGGACCCCAATGCGGTCCGGCTTCGTCCGCTGCTTTGTTAGCAGAAAACTAGTGGCGAAAGATCACTGTTCAAGGTAGAACACAACGATCGGTTCTGATTGTTTGCAGAAATTGCACACGCTGACAACCGGAGCACTATAAGTGACAGCTATACCGAAAAAAAGGCGAACAAAGTAACCGTCGCGCAGGGTGTTTCACCGTTCCGGCTGCGGCGGCCCGGCGGTCAGCGCGTCCGAGACGCGCTCTACCTGTCGATCGCTCCCGCCAAGCATCAGCGCCACCACGTTCACGGAGCGGATGATGGTGGGCCGTTCCGACCACGCCACGGTGCTGTCGCCCAGCGGTGCCGCGCGCGCCGAATCCAGCATGGCCATCGCGGCCGACGCTTGCGCCTCATTTTCAAAGAACACGGCACGCACCGTTTGCCGTCCGATCTGCCACAGCCGCGCCTCGCGCGCGATGCCAGGTATTCGCGTGAGCGAATCCACGACACGCGGACGCAACCCCGACAACTCCAGACGCTGCGCGATGCTGCATTCGTGCCACAGCCCGTCCCGCGGACACGCCTGGATGGCCGCGACGATACTATCGGTCGTGGCCTGGAAGCCGGAGTCGCCCACGATCGGCGCGGGTGCCGCTGCGCCGACTGCGGCGTCGGTGCCACCATTCACCGCGTCAGGCTCTGCACGCTCCGCGCTCGAACACCCGAGGACCATCAGCAACACCACAGGAATCATTCGCAGGAGTGGCACGGAGACAGGGGCTGATGTGATGCGGACTTGATGCGGATGTGATGCGGATGTGATGCGGGTGTGATGCGGGTGTGATGCGGCACGTGTTCGTCTCTACATTGCAACACGCATGGGCATCAAGGAACCCGCAGATGGCCAGAACTTCGACTTCTCAGAAATAATGTTTGGTGATCCGGCGCTCCTCAGCACAGCCAGCGGGCGCGGCGTGGTACTCGCCGGCATGCTCGTGTTGGTGGGTGCCGCCACGTGCAGCTGGATTGCCCCATCACGTGCGCTTGCCCGTCCGATGCGCGCCGGTGCCCTGCTGATCATCGTCGGCGTGGTGGTGCAGGCGTTCGGACAACTGTTGGCGTTCGAGGCCTGGGCGCCTGATGCCGCGCCGCTTCACGACACACTCGCGATCATTGGCAATACGAACTGGGGACACACGCGGCTGGCCGTCACGCTGATTGCATTCGTCGGCTTCGTGTTCTCCTTCACACGCTCACCCGTGCTCGACGTGGGCGTGCGCGTTGTGGCCGTGGCGCTGCTCGGCGTGCTGCCGCTGCTCGGTCACGCCGCATCATCGAGTAACGTACCACTCGCGTACGCACTGGGCGTCGCGCACGCGACCGGCGCCGCAATGTGGCTCGGCGCGCTCGCGCTGCTCGCACCCACGTGGTGGATGGGGCTGCACAATACGCTCGTCATCTTACCACGATACGGACGCCTCGCGATATTCGCGGCGCCATTGGTGGTCGCCACCGGCGTTTTCACCGCGTGGACGCGCCTTGAAATGCCCGCGCAATTGCTTTCGACGACGTACGGCCGCTTGATCCTCGCGAAATCAGTGCTCGTGGCAATCATTCTGGCGTTCGGTGCGCGGCATCATCGGCGGCTTACGCGCTCCTTTGAGCGTTCGCCAGATAACAACACGGCGCAAGTCGAGTTCGGAGCGCATACCGGTGGTCGCGGTGACGGACGCGCGACCGCTGCATCACGCATACTCATGGCGCACACCGCGCGTCACACCCTGCTGCTGGAGTTGCTACTCGCCGCAGTCGTACTCGCCGTTACCGGCTGGCTTGGCGAAAGTGAACCGCCAACACTCGAGTAATCAGAGTCCGCTGATCGGCCGCACGGTGGCAACAAACGACAGCGACGTACCATCGCCGAATTGCAGCTTCACCGTGATCGGCTCGCTCACGACGAGCTCACGTCGCAGACCGCGCAACATGAAGTGCTTGCCACCGGGTGCGAACACCACGGAATCGGACGACGGGATCTCGAGCGCGCGCTGCGCTTCCATGTGCACCATTCCATCGTGCTCCATGGTCTCGTGCAACTCCACCGTATCAGCGACGGCGCTTGTCGCGCCGGTAATCTGCAGTGCCGTCGGGCGCGGATTGTGAATCGTGGCGTACCCGCCGGTGGTTGCACCCGCCGCGCCCGCGCGTATCCACGCGTCGCTGGCCCACACGGTATCCGGCAGCGCCAAGGCCGCAGTTGATGCTGCGGTTGATGCTGCGGTTGATGCTGCGGTTGATGCTGCGGTTGATGCTGCGGCGCTCGCGTTTCCGTCACCCGGAACATCACGCGAGGTACACGCCGACAGCTGCGCCGAGCCAAGCATGACGAACAGCACAACCACCCGACGTGTATTGCGACGAATCCAGCGTGCGGCGAACAGCGCGCCCGCGACAAGCAACACGATCGGCACGACGAACGCGGCGCTGCCGATCCCGTCCATGGACGGAGAGCCACGAATGCCCGGCCCGTAATCCACCACCAACGCTTCGGTGATCGCGGCCGGTGTTTCGCCGTTGTAGAACTTCACCGCAATCGCCTTGCGTAACGAGTCGGCCTGCGGGCTCGGACAGCTGGAGAGCGAGAGACCCGGACAATACGGACTCATGAGGTCGCGATACATCGCGCCCAGCGGCGCGGGCAGCGCCACCCCGACAATTGAATCCTGCATGAACGCGTGGGTTGTAGTTCAGCTGCGGTCAAGCACGAAATGTGCCGCCGCACGCACACTGAAGTTTACCCGCCGCTCCCCGCAGCGAGAAGCGCCAGCGAACACACGATGACGCGCGCGGGGCACTCGACGCGTCGTCCGCGCGCTGTGGGACGTCTACGCCGCTCGGCGCGGATCTGCGGCGATCGGTTCGAGAATCTCGCTGGTCCAGCTGAGGGCGCCGGCGTAGATCTCACCGATCCGGGCCGGGTCGACGCCCATCGCGCGAGCTGCCTCGGCGGCGCTTTCGAAGAGTCCGAGTTCGTACGATTCCGCAAAGTGCAGCGCCTCCGCATACGGTCCGCTGCGCTTCAGCAGGGCGTCTTTGGCTTCGTCCGAGAGCGCCACATGTCCCACCAGCTCTTCAATCGGCATGCGAAACACCGCGTCGAGCAGGGAGAAGAGCCCCACGAGGAAGAGCGTGCCGGCGTCCCGACCCGGCCCCGACAGCATCTCACACGAGCGCGCCCGCTCCACCGCCTGACGAACAAGATGCGCGTCAATGTCGGTCCCGCCGCGCCGAGAAGCCGCGATCGCCACCGCCAACCATCGCAACAAGGCATTCCGTCCGATCAATCGCAGCGCGTGACCAATCGACGTAACGCCACGCGCGCCCACCGAGGCGGAGTTCACAATGCGCAGCAGCTGAAACGTCAACACCGGATCGGTGGAGACGGCGTCTTCAAGGGCGCGGTCCTGCACGCTCGGGTCACGCGCCTGTCCCATGAGCCGGAGTGCCGAAATGGTAGACGAGGGCAGGTCAGTCCTGGGCAGCGGCTCCGGACGGCTGAAGTAAGAACCCTCGTACGCATCAAAGCCAAGCTTGCTCGCCACGGCAAACTGCCCGGGATCGTACACGTGATCGGCAATGAGCAGCACGTCGCGATTTACGCGAGCGCGTCCCACGGTCATGGCCAGCGCTTCGATATCGTCGAGCCGTACGTCGATGCGCACCCAATGTGCATATGGCAGCAGTGCATCTGACGAATCAGGAGTGGTGGTCAACTGATCGAGCGCAATCTGGCCACCCGCCATGCAGTACCGCTCCAGCACGTCCATGACGTGCGGTTCCGAGCCCACGTGCGGCGGGATGAGCGGAATCGTGGTCCTGGGATCGGCGATCTCGACGAGTCGCGCCAGAAAGTGCGCGTCGGCACAGGGGACGAATGCCTGATGATCGCCGCGAATGTTGTCGAAGGCGCCGGTCAGGAAGCTCTTCGCAAAGCTGTCCCGCCCTTCAGGAGTATCGCGAAAGCGAATTTCGTAGCCAATCAGTTCGCTGTCCCTGGAGAAGACGGGCTGGCGGACCACGCAGAAGTCGGACATGAATCTCTGAGGAGTGAAGGTGCGTAAGTGAAGATCGGCGCGTGGGGGAGTGGACTTGAGCGTGGATACGCGCCACTCTTCGCACGGGCCGACATTCGTCGGCAATCATCATTGCTGGATCGTCTTCCCGGAGTGTCATGAGTCTGTCGTCGCTCGAAGGATCGCTGCACCGAGGGTGCGGCGGTCGGTACGCGTTGCACACCGAGCAGGTCACCATCCGGTTGAGTGGGATGGGTGCCGAGGTCACGCGGGAGTTCTTCCGCTGCGAGAAGTGTGCGCACGAACAGCGCACCATTGAGCAGCGTGACGCGGCCGAAAAGCAGGCGGTGGATCTGATTCGGGCGGAGTATGTGCTGCTCACTCCCAAGGAAATCCGGCAGCTGCGCGAGTTCATCGGGCTGACCTCGGCGCAGTTGGCCGAGGTGTGTTATGGCACGCCCAAGGGCATAGTGGCTGGCTGGGAAAAGGGACGCTACCTGCAGAATCGCGATGCGGACGCGCTGCTTCGCAGCCTCAGAGATCCGGACACGCTCGAGTTCCGCGCTGGTCGGGCTGGTGTGGTGTTGCCCACGTCGGGTGACGCGCTTACCGCTGCGGCCGTGGCCGACGACGACGGCACCGTGGCCGACGACGACGGCACCGTGGCCGTCGCCGCAACCGACCACGCGGACTGACCGATCGACGTCGTCTCCGCCTCCGCGCTCACCCGCCGGTTCGGGAGCGTCACGGCGCTCGATGCGCTGACGGTGTCCATTCCCGCCGGCATTACCGGCGTGGTTGGTGCCAATGGCGCCGGCAAGAGCACGTTTCTGCGTATTCTGCTCGGCTTGCTCGAGCCGAGTGCGGGAACAGCGACGGTGCTCGGCCACGATGTGGTGCGCGACCGTCAGCTCATTCGGCGGCTGGTGGGCTACATGCCGGAGCATGATTGCCTGCCGCCGGACACCAGCGCCGCCGAGTTTGTGATGCATCTGGGCCGGTTGTCCGGATTGCCGTCGGTGGCGGCCCGTGAACGGGCGGCCGAGGTGTTGCGGCATGTGGGATTGTTCGAAGAGCGCTACCGACCAATGGGGACGTATTCCACGGGCATGCAGCAGCGCGTGAAGCTCGCGCAGGC
>JBBRDP010000211.1:0-6010 GCA_038203795.1 Gemmatimonadales bacterium
CAGCGCACCACGCCGTGCATCAGCCAGCACCGGATGACACGCCGCTTGCCGCAATCGCAGCAGCGCTTCAAGAATGTGCATGCGCGATTTCTGCAGGCCGTCGCGGTCAACCATGGCAAACAGACTGGTGCGATAGCGATCACGCACGGAGTCATAGAACTCGCGCTGCTTGGGCTCGAGCTCGACTTCGAGTGTGGTTTCGATGCGTTCCGGCAACTCCGGCGCCACCGCGGCCTTGGTGCGCCGCAGAATAACCGGACGCAGTGCGCGCGCGAGCACTTCGTGCAGCGCAATGCTGTCAGCCTCGCTCTCGGCCGTAACCTCAACCGGTGTCTCCACCGGTGTCTCAACCGCAACTTCCCCGGGCGCCTGTTCATCCGTGAGCAGTTCCGTTGCATCCGAATCGTCCGACGGACCACGAAACAGTGACGCAAACCGCAGCGACCCGCCGAGCATGCCGGGATTCAGGAAGTCGAGCACACTCCACAGCTCTTCAATGCGATTTTCGATCGGTGTGCCGCTGAGCGCGAGGCGATGCTTCGCCTGCAACAAACGCGTGGCCTTGGCCGTGGCGGTGCTGCTGTTTTTTATCGCCTGCGCTTCGTCGAGTACCACATAGTCGAACGCGATGGCGGCCAAATGTACGGCGTCACGTCGGAGTGTGCCGTATGTGACGAGCACCAGATCAACGCTCGCGGGATCAAAGAGATCGACGCGACGTTCCGACTCACTCCAGTCGAGCACGCGCATCTGCGGCGCGAACTTTTCCGCCTCTCGGCGCCAGTTGAACACCAGCGAACGCGGCACCACCACGAGCGACGGTCCATGTCCCTCCGCGCGGCGGTCTTCGAGCAGCGCGAGCACCTGAATCGTTTTGCCGAGTCCCATGTCGTCGGCGAGGCAACCACCAAATCCGAATCGACGGAGAAAATGCAACCAGCCCAACCCTTCACGCTGGTACTCGCGCAGCACACCCGTGAACCCCGCCGGTGCATCGGCCGGTGTGATGTGCTGAAACTGCTCGAGCTCGGCGCGTGCCTGCGCGAACGCTTCGTCAACGTCGACATCAGGCAGCGTGTTGAGCAACGCATCGAGCAGTGACAGCTGCGTTTTGCGGAACCGCGTCCCACTTTCGCCCCGCGTGCCACCCGCCAGCAACGGTCCGAGTCGATTGAGCCACTCGACGGGCAACAACCCGTACGACCCGTCACTCAACTCCACCAGACTCTCACCACTGCGCCGTGCGTCGAGCACGGCCGACAGCGATGCCGTGAGATCACCGTATTCCACCGCTCCATCAAGATCAAACCAATCCACGCCCGAGCGTACCGACGCGCGCACTGCTCCCGGCGCACGGAACGCCCGTCCGTCCGCTTCCACCTGCCAGCCTTCGCGCGCCAGTTGAAACGCGATCGCGGGAATGCGCTGACGCGGGACCACCAATCCCGATTGTTTCGTGGTGAGATCTTTGACATCCGACGCACCGAGCGTCATGAGTCGCGCACGCGCGCGCTCCTCCGCATCGGAGTGTCGATAATGCAGCGTGTTCGATTCGACCGCGTAACGTGTGGTGCCGCTCTCACTCGCGCCCACGTACACCGGGCCATAGCGAAAGCCGAGCTGCAGTCCCGCCATATCCTTGCGCACGAGTGGCGTGGGATCGGCGCCGAACGTGAGCACCGGCGTTGGCTCGTCGTGCGACTGCGCAATTGACACATCATCGGGGAGCGCCAGCTCGGGTACACTGGGCATCGCATACAGCTTGGACAGCACCACCGACACATCGCGCCCCACGGCCATACCCGGCGCCGACTGCAGCTCGGTGATCACCGGAAACGCATCACCATCGTCAAAGCGCGTGACGGTGTCGTTCACAATAATCACACCACTGGGATGCAGCAGATCGGGTGTGTTGAGCGCCAGGCGTTGCTCACCGCGCGTGACCGCGCCTTCGAGTACATGCTCACCACTGCGCATGCGCTTGACCGCCAGCGTGAAGCGCCACGGCGTGCGATCCGCGCCGCCGTCATCCCAGCGCAGCGTGGACAGATGCAGGCGCGAAGAGTGCGTGCGCAGACGCGCGCGTCCCGTGTCGCAGATCATGCGCAGCACCGTCTCGTTGGCGTGTGGCGAAAGCACGAATGACGTGCGCACACGGCCGTAGTCGGGCAGCGGCGCGGCGCCGAGCAGCGCCCGCGCGATCGTTTGATCGATTTCGTCGGGCACGGCAAACCACACGGCCGTGGGATACGCAAACGTTTTGGCCGAGCCCCAAGTCCCATCACGGGCGCGCTTTTCGGTGGCGATGTCGACCGCGATGTCGGGCGCAGTGCGCGAAGCCACCGCGTCAATGATGTAGACCAATCGCCGATCGGCCGGCCACTCGGCGCGCTCACGCTGCTGCGTGTCGTGCGTGTACTGCATGCGCCATCGCGCACGTTCGAGTGCGTGCGCCCACGATGGTGTTTCTGGTGGACGAATCGCCGGCGGCGGCGGTTCGGAGGCGAGATGCGTGTCGACGTCCGCACCAATCGATTCCGACGTCACGATCACCCGGTTCAGTTCACCGGCCGTGCGCAGCAGGTTGGCCAACGCTCCGCTGGCGCTGACGGCGAGCAGAAAGGCCCACAGATGTTTGCAACCGTCGCCTTCGGCCGCGTGCGGGCAGGGACAGGCGAGCGTCAGCTGCCCCTCTTCGGCGCGAATGGTGCACGGATAGGGGGCCGCTGTGCCCTGGACGACGGCCAGCACCAGCTCGGGTGCGATGTGCGCCATGTGCACGGCGCCCGTCGCGTGAAGATGTTTGCCGCGCGCCCGGACAACGTCGGTGAACGGGCGGGCGATGCTCGTGTGGATCATCCCTGCATCTTATCACAGTGCGGCCGTTCTTCGGCACTTGCAACCGGAAATGTGTGGGCGGATCTGGCCTGCGGGGATGCGGCGGGGATGTGGCGGGGATGCGGTGGCGATGCGGCGGCGATGCGGCGGCCCCGGACACTGGTGCCGGCCATGGTCAGGCGTCGCGGCGTCCCGGCGCGGCCAGCCGATGGACGTACACGTCCTCGAGATCCGGTTCGGCGGCGGCGAATCCGTCTCCCGGGTGGGTGTCCGAGAACACGCGCAGCACCGAATGTCCGGCCGCCAGTTTCCTCGACAGCACCTCGTGCCGATTGGCCAGCGGCTCGGCGTCGCGACGAGAAACGGTGCGGCGCCAGACGCAGCCGCGCACTTCGTCGAGCAGCGCGTTCGGGCTCCCCTGGACCACCACGCGTCCGTGATCGATGATCGCCATGTTCGAACACAGCTCGCGCACATCGTCCACCATGTGCGTGGAGAGAATGACCACCACCTCGTCACCCACGTCCGCGAGCAGGTTGAGGAATCGATAGCGTTCAGCCGGGTCGAGGCCGGCGGTGGGTTCGTCCACGATGAGCAATTGCGGGTTGCCGGCCAGCGCAATGGCGATGCCGAGTCGCTGCCGCATGCCGCCGGAGAATCCGTCCACGGGGAGCGCACGCTGCTCGTAGAGATTCACTTTCTGGAGCAGTGCACTCACGAGTTCGCGCCGTGCGGTGCGTCGAGCACATCAATGTCGCGGAAGCTGTTGACCCGCTGTCCGGCGTCTGCAGCGTCGCGATGGTACGCATGAGGGTCGACTTCCCCGCGCCATTGGGGCCGAGCAGCCCGAACATACCCGGCGGGATGTGCAAGGTGATGTCGTGCAGCGCACGCACGCCGTTGGCGTACGTTTTGGAGAGGTGGTTGATGCGCAGGGTCATCAGATTCTGTTGACGGTGAGCGCCGGTGCGGACTGGTTTTGAGGTGCAGTGCAAGATGCCACGGCGTCCGATCGGCGCGAAATGAGTGGAGTCTACCCGCTGGTCCCTCGTAGCCGTTCGCGCGCAGCCGTATATTGGGCGACATTGCCGCAGCCCTGCCCGATGTCCCCTGCGCGTGCACCCGCGCTCGCAGGGCTCCCCATATCACCCACCGTGTCCACGACTCCCTTGTTTGAACTCGCGCAGCGCTACGACGTGCTCGAAGAGATCGGACGCGGTGGGCACGCTGTGGTCTACCGCGGGCATGACCGTCTGCTGGTGCGTGACGTGGCGATCAAGCTGCTCAACCGCAGCACCGATTCCGAGCTGGCGCTGGCGCGGTTCACGCAGGAAGTTCGCGTTACGGCGAGCCTTGAGCACGCACACATCCTGCATGTACACGACACCGGACGTCACGAGGGACAACCGTATCTCGTGATGGAGCTGGCGCCCGACGGCACGCTCGCGTCGCGTATCGCCCGCGAGGGACAACTGCCGGTCGACGACGCGCTGCAGATCGCGCGTGACATCTCGCTCGCGCTCTCGTACGCGCACAAGAAACACATTCTGCACCGTGACATCAAACCGGCGAACATTCTGCTCGGACGCGGGGGCGCGTTGCTGGCCGACTTCGGTGTGGCACTCGTGACGAGCAACTCGATTGACGATCGCCTCACGTATACCGGTGTGGCCGTGGGCACGGTGCAGTATATGAGTCCCGAGCAGTTGTGTGCCGAGCGCGATATTGACGCGCGCAGCGATCAGTATTCGCTCGCTTGCGTGTTGTACGAAATGCTGGCAGGTGTGCGGCCTCATATTGCGGCGAGTACGGAATCTCTGCGCATGCAGCGGGTGGCGGGGCGGCATTTGTCGGTGCGTGAACATCGGCCTTCGGTGCCGGTGCCGGTGGACCATGCGTTGCAGCGTGCACTGTCACCGATGCCGGCTGATCGCTTCCGTGACATTGACGCATTCCACGCCGCCATCGCTTTCATGGAGGCGCCAAACCCGATGCGCCACGGGTCGGGCGGGTACGCGCCGCCGAGTGTGTCGCCACAGGCGCCGACTGTTGCCGACCCAACGGCGGCGACGTCTGCGGCCGAGGGCGGGAGTACGGCGGCGCGCGTGCTTCGGCCGACGCCCGTCAGGGTCGCGCTGCTGGTGGTGGCGGCTGTAGGGGTCGCGTTCGGCTGGCGTGGAGCGGCGTCCGTTCCGCCTGGTACGGCCGGCATGCTGACCGTGTCGGTGGACCCGATTGCGGCGAACGCCGACACCGCGTCGTGGCCCGTTCGGGTGCATCAGTCGTTGCAGCGTGAGCTCGGCGCGTGGCCCGGTGTGCATGTCGTTGAACGCGTACGAGCCGATGACACGGCCGCAGTGCGCGTGACCCCCTCGGTGGCCATGCTCGGCGACTCACTGCGCATTCTGCTCGAGGTACAGCGCGGTGGTGGTGCGGCGCTGCAGCGGGTGTCGGCGTTTGTAGCGGTGCGCGACATCAGTAATCCGGGCTTGATCGTTGCACCACTGGTGCGCGAGGCGCTGGCGGGGGTGAGCGAGGCCGAGGCGCCGGGCATGCACGGTGTGCCGGAGCGATCGCTGGTTGCACTGCGCGCGCACGTGCGCGGACATGCCATGTTGCGCGCGGGGCACCTCGATAGTGCCGAAGCCGCGTTTCGTGAAGGTGTGCTAGCGGCGCCGCGCTTCGGGCATGCTGCGTATTGGGCCGCGCAAACGGTGGCATGGCGCACGCCGGCAGACACGGGCACGTGGTCGCCGCTAAATGAATCCGCGATGCGCAGTGGTGTCTTACATGGTGTCGACTCGATGTTCGCGCAGGCGCTCGCCTTGATGGCGCTGCAGCAGTACCCTGAGGCGTGTCGGGTGTATCAGGACATCACGTCGCGGGATGCCGAGGCGTGGGTGGCGTGGTACGGTCAGGGCGATTGTCGGCGACTTGATTTGCTTGTGGTGCGTACACGCGATGGACCGGCCTTTCGCAGCAGTTCATGGCAAGCGCTGCAGGCGTATCGACGTTGGTCGGCGGTGGTGCCCACATCGTCGTTGCAGGCGGTGTTGTTTGCGCCGGTGATGCGGGCGACGTATGCCTTGAGCGGGCAGGGGCGCGCGGGGCGCAGCGCTGATTCCCCTCCCTCTCGCTATTTCGCCTTGCCGGCGCTGATCGCCGACACACT
>JBBRDP010000212.1:0-5976 GCA_038203795.1 Gemmatimonadales bacterium
CGATCAACTTCGAGAAGTAGTCCTTGAGGTGGCTGACGCCGAGCTGGTCGAGCGGCACCTCGACCTGCGCCTGCAGCCGCCGCAACGCCCGCGCGTAGCTGTCGCGCGTCGCCTCACTCAACCCCTGACGCCGCAGCGCCCCTTGCATCTCGGAATGAAACCGTGTCGAATCGGATTGATCGAAAGTGTTCACAGAGGTAGCCTCGTCTCAAGAGAAACCGCCGGCGGCGGACGCACCGACCGGGTGCGCGAGACAAGGGTGTATCAAGCTGCCGCGTAGCGGCTTCGTTCAACAATTCATTCAAGCCGAACTTGCTTCGCAAGTCGGCTTAATTCAGGCGTTAGGGCTCACATGGAAACACTTTCGCAGCCGGACCTACCATCAGAGGAGTCAAACAGTGGACACCGTTGAAGATCTTGTACGTGCAACCATCCCCCAGATGCCGGCGTCGTTCGACACTCATCAGCTCATCATCAAGCTCGCGCAGAACAACCAGCGCAGCTACATCGAAGCACTGCAGCGCGTTAATGGCGATACACCGTTCCAGACGCTTCACTCTATGATCGGCAAGGCTGTCCTGAAGTTGGCGCCCCAGTTCAACCTTAAGAATGAAGCGTCAAGTAGCCCGGACATTTTTGGGCAAAAGAACTCTTGCGTGCTTTGGAGCAGACGGTAACTTTGCCAACCCACCGACAATCACTGGAACTCCGCAGAGCGCCGGCTCGTGAGCCCTAACGTCTAAGGATAGATCGCGCGCAGCCGCGATCTGATCCGATTTTTTTAACAAGCCCGGTGCTGGGTGTTCGGCTTACTTATAGGGAAGAGTTTTTTCGGCTCTTGGCACCGCGATGGCGGTGGCGGATTCGACGGGTCTGGGTTCAACGTCGTGAGCGTGAACCCGGCGAGTGCCGGGTTTGCTTGCGGTCGATCCTAGCCGATTTAGGCAGGTTTTTGCCGAATCGGGCGCAGGCGATTTCGCGCCTGTCACCAGGCGTGTTTTGCGGCCGGCGCGGCCGGCGCGGGCGGGTGGTTTACACCGTGGCGTTCCTGGTTGTATGGGCTGGGCTGTCGCCTTGGTCGGTTATTTGGAATGTCCGTGGGACGACGCGAATGCGCATCGGCTGGCCGCAGCGCCAGCACAGCACGGGGCGGCGGGTCTTGGGTTTGGCGATCGGGATGAGGACGTGCAACATCAGTTGTACGCGCCTGAGCAAGATCTTGCGGCGGTGGTGCGTGAGGCCGTAGTTGCGGCTGCGCCGAAAGCCGCGTGGCAGCAGGTGGCTGAGCAGCAGCTCATGGAGCCGTATCGAATCCGATTGATCGAAAGTGTTCACAGAGGTAGCCTCGTCTCCAGAGAAACCGCCAGTGGCGGACGCACCGACCGGGTGCGCGAGACGAGGGTGTATCCAAGCTGCCGCGTAGCGGCTTCGTTCAACCAATCGTTCAAGCCGACGCCTTCGGCGCGGCTTAACTCAAGCGTTAGGCACGGGTGCTCGGGGCCTTTACAGACTATAAATGGTCTAGGCATAATTTGGAATGTGGCGAATCCAAGAGCACCGCGACGTCGACAAAGAGCTTTCCGGCCGGGTCCCCTTGGACATTCTCAAGCGTTATGAGAAATGGAAGGACATCGCCAGTCTGTCAGGGCCGCAAGGCCTTCGAGCCATCAAAGGCTTTCGCGACGAGGCGCTTGGTGGGAAGTGGAAGGGGTTTCGTTCTTCCCGGCTCAACGAGCAATGGCGAGTGATTTACAAGGTAGTAGCCGACGCTTTGCTCGTGCAAGTCATTCGCGTCACGCCTCACGACTATGGGAGATCCTAATGCGTAACTTCAGTCCTGCTAAGAAACGTGTAGAAGTTTCCCCTGGAGAGTCGGTGCGCATCATCCGCGAACTTCAGGGGCTCAGTCAAACCCAGCTTTCAGAGTTGTGCGGCATTCCACAGACGACGATCTCCAGCATCGAGAACAGTCGAGTCAATCTCGGTGTTGAGCGGGCAAAGGTCCTTGCGCTTGCCCTTCGCTGCCATCCGGCAGTTTTGGTGTTTCCGGGCTGGCAAGTTCCTCATCAATCGGCGGCCTAACCAATCATTCAAGCCGACGCTTACGGCGCGGCTTAACTCAAGGCGTTAGGCCGCTGACGGAGATCCACGCATGCCGGACCTGCGTTTCGCTCAACGCGCTGACATTCCGGCGCTTCGTGACCTCATAGCTCGCTCTGGGCGGGAGCTAAGCGTTGGCTATTACTCACCGCCTCAGGCAGATTCGATTACTCGCTACGTGTTCGGCGTAGACACACAACTGATCGATGATCAGACCTATTTCGCAATCGAGGACAAGGATCGAATTGTTGCCTGCGGCGGCTGGAGCAAGCGCCGCACGCTTTTTGGGGGAGATCAGGCTAAGAGCGGCCCGGACCCGCTACTCGATCCGGGCACGGAGTCAGCGCGCATTCGCGCATTCTTTGTGGATCCCTCCATGGCCCGACGTGGCTTTGGCCGCCAACTCATAAGGGCTTGCGTAACCGCTGCAAAGCACGCCGGCTTTAGCTCGCTCGAGTTGGTTTCAACTATGCCTGGGGAACCACTGTATCTTGCGTCTGGATTCGCAATCCTTGAGCGTTTCGAGTTGGCCCTTCCGGATGGCGTGCAGACTCCCGTCTCTCGTATGAAAATGGCAATATGACAATCATGCGCATGCCAAGGCAGCCGCCTAACAAGTCATTCAAGCCGAAGCCGCTTCGCGGCTCTGCTTAATTTAGTAGTTATCCGGGTCTGTTGGGGTACGCTCAGGGGGAGATGAATTCGGATCATCGTCGCAGTATTCGCCGTCGCCTCACTCGCGTGTGCAGCGCGTGAGCCTATCGCGAGCACTCCGTGGGACGAGACGCTCGCAGCCGAGCTGCTTCGCCGGGTCAGCGTAGACCAGACGCTTCGCAACCGACATTTGGTGCGCCTGCAGGAGGGACTCTCAGTCGACTGCTAATTGCTCGCACGCATTGACGCCGTGGATTCCGCGAACACCGCGTGGCTTGAATCGACCGTCGCATCACAGGGGTGGCCTGCACAAAGTACCGTGGGTCCGGAGGCTGCATCCGGCGCGTTCCTGCTCGTGCAGCACGCGACGCGTGACACCGCATTCATGGCGGCCATGCTTGCTGAACTCGTGGCGGCGTTCGAGCGCGGAGAAGCTGCGGGCCAGAGCGTCGCCCTGCTGACGGATCGGGTCGCTGTCAAGCGCGGGCAGCCGCAAGTCTAGGGGACCCAAGCCAACATGCGTGACGGGCAACTGGTGCTGGATCCCATCGCGGATTCTGCTGGAGTGGACGCACGACGCGCTCGCATGGGAATGCTGCCGCTCCGCGAGTACGTTCGCCTGATTTACTCGATGTATCTCAAACAGCCAACGCCTTAGCGCGACACCGCATAATGACGTTTGCTGCTGATCGCCGTGGGTGCGGTCGTGGGCGGGCGGCCACGCCTTGATGTTCAGACTGCGGGGCGCGGCCGCCCACCCGTCTCTCATTTCAACGGCCGCTGCAGAAGCCAACGTTCGGCGGACTCTTGTGTAGGAGAATGAATGAAGAAGTGGTCGAGGCGCTTTCTCGGCGATCGGGCAACGCGAGAAACCTGTCGCATTGCTCACCGTATACCGTGCATGCGCATATCCCAGATGCCTTTCGTGATCGGCGTTCTCGTTGCGTGCTCGTCCGGGGCCGGTGAGAGCGGCACGGTGGCGCCTGAGGTTGGCGTAGCAGTGGCCGTCGACTCCAGCATTGCACGAGCCGTGCGTGCAAGCGACCTCGCCTTTACCTTGCGTTTTCCCAGCGAAGCGCTCGAGCTCGCACAGGCCGGATTGCCGCGTGCCGGCGAAGTGCTGATCGGACGAAATCGTAGCTGGGGGCGCATGTACGCCTCGCGCTTCCAGATGGGAACAGGAACGGCGTTGCGTACGACGCTCGCGCAGTCGCGTGCCGCCGATGCCGCGCGCGCATTCGATGGCGTGGAGGCGGGATTCTCCAACATGGACACGTCGGGCCGCCTCCCCGCCTCGGTGCCGATCAGCGTCTCCATGGGTGCATCGCCACGCGAGTCGGATGTGGCGAGCGGGGCTGCGTTCTTTCTCGGCGATGCGTGCTCGGCGCTACTCTCACTGTCTGTCTCGCCGGGAGCCGCCGACGTTGTAGCAATGGCTCGCCAGCAGTTGGTGCAGCAGCGCGCCGCGCGCAGCATCAGCTGGTTGCGTGCAATGGCGAGCACCCTACAGACGGCCGACGCTGCGGCGCCGAACCGCTTGCTCTTCGATGCACGTGCATTTCTCGCCTGCGGTCGTCTCACACCGCAACCCGAGATCGCCGGCGTAGCGGACGCATTTGTACGACGCGCGCTCGCGCTGCAGGCACCCGACGGGTGGTTTGACGAGAGCGGGGGATGGGACACGAGCTATCAGGCCGTTACGCTCGAAATCGGCGCCGACGTCCATTCGTTGTTGACCGCTGGAGCGCTCAAGGATTCGCTGGGCAACGCGCTGCAAAGCGGGAGTGAGTGGCTCACATCACGCATCGACGAGGAGGGGCGCGTGAACTCCACCGGCAACCGTCGCACCTGCTCAGGCGGTGAGTCTTTCCTCGGCACACCGAAGCAACTCTCCATTGCCAGTGTCATCACCGGGCTCTCCCGTGTGACATCGCACGTTCGCGCCGTGGACGGTGCGGAAGCCGCAGCGCGGCGCGTAGTGGCATGGGCACGACAGCATCCCGATGGGGACCCGTGCTTCGAACGTACCCAGTAGGTGCCATGTTGAAAGAACGGGCGGACATGTGGCTCGGGACCGGCACGATTCAGCTTCGAACCACGCTTTCGCATCCACTTCAAGCATGCAGGAGTTCCGTACGATGGATCACGCTCGCGGCACCTTCGAAGTCAAAGTCACGCCGTAGACGATGGCACGTGCGGCAGACGTCGCTCCTCGGCTCGCACGCATGTCCCTCGAGAAGACGTAGCACAGTGATCTTGAGGCTTCCGCATCACTCGAGATGCAACCAACGCTGGGACAGACCCGCATCGGAGGGAATCAGGCATGTACGATCCGAAAGGAAACGGCAAGGACAAGACGGTCCAATCGGTGCACTTTGTCGAGGCGAAGCCACCACTCCATTTACGCGGTATCGTACATCGGTTTCTGGAGCTCAAGACCGTTGGCGTGTTGCCCGAGGACTATCGGTTTCACGCATTGCCGGATGCCTGCTCCTACATCGTCTTCGACCAGTTGAATTGCCACATCACCGGTGTCTCCACGCTGCGTGGTGCGTCGGAGGAATTCAGCCTGGGCAAGACATTTAATTTCGTCAACATACGGTTCTTGCCTGGCGTCTGGCAAAGCCGACGCGAGCCGATGTCGTATGGTATGGTCGATACACCATATGCAGGCGATCTGCCGCTGGTCGAAACAAATAACGCTCTTTCAAAGCGCAACTTTGCAGATCAGCAGCTCATTTTGGCAGGACTCGTCGAAGTGCTGCTTGAACAACAAATAGTCGTTGCGAACCCGGTCACCGAAAAGATTCTGTACAACATCGATACAATCGCCTCCGTTGCCGATATGGCGAGTGTTTCCGGTTTGTCCGCGCGCCAGCTCCAACGCACACTCAAACGCACGACCGGATTTACGCCGCACGATTTTCTGAAGGTGCTGCGCCTGCAGCAGGCGTTGAACGGTCATGACAGATGGTCCTACGCCGACCAGTCGCACTTCATTCATTCGTTTCGCAAGGCGACGGGCTATACGCCGGGCAAATATTCCCGAAAGTTCGATGTCTGAAATCTACAATACAGACAACCTGCGGCTTGGTACCTTCTTGGCCTCACACTAACCCAAGGAGTTGCGTATGCCCAAGATGAATGCCGTTGGATGGTTCGACATCTATGTAGATGACCTCAAACGAGCGGTGTCCTTTTATGAAGCGGTGCTGGGGGCCA
>JBBRDP010000213.1:0-5959 GCA_038203795.1 Gemmatimonadales bacterium
CGGCGTCCGCCTCGGCCCAGTCCACTGCGACCTCAGCCTCCTTCAGCATCACTCCGGGCACCACGGTGCTGGCCGGCAATCCGCTCACGATTGCCCTCGTCGGCGTGCCGCCGCGCTCGCAGGTGCGGGTGGACGCTGAGCGTCTCGTCTTTTCGTCGTTTCACAACGGCAAGCGACTCCTTTTCCGCAGCTACGCCGAGTTTGCCAGCGGAAAGGGCACCGTGGACCTGGGCACCGCCGCGCCGACGTCGGGCAGCTACTCCGGCGTGGACGTTCGAGGGCTCTTTTGGTCAATGGTGGCGACGCCCGACTCCGTGCCCACAGGGGCCCAACCCAACCAGGTACGGCTGCGCGCGCGTGTAGGCGGTCGTGTTGTGGCGGATACGACGGTTGTCTTCCTGAACGCGTTGCCGGAGGTGCGCGTGGAGCAGGTCGCTGCGTTTCCAGGCGCGCTGCTCGCGTCACTTCCCGGCGGCGGACGACGACCGGTGATCATCATTCTCGGAGGGTCCGATGGCGGGAGCCGGGCGGCGCGGGAGGCACCGAAGTTCGCGTCGCAAGGGTATGCCGTGCTTGGCCTCCCGTACCATTCACCAGCAGCGGGGCCCGGAGCACCGCGCGAGCTACCCGAGCTACCGGCCGACTTCGCGGACATCCCGGTCGAGCGCCTGAATGCGGTGTACGATTGGCTGCGCACGCGTGACGACGTGGACCTCGAGCGGATCGCGCTGTACGGGTCGTCCAAGGGTGCGGAGCTGGCGCTGCTGGCCGCCAGCCACTTCCCGTGGATCCGGGCCGTCGTTGCCGTGGCGCCCTCCGACGTCGTGTGGGAAGGGTGGGGCTGGGGCGTCACACCCGGCACACGATCCTCGTTCTCGCTCAACGGGACGTCGCTGCCGTATGTGCCGTTCGAGGGGTTCCTCGACGAAATGGCGAAGATGCAGAGCGGCGCACCGATCCATATTCGCCGCTTTCACGACCGCGGTCGCGCGACGCACCCCGAAGCGGTCGAAGCGGCGCGCATCCCCGTCGAACGGTTCCGCGGAAAGCTGATGCTCGTGGCGGGAGAGGATGACCAGAGTTGGAACTCGGCGGCGATGATTCGCAGCATCACGGCGCGTCGCGCCGCGGCTGGTCTCGAGACGGTCGCTTTGATCTTTCCGGATGCCGGCCACTTGCTCAACGGCAACGGCTGGTCACCCACGACGCACTACAACGTCGGGCAGGAGCAGAGCGGGGGGACACCGGGAGCGACTGCTCGTGCGCAAGCCGAGGTGTGGCCCGCGATGTTCGATTTCCTGCGCAACGCGCTCCGGTAACTTCGACTGGCGAGAGCGCTCGCTAGTCGTTCCGCCTGCGATGTTCGAGTTTCGCCGGTAAGTATCACTTTCGATGGAGTGCTGGTGCTGCGAATCGCGATGGTTGGGCTGATTTCGCTGCTGGTGGGAGCCGGTCTGGCAACAGGTACCGGCGTGTGGCCAGTGCGGCCCGGACTCATCGGGTTGTCGGCTATGCTGGTGAGCGGACTCGTGGTGAAGCGCCACTGGCAGCGATTGCGGGCGGTTGGTGCAGACCCCGGCTCGCCCGAGCGCGCGCTGTGGCACGGACTCGCCACCACCGCGCTCGTGGGCGGGCACCTGTTCGCGAGCCTGTGGTATATCGGCCCCGCCATGCGCCTGCACTCGCCGCTTGTGCACGACACGGCCATCGACAACTGGACGATGGTGCTGGGTGCCCTGCTGAGTTACGGCCTCACCCGCGATCGCGAGCCGCGCCGAGACGAGCGCGACCGGCTGTTCGCGGCACGAGGACAGCGCGCCGGATACATCGCGCTGATCGGGCAAGCACTCGGCCTGAGCCTGGCGCTCGGTTACGGCGCAGGGACGGTGGTGGAGCGGTTGTCGCAGGAGATGGTCTCGCACCTCCTCATCTCCACGCTCATCTTGGCCGCCGTAGTCCAGTACGCGGCGCAGCTGCGCCTGTACGCGATAGACAATCGTCACGCGTTGACCGTTTCGTGACGCGGGGAACTCCCATCGGCAATCGCCTTCGCGCTCTGCGCTTCGAGCACGATGAGATGACGCAAGACGCGTTGGCCCGCGCTGCCGGCATCACACGGCAGACCATCGTCGCCCTGGAGGGTGGGCACTACGCGCCATCGCTCGAGCTGGCGATGCGGTTGGCGCTGGTCTTCAACCGACGCGTCGATGACGTCTTTTTTTGGCGCGAACCGCCGGCCGCGTGTAATGCTTAGCGCAGCGCTGCGAGCATCAGTGTCGCGCACCCGTTTCAAGGATCAACTCAATTTCCGCGCCGCTCGCGGACTGATAAAAACGGCTCTTCAGGCTTTCGTGTGGGTGACGCTCGGCTCAAGCGCCGGTGGTGTGTCCGCGTGCTTCCGCGGTGAGGCGATTGACGTTTCGGTCCGTTTCCGCAGACCGCATGATCCGCTGAACCATCGGCCCCTTCCCGATACCTCTCTGCGTTCGCTGCGTGCTCCGTTTCTCTGCGTGATCCGTTCCCGAGCGACCCGAGCATCGCCGCCGTCGAGCTGCCACTGAACCGATCACACGTCGACGGACACGCTGTTGCACTGATCACGCAGAGGACGCGGAGGCGCAGAGAACGCAGAGGACCAGTCAAAAATAAACGGCTCGTCGGGGTGAGGCGGTTTCTCAGACGAGTCGGCCAAGATTCATCCACACGAAACCCCGAAGAGTCATAAAAGCTTGCGCTGGTTCCAGCTGGCGCGACGGCCAGCAGACTTTCGACGACAAAGCCCTCCCAGCTTGGCCCCGCAATCGGATCCCTGAGCAGATCGTCCATCGTTTGGATACCCAACAGGGCGTGGGTCAGCCCACTGTCACGCACGTAGACTTTCGGTGACTACACGAGCCGTTTGCCGAGATTGGCGTGGAAGGGATTCAAACGCCGCACCAGCAACAGGTCGACCAAGAGGCCGATGCACTTCGTGACGGTCGGAGCGGAAATCGCCATGCTCGACGGCATCGCTGGCGGCGCTCCCCCATAGGTGTTCACTGCCATGCGCAACGTCTTGCATCGGAGTTGCCGCCATGTCGGCGTTGTCTACGGCGCGGCCACCGCCCACGTGAGAAAACGCTCCGTGACGTATTGCGAGAGTTGTCCACTCGGCCCATTGGCCACAACGTCAAAAGCATGCTCAGCCCACGGAATCTCGACGTGAACCACCACGTTTCCTGCGGCGCGCAATTGTCCGGCCAGCAACGCACCGAATCGTGGCTCGACGATGTGATCTCGGCCGCCGTACACCAGAAGCGTTGGCGGCAGTTGCCCCGTGACGAGGGAAATCGGCGACGCGGCGCGGTATAGCTCCATCCGCGAATCAGGTGGACCGCCTAGAAACGCCTCTTCGATCGCACGCACGTCCAGAGGATCCGGCGATGGCGGGTTTCGATACCCCTCGACCAAATCGACCGGCCCGTAGTAGTTGATCACGCCGCGAATGCGGGGCGCATCGGAGGCGTACGCGGCCAACATCGCCAGATGTGCCCCCGCCGAACGTCCCATCAGCACCATGCGCGATGTGTCTGCCTGCCAGCGTGCCGCTTCGGCGCCGATCCAAGCAAGTGCACGACGCACGTCGCCTATTTGTGTCGGAAAACGGTGAGTAGGCGCATGTCGATGGTCGATGGCGAAGACGACGAATCCAAGCGACGCGATGTGTTCGGCAAATGCCGCATACCCGCTGGGTGAGCCACTCTGCCATGATCCGCCATAGATCTGGACAAGCACCGGGTGCGGTCCGTCGCCGGGCGCCTGATACACGTCGACAGTGAGCGTGTCGTCGCCAAGAATCTCGACCGTGTGATCGCGAGTAATGCGGACTGACGTGCTTTCGACATTCCGGTAGAACAGATCGCGAACAATCAGCGGTTCGGAACGCAACCGCGCGCGGTGCGCGGGGGCGATGCGATCGAGATAGTCGCCGCCGAGTCCGCTGCGGAGCGCCGACTCGGCGCTGTCGGCAACGCCTCGAACACGCAGGAGCGGTGACATCGCCAGTGCCAGTGCAGCCGCTGACAGCGCGAGACCCAAGCGAGATACCACGCGTCGGCGCGCATCGCGCAACGAGAGCATCATGGCGAGCGCGGCGGCTACGAGTAGCCACGCACTGACTTCCGGCGCACCTACGGCCAGCGTGAGCAACGTGCGGTTGGGTGCGGGCAGAACACTCCACACGGCCACCCCGGCCGTAACCAGCGCGAGGGCCAACGCGAACCACGAGCGAACGGCGCTTCGGAGAGGCATTGGTCAAGAATTGCCGTCGACGCCGCACCTCGCCAGTGCACTCGGAGAAACGCGGTCTCGTGATGACGAACGGCGGCTGGTACGACGACAGTCAGACGGGCTATGACGACCGACTCACCAGTGAATCTCCGCTCCCGTGCGCAGCGGCACACGCTTTGCAAAAGTGGCGCACAGCCACCGTCGCGCACCGCGTCGACCGTGGCGTTGACACCATCTTCCAGGACACACGCATGCCAAGTGACGAGGGAGTTCGCCCGTCGATCTGGGACCTGACAGCACCGGTGTCCGACGTTCCCCCGAGCCCGCTGCCCTCGACGGTCGGGATCTGCGTAATCGGTGCCGGGATTTCCGGCCTCACCACAGCCTACGAGCTACTGCGTGCCGGCCACGACGTCCTCGTGCTCGACGACGGTCCGATCGGCGGCGGGGAGACGGGGCGGACGACCGCACACCTCGCCACCTCATTCGACGATGAGTACCACCAGGTGGAGCGCGTGCTCGGCGAGGCCTCGTCGCGGCTGCTCGGCGAGGCATTTCGGGCGGGCGTCGATGCGATCGAACGCATTGTTCGCGACGAGCGGATCGACTGCGACTTCACGCGGCTCGATGGATGGTGGGTCCCGTCGAGCGACGATGCCCCGAAGCAGCTGCAGCAGGAATGCGACGCCGCACGCCGGGCGGGATTCTCCGATGTCGAACTCGTCGATGATCATCCGATGTCGTCACACTTTCCCGGTGCTGCGCTCCGCTTCCCGCAGCAGGGTCAGTTTCACATCCTGCGCTACATGACCGGCCTCGCCAAGGCGATCCAGGCGCGCGGTGGGCAGATCATCACGAGTGCACATGTCGAGACGGTCGACGACGCGAAGGATGAGGTCGATCAGTGTGTCGTGCACCTCGCCGATGGACGCGCCGTGCGTGCGGCGCATGTGGTAGTGGCGACGAACTCGCCCATCATCGATCGCGTCACGATGCACACGAAGCAGGCGGCCTACCGCACGTACGTGATCGGCGCGCGTGTGACGCGCGGGAGTGTACCGATCGGTCTGTTCTGGGATACCGAGGAGCCGTACCACTATGTGCGCCTCCTCAAGGGCCCAATCCCAGACGGCGACACCGATGTGCTGATCGTGGGGGGCGAGGATCACAAGACGGGCCAGTCCGATGATGAGTCGTCGGCCTTCGAGCGCCTCGAGGCGTGGACGCGCGAGCGGTTCACCGTGCAGGGTATCGAGGCGCGGTGGAGCGGTCAGGTGATGGAGCCTGTGGACTACGTGGCCTATATCGGGCGCAATCCGGGCAATCGCCGGCTCTGGATCGTGACCGGCGACTCCGGTAATGGCATGACGCACGGCACCATTGCCGGCTTGCTGCTCCCTGCGCTCATCGCCGGGCAAGAGCACGCATGGGAAGCGCTGTTCTCGCCGTCTCGCATTACGCTATCGGCGACGACGGCGGTTGAGTTCGCGAAGGAGACCCTGAACGTCGTCGCACAGTATGCGGACCTCGTCACGGGTGGCGAGGTCACCGACGTCAACGAGATCCCGGTCGGCGAGGGTCGCATCATCCGGCAGGGCATGCAGAAGCTCGCGGTGTTCCGCGCGGCGGGTGGCGGCGTCACCGTGAAGTCGGCGGTCTGCCCGCACCTTGGCTGCATCGTGGACTGGAA
>JBBRDP010000214.1:0-5945 GCA_038203795.1 Gemmatimonadales bacterium
GGAAACTGAGGATCTCGCGTTGGCGCTTGGTGAGCGGCATGGCGGACTCCACGGGTGGTAGGGGAACTGCGGCGAGAAAACGGAGTTGAGTACCGAATGCTTTCCGAATCAACATAACCGAACAGGGGCCGAAGTGCAAGCTGTGCCATCACTCCACCGGTCGTCGCCACTCCCGCCCACGGTGTGGACGCCGCCCTCAGGAACGCTCGGACGGCTCACCGACGCGGCCCGCCAGCGGGCCGAGCGCGTGGCCCACACCCTGCCGGCGCTGCGAGAGCAGGCCCACGCGCGACCCGCACCACCATCGTTCGTCGCGGCGCTGCGCGGCGCGTCGCTCGCCGTCATCGCCGAGATCAAGCGCGCCTCGCCGTCCAAAGGCGCGATCGCGCCCGCGCTCGACGCGCGAACGCAAGCCCGTGCCTACGAGGCGGGCGGAGCTGCGGCCATCTCCGTGCTCACGGAACCGAGTGAGTTTGGCGGATCCCTCGAAGACCTCACGGACGTGGCCGACGCCGTGTCGATTCCGGTCCTCCGAAAAGATTTCATCGTCCATCCGGTGCAAATCTGGGAGGCGCGTGTGAGTGGGGCGGCCGCGGTGCTGCTGATTGCGCGAGCGCTGGCACCCGACGCGCTGGCCGCGCTGCACCGCGAGGCCGAACTCGCGGGACTGGCCGTCCTGGTCGAAGTGCGTGACGAGGCCGAACTGCAGCGCGCCCTCGATATCGGCGCGACCGTGATTGGCGTCAATAACCGCAACCTCGAAACGCTCGTGATCGATCCAACCACTGCGCCGCGGGTCATTCGCAGCATTCCGGGCGACCGCATTGCCATCGCCGAAAGTGGAATGTCGCGCGTGGACGACGCCCTCGCCGCGCAATCCGCTGGCGCCGACGCGCTGTTGATCGGCTCGGCGATTTCAGCGGCCGCCGACCCCGCGAGTGCCGTCGCTGCCTTTGCCAGTCTCTCGCGTCGGCCTCGATGACGTGACCGGATCTCAACACCCGCCATCGATTTCGCCCGCCATCAAGTTCTGCGGATTGACGCGCCGTGAAGACGCGGCGCTCGCGCAACAACTTGGCGCGCAGTATCTCGGCGGCATTCGGGCCGGTGGTCCGCGACGGCTCACTGCCGAGCAGTGGAGCGACGTGCTCGGAGAGGCGCGCGCAGATGTCGAGCGCGTCGCGGTGCTCGGGCCGATGTCGGCCCGGGAAGTGGTAGACGAGACCCGGGCGCTCGGCGCCGATATCGCGCAGTGGCACGGCGATCCGGATGCTGAGTCGGTGGCGATCGTGGCTGATTGCGGCGTGCGCGTGTGGCCCGTGCTGCGCATCGCGGCGGGCCCACTGCCGAGTGAGGCCTGGGCGTTGGCCACACACGCCGACGCGCTGGTGCTCGATGCAAAAGTCACCGGCCAGCTCGGCGGCACCGGTGTGGCGCTTGACTGGGCGGAGCTCGCCTCCGACATCGAACGATGGCGGGCGGATTATCCGGGCGTGCGGCTCGTGCTGGCGGGGGGACTGCATGCGGGCAACGTGGCGCAGGCCATCGCCCTGCTGCATCCCGACGTGGTCGACGTATCTTCAGGAGTGGAACTCGCACCGGGGATCAAGGATCCCGAGCGGATGCGAGCCTTTGTGCACGCGGTACGAGGACGAGACTGATGGAAACGACGGGAGCAGTGCTGGCGGAGCGCGACGGCGATCGATTTGGCGGCTTCGGCGGACGATATGTCCCGGAAACGCTGGTCCCGGCACTCGACGCGCTCGACGCGGAGTTCGACGCGGCCATGAAGGACCCGGCCTTTCTCGCCGACATGCATGAGCTGCTGCGGAATTACGTGGGACGCCCCACGGCGCTGAGCACCGCGCCGCGTTTGTCCGCGCTGGTCGGCGCGCCGGTTTGGTTGAAACGTGAGGATCTCAATCACACCGGTGCGCACAAAATCAACAACACGGTGGGTCAGGCGCTGCTCGCCCGTCGCATGGGGAAGACGCGCATCATCGCCGAAACCGGCGCGGGGCAGCACGGTGTCGCCACGGCGACAATTTGTGCCCGATTCGGGTTGGAGTGCGTCGTGTACATGGGCGAAGAAGACATGCGGCGCCAGTCGCTGAATGTGTTCCGGATGCGTCTCATGGGAGCCACCGTGATTCCTGTGACCGCCGGTACCCGCACTCTCAAAGATGCGACGAGCGAAGCCATTCGTGATTGGGTCACCAACGTCACCGACAGCCACTACATCATTGGATCGGTGGTCGGACCGGCCCCGTACCCTCGGATGGTCCGGGATTTTCAGCGCGTGATCAGTCGCGAAGCCCGTGCCCAGATGCTGGAGCGAGCCGGTGGGCTCCCCAAGACAGTGGTAGCCTGCGTTGGTGGCGGCTCGAACGCCATGGGCGCGTTCGCCGATTTCGTCAATGACGCGGGAGTGGAGCTGATCGGTGTCGAAGCGGCCGGTGAAGGGTTGAGCACCGACCGGCACTCCGCGTCGCTCACCAAAGGCACGCCGGGCGTACTGCACGGCGCGCTGAGCTACCTGTTGCAGGATGAGGATGGCCAAGTGCATCCCGCGCACTCCATCTCGGCAGGTTTGGACTACCCCGGCGTGGGTCCTGAGCACGCGTGGCTCAAGGACAGCGGGCGCGCTGAATACGTGTCGGTGACCGACGCCGAAGCACTGTCGGGTGTGTCGGTGTTGAGCCGGCTCGAAGGCATCATTCCGGCGCTCGAAACCGCGCACGCGGTGGCATGGATTGTACGCGAAGCGGGCCGCTGGGCACCAAACGAGCCCGTGCTGTTGTGCGTCAGCGGACGCGGTGACAAGGATGTCGGGACGATGAGCGAACACTTGTTGCCCGACGTGTGACGTCCGTCCTGAGCGCCCGTGACAACGGAGAAAGCGTCTCGTCGACTCTGGTCGAGGAGGCGCTTCGAGCGTTTGCCAAGGCGTTCCGTGCATGGCAACTGTACCTGCCCAACAATCCAACACGCGAACGGGCGATCAGCATTGCCCGGTCTGCGTTCTTGAACTGTTGGGCGGGCGGCATTGCACAGTTGCGCCTGCAAGTGCGCGACGCAGAGTTCCAGTTCGGTGGTGCCACTGTGCTGCGCGAAGTCGAGCGGCCATCGGACGGCATCCCGTGGATTCTCTACCGTGACGGGTTGCGGGAGCTCACGATCTCGCCCGGTTTTGAAGGGGAAGACCTCGAGGCGTTGCTTGGCTTGCTGCAACGCGCGCGTCAGGCGGCCCCCGACGATGATGATCTGATCACGATGCTCTGGCTCGCCGATCTCGAATCGCTGCACTATCGCTATGTAGAGGTGGGCAGCAGCTACGAAATTTCCGCGTTGCCCGGTGCCGGTGGCGCGAACAGTATCGCCGGCGACGGCACCGCGCTCGCACCGCTGGGGACACCGCTCGCCGAGGCGCCGCAGTTCTCGGCCGGTGCACCGCCGGGCTTGGTGCGTGTTGAGGACTTTGACAGCACCCTGTTTTTTCTCGACCGACGCGAACTGGCCTACCTGCAGGACGAAGTGCGCGCCGAGTTCGGCAGCGATCCGCGGCGCGAAGTCTTGACGGTATTGTTCGATATTCTTGAGCTGCAATCGGATGCGGCGATTCGCGGCGAAGTGATCGATCGCATCGACGAGCTCTTGGTCAACCTGTTGTCGTCCGCCGCCTACGAAGCGGTCGCTTACTCGTTGCGAGAGGCGCGCGTGGCGGAGCGGCGTGCCATGACGCTGGACCCGGTGTCACGGGAGCGATTGCTCGGCCTCGCGGATCGACTGAGTGATGCGTCGGTCGTGTCGCAACTGCTCCAGGCGGTGGACGAAGGCACTCGCGCACCCGGAGCGGAGACACTCGAAGCACTGGTCGCTGAGCTGCGAGGCAGCGCGTTGGCCCCATTGCTGGCGTGGCTCACCAACTCGGCGGCTGGACCGGCGCGCGCGTCGGTGGAGCGGGCAGTGCTGCGGCTCGGTGAACGACAAACTGCCGATGTCGTTCGCATGCTCGATGACGCCGATCCTGCGGTGTCGCTCGGCGCCATCCGGCTGGCTGGCAAACTGCGTACGTCGGCGGCCGTGGGTACGCTCGGCCGGTTGCTCCGCACGGCCGACACAGCGGTACGGATTGAAGTGGTGCAATCGCTGACCGCCATCGCCTCGGCCGGCGCGATGCAGGCGCTCGAGGTTGCGCTCGACGACGTGGAACGTGACGTCCGCGTGGCGGCCCTGCGCGCTGTGGGGACGCAGCGCCATCTCGGTGCGCTGCCCCGCCTCAACGCGGCCATCAAACGCAAAGAACTGCGCGCCGCCGATCGCAGCGAGAAGACGGCAGTGTTTGACGCCTTCGGCTCCGTGTGCGGAGATACCGGTGTGGTGGTGTTGGATGCGGTCCTGAACAGCCGCTCATTCTTCGGGCCGCGCGAATCGAGCGAGATACGCGCCTGCGCGGCGCGCGCGCTGGGCCTGGTTGGTACGGACGCTGCCTTGGGTGCGCTGCGCAAAGCGAGTGACACACGCGATGCCGTCGTACGCAACGAAGTGGCCCGCGCGCTGCGCAGCGGAGCGAACAGCTGATGCACCGACCGATCGCGATGGATGCGCCGGTTGCCGCGCGTGAGAACGGCGCACTGTTCGACGCCGACGAAGAACGTCGCGCACGGGCCGTTGTGGTCGCGTTGCACGGCGCACTGCGCGCCGTGCGACTGTACCCGATCGAGAATTCGGCGGTGCAAAAGGCCCTCGCAGACCTCGAAGTGGCGTGTCAGCGCGTGATGGCCGACGGGGCGCCGTGCGAAGTGCGACGCGCTGGTGATTTTGTGTTCGTGAATGAAGCCCGGGTCCGACTGGCGCTCGATAACTATGCGGCCGTCGCGTACGTGCTCGGTTTGTTGCGTGAAGCGGGCATTGGCAGCTTGCGTGTCGCGCGGCGGGCTGAGCCTCGCTGTTGGGTCGTGCTTCTCGCCTTCCTGCAGGCACCACCGCTCGAATACCCGGAAGAGGAACGGCTTGGGCAACTTGAACAGCGTCTGAGCCAGGCCAATGTGCACGAGTTCGAGTTTGATCCTCCCTCAGACGAACTCGAAACCGAAGACGAGCTCGACGCGCGCGAGCGCGCTCGGCAAACCTACGTACGCTCGCTCGATGTCACGCGGGAAGTCATGAGTGCGGTGCGTCTCGGCCGCAGTCCGAGCCTCAAACGGGTGAAACGAGCCGTGCAGGGCATCGTCGACAGTATTCTGACCGACGCGTCATCGCTCATGGGGCTCACCACCTTACGCGAGTTCGACGAGTACACGTTTGTGCATAGCGTCAACGTGTGCATTCTGTCGGTCGCACTGGGCCGCCGCCTCGGATTGTCGAAACCGCAACTGCTCGATCTCGGCATCGCGGCGCTACTGCACGACATCGGCAAATCCCGCGTACCAACCGAAATCCTGAACAAGCGCGGGTCCCTCGACGAGACGGAGCGTGCCACGGTGCAGACACACACGTGGCAGGGGCTGCTGTCGTTGTTCGCGCTGCCCATGGGGTCGGGCCGCCCCTGGCGCGCGATGGTCTCGGCACATGAACATCACATGCGTACCGATCTGTCGGGCTATCCCGCGCATGTGCGGCCGCGCCGCCTCAGTCTGCTCAGCAAAATCATTGCGGTCGCCGATGGCTTCGACGCCGCCACAACGACCCGTGTGTATCAGGACACACCATGGTCACCTGCGGACGTCTTGCAGGGCATGCGCGACAACGATCGCCTCGGCTTTGATCCCGTGCTGGTGAAGGCCTTTGTGAATCTCACTGGTATTTATCCTGTGGGGACGGTGGTCGTGATGGACACGTTCGAGTTGGGGCTGGTCCATTGCGCGAATACGGACGAAACCGCGCTCTCGCGTCCGATCGTTCGGCTCTTGGCCGATGCGCAGGGTAACTTGCTTCCGGACCCG
>JBBRDP010000215.1:0-5907 GCA_038203795.1 Gemmatimonadales bacterium
AACGGCCGGCACGAACGGCAACATCAACCCGTTCGTGCTCCCCGGCGATTTTACCGTGTATTGGACCGGTATGCGCGTTCAGAAGCACGACGGCAGCGCGCACCACGGCGTGGGCATTCTCCCCACCGTTCGCGCGGAACCGACCATCCGCGGTGTCGGAGGATGACCGGGCCTTTGCCACCCGGCTCGCGCGCTATTGTGCCCGGAATCCCGTCGCCTTGGAGCGACTGACGTACGACCGGATGACGACGGCGGTGACCTACCGCTCCGACACGTCCGACGGCGGGCACGGAGACGGTGCACCCGCTCGAGTTCCTGGCTGGGGTCGTGGTGCACATACCGGACAAGGGGCACGTCACGACGCGGTACGACGGCTGGTACGCCAATCGCCCGCGAGGCATGCGGGGCAAGGCGGAGTCCGCCGAGGCCGCGGTGCCGCCCTCGATCGTCCCCGCGCCACGCCTGGCGCCAACCGAGGCCACCCGCCGGTGGGCGAAGGCCCTACGGCAGCGCTGCTCCAGCAGATCTTTGAAGTCGATCCCCTCGCGTGCCCGGCCCGCCACGGCGTGATGCGCCTCGTCGCCTTCATCACGCAACCGTCGGTGATCGCCCAGATCCTCGCGCACCTCCGCACGCGTGCCGCGACGGCAGCCCACGTCGACGCGCGGAGTCCTTCCTCGACCCGAGGACCGTCTGGACCGGGCGCCACGCGACGACCCGCTGCGGCCCACCGGGCCCGCTGAGTTTCCCCTCGACGCCCTGCCCACGACGGGGACGTTACTCGTGCGCGTCCGTCCCACCGGGACGTCCGGCCGGTCTCCGCTGCGACCGCGCGCCGACGGGAAATGCAGTCCAGACGGCCAACGAGGTGCGGCGGCGGGCGGCGGGCGGCGGGCAGGCCGCCGCGGGCGCGCCGGTCCTCGCAGGGTCGGCGATCGCGCCGTTCGTTCGCCGGATACTCGACCGACCCCGATTGAATTTCCCAGATGGCGTTGAAAAATTTCGCGGCGAGCTTCACGTACGCCGCGTGGTACCGGCGATCACCCGGACGTCTTCATAGACCATGGCATGACCGGAAATCGGACGCGATTGCGCGTTATGATGTAGATGGCCTCGGCCAGAACCTACCTAATCGCCTGGGCGCAGGCGCTCGCCTCCTTTCCAATTCCGTCAAGAGTCGTTATGCCCAGAACGTCACTGCATCGCACTAAGCTGTTGTGCGCCCTGTTGTTGTTCGCCGCCTGCAAGGGCAGCGATCCCGTGCAGGTCGCCACCGTTGACGCCGTCGAAGTCACACCTTCCGCACTCACGCTTGTCGTGGGCGACAATCAAACGCTCGCGGCCACGCCCAAGTCCAACGGCACGGCGCTGAGCGGAAAGTCGGTAACCTGGCAGAGCAACAACAACGCAGTCGCAACTGTGAGCGGAAGCGGTGCTGTGCACGCAGTCGCTGCAGGCACTGCGTCAATCTCTGCGTCGGTCGAAGGCAAGTCGGGCAATTCATCAATCACGGTGAACAACGTCGCTGCAACCGCATCATCATTGTCTCCGAGCAGTGTCACTGCAGGCGGTGCTGCGTTTACGATCACGGTGACCGGAACCAACTTTGTTTCTGGTGCCGAGGTCAGGTGGAACGGCGTTGCGCGCACGACGACATTCGTTTCCTCAACACAGATGACCGCATCGATCGCGTCGGCGGATGTCGCGGTCGCGGGCACGTCAATGGTCACGGTGGTGAATCCGACACCCGGAGGCGGTGCATCGTCTGCGCTCACGTTCACCATCAACGCGGCAGTGCCGCCACCGAATCCCGCACCCACCCTGAACACAGTCGCGCCGAGCAGCGTCATTGCAGGGAGTACGGCATTCACGCTCGCGGTAAACGGAACGAATTTCATTGCAGCGTCGGAGGTGCGATGGAACGGCGTCGCGCGCACGACGACGTTTGTATCGGCTACTCAACTCACTGCGCAGATTGCAGCAGCCGACATCGCAACGGCAGGCACGGCACAACTGAGCGTGTTCACACCAACACCAGGTGGCGGCACGTCGCGACAACTTCCCTTCACAATTTCAGCGGTACCGCAAAATCCGGCGCCGGTGCTTACGACAGTTATCCCGTCGGCGTATGTGGTCGGAGGTCCCGCATTCACGCTCACGGTATTGGGAACGGGCTTCATCCAAGGGTCGCAAGTTCGCTGGAACGGGAGCGCACGTACGACTACATATGTTTCTGCGACGAATTTGACCGCGACCATCACCGCCAGTGATGTTGCGACGATGCAACCGGTGCAAGTCACTGTCTTCACTGCTGCGCCAGGAGGCGGCGCATCCTCCGCGCAATCATTCACGATCAGCGCACCCGTCACTTCAGCGATCACCGTTGGCGGCGCGCACGCGTGCGCCATCAAGTCAACTGGTGCTGCTCAATGCTGGGGAAGTGCACAGAATGGACGGCTGGGAAACGGATCGGATGGCACAAGTTCGTTACAGGCCGCGTACTCGAGCACACCGGTCTCTGTGAGCGGTGGAGTTCAATTCAAACGTATCAGCGCCGGAGATTTGCATACATGCGCGGTGTCGGTCACAGCGGCCATGTTCTGTTGGGGATACGGACTGAATGGACGACTTGGTACGGGGAGCGCATTCAATTCCACCACACCAGCACAGAGTGGACAAGACTCCCAATGGGCCGAGGTGTCGAGCGGTGCGGCGCATACATGCGCGCTCACTACAACCGGCGACGCTTGGTGTTGGGGCAAGGGGACTGACGGCGTGATAGGCAATGGTGCGACAATCGATGTGATGATTCCGACTGCAGTATCCGGTGGACATAAGTTCACGGCAATCTCTGCCGGCGGCGGACACAGTTGTGCACTCACAGCTGATGGTGTGGCGTGGTGCTGGGGCGCAGGAGGTAACGGACAACTCGGCGTGATCGGGAGTTCGAACGTGCCGGTGGCAGTAAGCGGCGGCTTGACCTTTACGAACATCGCGGCCGGTGCTGCACTCACGTGTGGTGCGACAGGCGCGGGAAAGTTGTATTGCTGGGGCGTTTTTCAGGATCCTAACCCGTCGCAACCCAAACTCCAGGTGTTTGGGCAATCGGTGCGATCGGTCAGCATCAGTCAGACGCAGCAATGCGTGATTACCCCCGCCGACGCAGCGTACTGCGCAGGTACGAACAGCATGGGTGAAGCAGGAAACGGTACACGCGGCGGCGCCGGGACTTTTGTTCGTGTTGTTGGCGGGCACGCATTTCGATCGGTCGCAACAAACGGCGCGCGCACCACATGTGCCATGACCACAAGTGGCAACCCGTATTGCTGGGGAGCGATGGGGAACCATGGCATGCTTGGTAACGGCACGATATCGTGGTCGCCAACACCCGTTGCTGTGACCGGTGGTTTTGCGTTTCGCGAAGCTGGTGTTGGTGATTCGGAAACGTGCGCGTTAACCGTGGCGAATGCGCTTTATTGTTGGGGCACTCTTGGAGATCGCGCGGTAGCGCTGCCACCTGATGTTGCTGCGCCGTCGTTCCTGAATACACCCACGACGTTGAGTAGCGTGAGCGGCGGTGTTGCGCATTTTTGCGGACTCACTTCGATCGGCAGTGCGTATTGTTGGGGTAGTGGCAGCAGCGGTCAACTCGGCCAGGGCGTTGGTTCCGGTAGTAGCGCGCCGATTGCAGTGACAGGCGCACTCGCGTTTGCGTCGATCAGTCCAGGATCATTCACGACGTGCGCCACGACACAGTCGAACGCGCTGTATTGCTGGGGAGCCGCGTCGCTCGGTCAACCGCGGACAAATGTGCCGTTCCTTGTGGCGGGAGGCGCAAACCAGGCGTATGTGACGGGCGGAAGCCAGCACCGTTGCACGCTTTCGCCTGCGGGTTTGGCGCGTTGCTGGGGAGACAATCTGTTCGGACAGCTCGGCGATGGCACTTCCAACACGCGCACCACACCAACATCGGTATCGACCGCATTGACATTCACAAAGATTTCGGCGGGCTTTTCGCACACTTGCGCGATCGCAACAGGCGGTGACGCATACTGTTGGGGTGATGGTAGCGCGCTGGGCAATGGATCGTCCTTGATGAAATCACAACCCACACTTGTTTCCGGCGGGCTGCATTTCACCCACATGGTCGCAGGTAGTGGTTTCACGTGTGCACTCACTACGGCGAGCGCGACGTACTGCTGGGGAAAAGGCGGTCGTGGTGTACTTGGCGACAACGATCAAACGACAAGCGCGCTCGCGCCGCAATTGGTGAACGTGCCGTCGCTCATGACGCTCGCAAGTTCCGGCGACCACACGTGTGGCATAACCGCCGCCGGTGCGATGTACTGTTGGGGCAACAACGTTCACGGGCAACTCGGCAACGGTGCGTTCGGTTTCAGCACGGTGCCAGTGGCGGTAAGTTGGTAGTGATCTATCGCCGGGACCGGCTTCATCTTTCGGTTGCTGTCGGACCATCTGCGCCGGGTCTGGTCGAGTAGCTCGGCCATTCGGCTTCGCCCTCACAGATCCGCACCGGCGGATTTCCCGCATACGGCTCTTCGCGAAGGTAACCCCGATACAACGTGTCATGACCCACACGGATGGGTGATCCGAGGGCGTGGTCGTGGGAACCGGTTCAATAGCGCGGTAAACGTTTCCCATGTGAGCCGACGTTGGCTTCGCCGATACAGCGCACGGAACCAGATCCGCCGCACATGAGAGGGAAACGCCTGAAGCGCCCGGAACCTGTCAAGGAAAATGAGACGGACGGGTGGAGAGTTTAGTGAGCAGCGTTAGCCGATGACCGCCGTCTGGTCCTCCGCTTTGTTGATCCACACTTCCGCCGGGAGCTGGGGCATGCGCGGCGGACCGTGGACGAAGCGTTCCGGATGCTGGTGATAGGCGGCATCCATCACGTGCTGGCGCTGCGCGAGGACGGCGAGCGCGTGTCCGCCGTGTACCTTGTAGGGGGTGAGCCACGCGAGGCCTTCGTGGTAGTGCGCGTGGTTGTAGTGCTCAAAGAACGTCACACACCACGCCTGCGCGTGGGCGAAGTCGTCGAAGCGCTCGGGATAGGTCGGGCTATACTTCGTGGTCTTCAAGATCGATTCGGAATAGGGATTGTCGTTACTGACGCGCGGTCTCGAGAGCGAGCGCACGATGCCGAGCGACTGATACAGGTCGTGCAGATCCTTCGCGACTTGAATGCTCCCGCGATCACTATGCGTCGTGAGCTGTCCGCGCGCGATACCCTCCCGCGTGCACGCGATGCGGATGAGGCGCTGGGCGAGTTGCGCCGACTCGTGACGCGCGAGCATCCACGCGACGACGTAGCGACTGAAGAGATCGAGCACGACGTGCAGTTTGTACCGTTCGCCCGTGACCGGCCCCTTGAGATCCGTCACATCCCACGTCCACACCTGCTTCGGCCGCGTGGCCACCACGCGCGGCACGGCGAAGGCGTGATGCACGCGCTGCGCGCGGCGCGCGCGCACTTCGTGGAAGGTCGCGAGCAGTCGATACATGGTCCGCACGCTACAGACATAGGTCCCCTCATCGAGGAGGACGGCATGGACCTGCGCCGGCGCGCGGTCGACGAATCGCGGATCGCGCAGGTACGCCAGCACCTGCGCTTGCGCGTCTGGCGACAAGGCGCGCGGCGAGGGCGTGCGCGCCACGACTGCGGTGGTATTCGCGGTGGCTTCCTCGGTGGTGTTCGCGGTGGTGTCGACACTCTCGATGGCCGCGCGCGAGGACGCCAGCGGACGGCACCAGCGATACGCACTGGACCGCGGCACGCCGAGCGCGGTGCTCAGCCGCGCCACGCCGTACGTCGGGCCATGCGCCTGCAGCGTCGCCGTCATCTGATCGCGCCAGACGCCGCGGTCGGCGCGCTCGACAGCAGCT
>JBBRDP010000216.1:0-5874 GCA_038203795.1 Gemmatimonadales bacterium
GGTGATGGCGGCTGACGCGATCAAGCTTGACGGCAAGTCGGCCAAGATGGCGTCGGGCGCCGAAGCGAAGATCTCGGTGATGAGTGGCACGGTGATGATCAACGGCGCGCACGTCACGTCGGCTGACATCGCGGCCAAGAATGGCGTGATCCACGTCATCGACGCAGTCATTATGCCGCCGGCCAAGTAACACGTTATTTGTGTAGGAATGCCCGCTCGTCCTCCTGGACGGGCGGGCATTTGTTTTGACGGCGAAGCCGGCATGAGATTGCTCGGAGGCGGGTTATTGGCGAAGTTCGGGAGATGACCTCATTTTTTCGCTTCCGACTCTCTGCGGCACTGCCCGCGCTGATTCTCAGTGCGACGGCCTTTTCGCTTCCGGTACACGCCTCGGCGTTCGCGCAGCAGGCGCAACCCACTCCGGCCCAACCCGCCGACCTGATCGTCGTCAACGCGCGCGTGTACACCGCCGATGATGCACGGCCACTGGCCGACGCCTTCGCGGTGCGCAACGGCATGGTGGCGTTCGTGGGATCTTCGCGCGAAGCCCGTGCGCTCGCGGGCACGAATACGCGCGTCGTCGACCTTGCCGGCCGCACCGTGATTCCCGGCATGGTGGATGCGCACGCGCACTTCAGCGGACTCGCGCAGACACTGCGCGTCGTGGATCTCGTGGGCGTGACGAGCTATGACGAACTCATTCGTCGCGTCGCCGAACGCGCCGCCACGCTGCCCAAGGGCAGTTGGGTGGAAGGTCGCGGCTGGGATCAGAATCAGTGGGCCGATGGACAGTGGCCCACACACGACAAACTCTCGGCGGCCGTGCCCGAACATCCGGTCGCGCTGGTGCGTGTGGACGGACACGCGACGTTGGTGAACGCGGCCGCGATGCGCGCCGCAAACATCACCGCCGCTACAGTCGACCCACTCGGCGGCCGCCTGTTGCGCGGCGCGAACAACACACCAACCGGCGTCCTGGTGGACAACGCGGAAAGTCTGGTGAACCGTGTCATTCCACCGCTCGGCCAAGCAGAGACGCGCAAGCTGCTGCTCGAAGCGCAGACGGAGATGCATCGGTTCGGACTCACGGGCGTGCATGATGCCGGCGCGGGTCGATCGATGATCGATTTGTATGAGGCAATGGCGAAGGCGGGCGAACTCGATCTCCGCCTGTACACGATGATCTCCGATGATTCGGCCGCGATTGCACACTATTTCAATGTGGGTCCGCGTTCGTCACTGTACAACGGTCGCGTGTGGGTGCGCTCCGTCAAGCTCTATTCCGACGGCGCACTCGGTTCGCGCGGCGCGGCACTGCTCGAACCGTACAGCGATGAGCCCACGACATCAGGATTGCTCGTGAGTCCGCCAGCGCACATTCAGGAAGTCGCCGAACGCGCGCTGCAGCGTGGCTTTCAGGTGAACAGTCACTCGATTGGTGACCGTGGCAACCGTGTCGTACTCGACGCATATCAAAACGCACTCGACAAGTTTCCGAAAGCCGATCATCGCTTTCGCATTGAACACGCACAAATCATTCACTACTCCGACATTCCGCGCTTTGCACACCTCGGCGTGATTCCGAGCATGCAGGCGAGTCATCAAACGAGTGACATGTACTGGGCCGGCAAACGTCTCGGCCCGGAACGTCTGCTTGGCGCCTACGCGTGGCGCTCGTTGCTCAACACGGGTGTCATCATTCCCAACGGCAGTGATTTTCCGGTGGAGTATGTGAATCCGCTCATCTCCTTTCACGCAGCCATCGCGCGTCAGGATGCGAACAATTTTCCGGTGGGTGGATGGTTCCCCGATCAGCGTATGACGCGCGACGAAGCGCTCAAGAGCATGACGCTCTGGCCGGCCTACAGCGCGTTTCAGGAAAAAGAGTTGGGCTCACTCAGCGTGGGCAAGCACGCCGACTTTGTGGTGCTTGACCAGGACATCATGCGCGTGGCACCGGAGTTGGTGCTGAACACCCAGGTGATATCCACCTGGGTGGCCGGCCGAGCCGTGTACGAACGTCGCCCACAACCGTAACCGATCATGCGCGTCATCTCTCTGCTCCCGGCCGCCAGTGAAATCGTGGCCTATCTTGGCGCGACCGACCAGCTCATCGGCATCACGCACGAGTGCGATTTTCCGCCCGTGATCGGCTCGCGTCCGCGGGTCACACGCAGCGCGATTCCGGTCTCCATTGCGCACTCACCCGACGGCGCGAGCGCGGGCGAAATTGATGCGGCCGTTCGTGAAGCCTACGTGGCGGGTGAGCCGCTCTTCAAACTCGACAAACGCACGATCCGCGCACTGCATCCGGATGTGATTCTCACGCAGGCGCTATGCGACGTGTGCGCGGTGAGCGAAACCGATGTCCGTGCGCTCGCAGCGGGCATGAGCCCAGAACCGCGCATTGTCACGCTCGGCGGCACATCGATTGACGGCATCATGACGGACATTCGCAACGTCGCCGAGGCGCTCGACGCGGTGGACGAAGCGGACGAGTTGATTGCCGGCGAACACGCGCGACTGCGGACGGTGCACGACACACTCAAAGCACACGGCGCACCGCGGCCGCGTGTGCTGGTGGTGGAGTGGAGCGATCCGGTATTCCTGGCCGGACATTGGGGACCGGAACAGGTGCGACGCGCCGGCGGCCGCGATGTGTTGGGCGTTGCTGGTCAGCACTCGGTCACGGTGCCAATCGACGAGTGCGAGCGCGCGGATCCGGAGATCGTGATTGTCGCGCCGTGCGGATACGGGCTGGAGGCGTCGCGGGCGGAGGCGGAGCGGTTGATGCGGGAGTGGAGCTGGCTGGCGGGGCGGCAGGTGTGGGCGATGGACGCGAATGGGCTGGTGAGTCGGCCGGGGCCGAGGGTGGTGGACGGAGTGGAGGTGATGGCGAGGGTGTTTAATCCGGGGTTGTTTTCGGGGGTGGATGGGAGGCATGCAGTGCGCGTCGGGTAACTGCCGCTTGAACTGGGTCGCTTGGGCGCGATCGATGTCATCATCCCTCAGGCTTGTTGTCGGCAGGCACGTAGAAGAACCCTCGACCGGCCGTGCCTGCGCGTCCGGGTTGCAGGATCCCCTCCTTGGTCAGCGTCTTCAGCATCTCGCCAGCATGCGGAGCGCTAATGCCCGCAAGGTCCGCCGCTTCCGTGGAAGAGACGCGGCCGCGTGCGCGTGCCCACGCGGCAATAACAACGCGCCGACCGGTGCTCGTGTTCAATCCCGCGAGTTGGGACGTGAATTGCTTCCGCGCCACGTCACTCAAGCGGTACGCTGGTGGTGCTTCAGTCGGGGCGCCCTTGATGCGTACTACGATTGGTTCCCCCTCGCTCTCGACCCTGGCGAGACGCTCGATGGCCGACTCAGCTTCGGTCAGACTGCGTTGGAGGATAGGCGATGCGTTGGCGGCATCCGTCCAGCCTGATCGCAGTAGCATGTGGAGTAGCAGAAGCGTGTTCACATCGCGCGCGGCGTCTACGGGATTCAGGGATGCCAGGAACTCTTGGGTGCGCTGGTCTGGATCTCCGCCGATCAGGCTGACGCGCACATACGGGCCGTCGATCTCGGTGATCTCTGGCGGGCGGTGGCCGAGCGCCAACATGTCTCGCACCATGCGATCCACGCCAATCCCTTCGTGCTCGGCGAGCCGGAGGGCAGCGACTGCATGCGCCAGGCTGCGATAGCGGGGCGCGGCCGGGTGCGAGATGATGTTGGCGGCGGAGATCCCCCCAATAAATCCGCCCGGAGACGTGACGGTCAGCGCGTCGCCGACATGCTCGACCTCCGTGGGCTGTCTCGAGAGCCAATCGCGATGAACGACGCCGTTCACGATGGCTTCGCGGAAGGCGCGGAGCGGAATGGCACGAGTCTGGGCGTGGGCGAAGCCGCCGGCGATGTGCACGATGCGGTTCGACGCCTCACTCGCCGCTTCGACATCTGCGATCTGTTGCACCAGAGGGCCTCGATGCTCGACACGCGCGGTGCTATCGTCGCCCCGAACTGCGCGCCGACGGTAGTCGATGCCGATCACCGGCGTTGCCACGAAGAGCCATGCACCGGCGTTCGTCAATCGACCACTCGCGTCCAGCACGTGGATACGTCGGAGCAGGTCTGAGGTCGAGGCGGCGGCGAGCTCTTCTGCGCCCTGATCGCCGAGCGTGGCCGCCCGCTTGAGGTAGCCCCGCGCGATGTCGAGTGCTTGGGCCGAAATGTCGGCTTCCGTGTGCTCGGACGGAGCAGCGGACCAATCGATACTGGCGAGTCTGCGCGGGTCGGCCTGCCATGCCGCGTAATCCATCTCCGTACAACTGTCGCGTACGCGCCATTTGTACATGCCCTTGTACCGCACTGGCTGGATAGCGGCATGGGTTGTGAGCAAGAGTAACCGGACAGACTCAAAGGTCAACGGTCGCACGGCAATGGTGAGCTGGCGATCCGTGAGCTCGTATATCCGCTTCCGAAGCCATTCTTCATCCAGCGAGGTGCCAATTCGGTCGCCGGTGTCCGAAATGCCGAGGATGATGGCTCCACCTCCAGGTGTGCTTGCGAAACACGCCATTTCACCCGCAAGGTATTTGGCAGCCTCTTCATTCCGAGGCTGTCCGGGTTGCACCACTCCCTGCAGGCGACGGCCTGGCTCCTCTTTGATATCGACCTGGGCGGTTTCGATCCTGGGCGGCAGGCCCCCTCTTGCCAGCTCGGTCAAGGCGTGCGCGACCGCTTGCGTGATCGAATCCGTGATAGGGAAACCCAAGGTCATGGTCAGAAAACTGATGAGAGGTATAGTTTTACGGCCAAAATACAAGGTAAATTATAGGTCAGGCCCCAGCGAGAAGCGTTTGCCTTGGGTTTCTGCTGAACCGCGCCGCCAGACACGGTTACGCGGAACCGGCCACTAACCGGAATTGGGAGCAGCCCACCGATGCCCCGCGTCTGAGCAGAGAGAGGGGTAACGCATTTCCTGGGAGTCACCGGGTTCCCCGTCGGGTCTTGGCGAGGACGGCTATCCGTCTATGGCGGGACGACATGATGGAGATCTCGCAGCGCCCGTTCGGATGGCGGTGCCGCGGACTCATCGTCCGTCGTATCCGCCTGCCGCCGACCACCGCGAGCGAGCTCGGTGCGTCGCCACAAACCAGCAGCGACACCACCTCCCGAAATCGCTGGCGAATCAATCCAGTTCTCAGATATTCCGTCAGGACCGACCAAACCATTGCGAACTCCGACAGTCACGGCATTTAGGGATTTGGTACCGGGGGTTGGGGGTGGCGCCCTCGGTTTACGGCTTGGGTTGACGGTGGACGGTTGACGGTTACTGCTCACGGCATTTATGGATTTGGTACCGGGGGTTCGGGATTGCGCTTTTGGTTTACGGTTTGGGTTTACGGTTTACGGTTGACGGTTTTGCTCAGGGTATCTGCTGGCGCGTTCGCTGGGGGTGGGGATCGCGGTTTCGGTTTACGGTTTGGGTTTACGGTGGACGGTGCACGGTTACTGCTCACGGCATTTATGGATTTGGTACCGGGAGTTCGGGATTGCGCTTTTGGTTTACGGTTTGGGTTTACGGTTTACGGTTGACGGTTTTGCTCACGGCATCGACTGGCGCGGTCGCCGGGGGTGGGGATCGCGGTTTTGGTTTGCGATTGACGATGGACGGTTTGGATTTTTGGGCGGCAGTTACACGGCGATGCAGTAGAACGAGCATGCGCTGCAGGCGCCGAGCGTCTTCAGTCACGGCGGCGGCGTCCCACGCGGAGAGGGCGCCCAGGTCGACGGCGACGGCCGCGTGATGTTCGACCTCGGCGGCCGAGGCGAGGGCTTGCTGCAGGTAGCGCGCGAACTCGCGCGGCGATACGTGGGCGGCGCCTTCTG
>JBBRDP010000217.1:0-5826 GCA_038203795.1 Gemmatimonadales bacterium
GCGGGTCTCGCGGTCCAGCGCGACGACTGAGGGCTCGTTCAGCACGATGCCCTCGCCCTTCACGTAGATGAGCGTATTTGCCGTACCGAGGTCAACGGCAATGGCATTGGCCGGGAACAGCGACGCTTTTTTGAAGGGCCAGAACATCCAATCACCAGAGGCGCGCGCGGCGCGAATAACGCGAAGATTGACCGGGCCCTGAAACACCTGCGGGCGACTCCTCGGCGCGCCGCCTCCCCCTGACGAGAGAGGCGAACCACCGACGAACCGCCCACGCGAGTTACGGACCACGGGACAGATTAGGAACTTAAGCTACCGGTTGACCCAAAAGGGCACAAGCGATTGTGGGACAGGGATCTAGCGCACCAGACCTGGCTCGACTGGATACCAACAGTGGGGCCCCGACGATCCGTTTTGCGGCGCTGCAGGTTCGTCCGTCGTCTCTTCGTTCATGTCCTCAGGAGGAGGTGGAAGTCTCGTCGGTACCTCTGGATCCCGTCGCGGAATCCTGACCAAGCGCGACGCACGCACGCCGATCCCCGCCGTGCCGATGGTGAGACGTTCGCCGCGGAGTTGGGGGTCCACCTGCCTCTGGGCTCAGACGACGAATGCGATGCGCGACGTTAGTCGGCACGCGCCGTCGATTCGTGTGGTGACGCCCAGCCCACGCCGTTTGTTCGTGGCGCTGAAGAAAGACGGTCCCGCGAGTAGCCGCACACCACTCCACTGCTCACTGTGCGTGGTCCAGCCGGCGAGCAGCGATGCGGAGACATCGCTGGGAAAGAAACTGCCACCACCGACACCGTCTGACGTTCGCCACGTCACGTTCGCCGACACGTTGCCAGCCACCACCAGCGCGCCGCGCGGCAGATCATGGACCGACCGCGAGAGCAACAACGCGCCGGAAAGCAGCCTCCGATCTGTGCGTGGCGGACCGCCTGAGCCGTAGCCAACTCCGAGGCCAATATCGATATGACGCGGTGACGGTCGCCACTGCGCACGCAGCTCGGTGATCGGGGGGAGCAGCACAATCAAGACGACATAGCGACCAATGTCTCGCAGACCACTCCCCCGTTCCGAAGTCGCCATCACTTATCCGAGAAACTGATCCGCTTCCTGGTACGGCAACGCGAATGATTCAGCGACCGCCTGATAGGTGACCACACCACCGGTCATATTCAGCCCCTTCCGGAGCGCCGCGTTGTCGCGCAGCGCCGCCTTCCACCCCTTGTTCGCCAACAGCACCGCATACGGCATGGTCGCGTTCGTGAGCGCCAACGTGGATGTACGCGGCACGGCCCCCGGCATGTTGGCCACGCCGTAGTGAATCACGCCGTCCACCACGTACGTGGGATCTTCGTGCGTGGTGGGCTTGATTGTTTCCACGCACCCACCCTGATCCACGGCCACGTCAACAATCACGGAACCGGGACGCATGCGCTTGAGATCTTCGCGACGAATGAGCCGCGGCGCCTTCGCACCAGGAATCAGCACACCGCCAATCACCAAATCGGCCGTGCTGATCTGCTCAAGGATGTTGTGCCGATTGCTGTGAATGAGCTGCACATTCGCCGCCATCACATCGCTCAGATAACGCAGTCGCTCAAGTGACAAATCAAGAATCACGGTCTTTGCGCCGAGGCCCGCTGCCATCTTTGCCGCGTTGGTGCCCACCACACCGCCGCCCAAAATCACCACTTTGCCCGGCACAACACCCGGCACGCCACCAAGCAGCACACCTCGGCCGCCGTACAACTTCTCGAGATACTTCGCACCCTCCTGCACCGCCATGCGCCCTGCGACTTCGGACATGGGCGTGAGCAACGGCAACTCGCGCGTTGGCAACTCCACCGTCTCGTACGCAATGCACGTTGCACCGCTCGCGAGATGCGCCCGTGTCAACGCTTCATCAGCGGCAAAATGCAGATACGTGAAGAGCGTGAGATCCTTGTGCAGATACTTCCACTCGGACGCGATCGGCTCCTTCACCTTCATGAGCAAGTCGGCGCTGCCCCACGCCTTCTCGGCGGTGGGGACAATGGTCGCGCCAACTGCCTGATAATCCTCGTCTTCGAATCCACTGCCGATGCCGGCGCCGGATTGCACAAACACGCTGTGGCCGGCCGTGACCAGTGCTTCGGCACCAGCCGGTACCAGGGCAACACGGTTCTCGTTCGTCTTGATCTCGCTCGGTACGCCGATACGCATGGCAGTCAGAATCCAATGGGGAGTGTTCAGTCAGCGCACAGCCTTGGGGCCGTGACTGACGAGGGTCATACGCGATGGATCAAAATACTCACAGGCGACGTCGGCCACTGCGGCCACATCAATCGCGTCAACATCGGCCAGCATCTCGTCTACCGTGCGGACGGGCTCATGATACAACGCAGACGTCGCGGCGCGATACATGCGCGCGCTGACGCTTTCCATCGACATCACCAGCTGCCCCGCCAACTGCTGGCGCCCGGCGGCAATCTCCGCTTCCGGCAACCCGTTCGCACAGACATCCGCCACGATCTCCCGCACCGCGTCGATGGCCTTTTGTGCCGTCGCCGGCGCGCTGGCGAGATACACCCCGTGGTGCCCCACATCCGAATACGGCGAGTGGAAGTGATACACGCTGTAGGCATAGCCGAGCTCTTCGCGCACGCGCTGAAACAGTCGGCTACTCATGCCACCGCCAAGCAACGTGCTGAGCAGCTCGAACGCGTAGCGCCGCTTCTCGCCGTGGCGCGGCCCCTCGGCACCAAGCACCACATGCACTTGCGCAATGTCCTTGCGCGCATGATGCCGCTGCACGCCCTGCGCGGCCGTGGCCGGCAGCACGATGTTCCCCGGAACACTCACCGCCGGCTGATCAAGCCAGCCGTATTTGCTGAGCACCTCGAGCAACTCTTCGTGCGTGACGTTGCCGGCGGCGGCCACGACAAGTCCAGCCGGCCGATACCGCGTGGCGCGCAGCTCACGCAAATGATCGCCCGTGAGTGACTGCACTGTATCGCGCGTGCCGAGAATGCGATGCGCGTGTGGATGACTCCCCCACATCGCTTCGTTGTGCAAGTCGAACACGACGTCGTCAGGCGTGTCTTCCACCATGGCGATCTCTTCGAGAATCACCTGACGCTCAAGCGTCAGATCAGCATCACTCAACCGCGCGTTGAAGACCAGATCGCCGATCACGTCAACGGCGACATCGAGATGGCGATCGAGCACGCGTGCCTGATAGGACGTGAACTCACGCTCCGTGTACGCGTCAAGCGAGCCACCAAGCGACTCGAGCGCTAACGCCAGATCTTTGGCCGACCGCGTGGCGGTTCCCTTGAATACCATATGCTCAAGCAAATGCGCCAGCCCCATTTGCTCTGCGGTTTCGTGCAGCGTGCCATACCGCACCCACGCGCCGAACGCGACGGTGCGACGTCCCGGCACAAACTCTGACAGCACGGTGAGCCCGTTCGCGCAATCCGTACGACGCACACCGGCCGGTGTCTCGAAAGACACCGGCCGGTTGACGTGATCAAGCACGGATGACGCGAGCAGCGTGCGCGTGCTCAGCGCCGCTCCCGTCCGCGACCGCCAGCGCCGCCACTGCGGCCGCCACGATCACGATCGCCACCTTCACGCGGCGGACGCGACTCACGCGCTTCCGACGGATCAGGCTCGGGCATGCCTTCCGGCCGCGGCTCCAGCGCCTTCATGGACAGGCGCAAACGTCCACGCTCATCACGATCAACCAGCTTCACCCGCACGACATCGCCCTTCTTGACGACGTCTTCGGTGTTGGCCACACGCTCGTGCTTGAGCTCGGAGATGTGCAACAGCGCTTCGGTACCCGGCATGATTTCTACGAACGCGCCGAACGCCGTGGTGCTCTTGACCACGCCTTCGTAGATGTCGCCAACGACCGGCTCGGCGGTGAGCGACGCGATCATCTGACGCGCACGCTCCATCGACTCGCCACCAACCGCCGCAATCGTGACCGTACCGTCGTCTTCCACGCTGAGCGTGGCGCCGGTTTCGTCCTGAATGCCACGAATGGTCTTGCCCTTGGGGCCGATGAGATCGCCGATCTTGTCGGTGGGAATCTTCATCGTGACAATGCGTGGTGCGTACGCGGAGAGTTCTTCGCGCGGCGCGTCCAGTGCCTTGTCCATTTCGCTGAGGATGTGCAGACGGCCAACGCGTGCCTGCTCCAGCGCCTCTTCCATGATCTTGAGGTCGAGCCCCTCGATCTTGATGTCCATCTGGATGGACGTAATGCCCTCGCGCGTGCCCGCCACCTTGAAATCCATGTCGCCGAGATGATCTTCGGTGCCCAGGATATCAGTGAGAATCGCGTAGCGCTTGCCATCGGAGATGAGTCCCATCGCCACACCCGCGACGGCAGCTCTGAGCGGCACACCGGCGTCGAACATGGCGAGTGAACCACCGCACACCGACGCCATCGATGACGAACCGTTGGACTCGAGCACGTCGGAGACGATACGAATCGTGTACGGGAAGTCTTCGAACGCCGGCAACACGGCCTGCAACGCACGCTCGGCGAGATTGCCGTGTCCGATTTCGCGGCGGCTGGTGCCACGCATCGGACGCACTTCACCCGTGGAGAACGGCGGGAAGTTGTAGTGCAGCATGAACGTCTTGAGCGTTTCCTTGGATTCGTTGACCGAATCCATCCGCTGCGCATCGGCCTGCGTACCCAGCGTGGCCACCACGAGCGCCTGCGTCTGTCCACGCGTGAAGAGCGCCGAGCCGTGTGTGCGCGGCAGCAAGCGGGTGTCAACGCTGATGTCGCGAATCTCGTCGGCCTTGCGACCGTCGACGCGCTTTTTGGTGTCGAGCACCTGATTGCGCAGCGCGTAATACTCCACGTCGCCAAGCAGCGTGTGAATGTCCTTGGAGTTGTCGTGGAACTCGGCTACCAAGCCTACGGCCAGTTCCTTCTTGGTGCGTTCCACGGCTTCAATGCGCGTGTGCTTGTCCTTCTGGTTGATCGCGGCGGCGATCTGCCCTTCGGCCAGCTCCTTGACGCGCTTGGCAACACCTTCAGGAGCCTCCGCCTTCGTCCAGGGCATTTTTGTCTGCTGCGCCTTGGCGAGGAGCTCGTGCTGCATGCTGATGAGTTCGTTGATGCCGGTGTGCGAAATCGTGAGCGCTTCGAGCACGTCGGCTTCTGACACCTCGAGCGCACCACCTTCCACCATCACGATGGACTTTTCAGAACCGGCCACCACGAGCTCCATATCGGAGAACTCGCGCTGCTGGAACGTGGGGTTGAGCACCCAATGTCCCTGCACGCGGCCAATACGTACGCCCGCGATGGGCTCCTTGAACGGGATGCGCGAGTTGTTGAGCGCAAACGATGTGGCGAGCAGCGCGAGCACATCGGCGTCATTTTCCTGATCGGCCGAAATCACGTACACAAATACCTGGACTTCGTTCTTGAAGCCTTCCGGGAAGAGCGGACGGATGGAGCGGTCGATCACGCGGCACGACAGGATTTCGTGGTCGTTCGGACGGCCTTCGCGCTTGATGAACCCGCCCGGAAACTTGCCGGCGGCGTAGGTGCGCTCCTTGTATTCGACCGTAAGCGGGAAGAACGGGAGGTGGCTTTCGTTGTCACTGACGGTGACGGCGGCGAGGACGACGGTGTCGCCAAACTGTACCAGGGCAGACCCTGCGGCTTGCTTGGCCATGCGGCCCGTCTCGATGACGAGCTGGCGGCCTGCGAAGGTCCGCTCGATTCTTTGCATCATTGCGTAGTTGCTTTGTGGTTGCTTGCTGCCAGAAAAGAAATCGCGCGGGTGGCAGCATGCCCCCGCGCGA
>JBBRDP010000218.1:0-5800 GCA_038203795.1 Gemmatimonadales bacterium
GTAACGCGCTACAGACGCGATGGCGCTAAACCACCACCCAAAAAAACCCCACCTTTGTCACTTTCTTTGATGTTTTCGCGCCTTCGCGTCTTTCGCGCCTTCTTTAGCTCAGTTGGAGTTGTTGGTGAAGTTGCCGCTGCGGTTGAAGCCGTTGCCGCTGAAACGCGCTACCGCAGCTCCCCCAGCTCGCGCTGCGCTTCCCGCTTGTACGCCTCATCATTCGCGTCAACCAACGGCGAATTGATCGCAGCCTCGTACATCGCCCGCGCGCGGTCGTTCTTTCCTGTGTCGCGATACACCTGCGCCAGCGCGAGTTGATGCACCGTACGGTTCGGCTCAATCGCATTCGCCCGCTCCAACAGTGCCGCCGCGCGCGCCCAGCTCGCTTCACTGAACACCTGGCCGCCCATGAACGTGCGGGCGAACATTCGCGTCACGCTGTTCAGTCGCATGACTTCTGCGTTCCAACGCCCCATGACGTGCAGGGCGCCAGCGTGGGTCGAGTCTAACGAGAGCGCCCGCAACGCGGCCGTGCGCACCTCAAGCGCGTACTTGGTGCGTTCGCGTGCACTCACCGAGAGTGCCTCGCGTCCCAGCGCGCGCGCCAGATGAAAATAGCCTGCGGCGTTGTTGGGCCGCACCACCGTGGCCTGTCGCGCCAACTCCGCCGCGCGTGAAAATGCCGCCTTGCGGCGTACGGCATTCGTGTCAAACTCCGACACGTCAATGAGCGCGGCCGATACACGCCATAACACGTTAAAGTCGGCCGGTGCTGCGGCCAATGCTGTTTCGTAGTAGACGAGCGCCGCCGCCGGCTGACGCGCCCGCACTTCGCGGTCGCCCGCTTCTACGGCACTGGCAACAACCGGTTGCGCGTGCATGTTTGTAGCAGCACTACTTAAGAGCGCGAGCGCCACCAGCCACACTTTCAACTTCACGACCACTCCCATGTTGGCTCGACCCCTCATAGAAACAAAACGCGATGGGGGACGCATCACCACCGGCGAATGGCGCCGGTTGATGAATGCCTACGCCGCCGGCGAGATCCCAGACTACCAGATGGCCGCCCTCACCATGGCCATTTACTTCCGCGGGCTCGACCGCGAAGAAACTCGCGCGCTCACCGATGCGATGTTGCACTCCGGCGCAACACTCGACCTGTCACACCTGCGCCAACCACGGGTCGACAAACATTCAACAGGCGGCGTCGGCGACAAAACATCGCTCATCCTCGCGCCGCTCATCGCATCGCTCGGCGTCACGGTGCCAATGATGTCCGGTCGAGGCCTCGGTCATACCGGTGGTACCCTCGACAAGCTCGAGTCGATCCCCGGTTTTCGCACCGGGCTCACCCTTCCTCAAACCGTTCGGCAACTCGAAGCGATTGGATGCGCACTCATCGGTCAGACCGGAGAGATCGCACCGGCCGATCGGCGGCTCTACGCCCTGCGCGATGCGACGGCCACCGTGGAATCCATTCCGCTTATCGCCGCGAGCATCATGAGCAAGAAGCTCGCCGAATCGCTCACCGGACTCGTGATCGACGTGAAGGTAGGCTCTGGCGCGTTCCTGCCGGAGCTGGACCGTGGATTGGAGCTTGCGCGCACCATGATCGAGCTCGGTGCCGACCACGGATGTCCCGTCATCGCGCTGCTCACCGCCATGGACCGCCCCCTCGGTCGCGCCTGCGGGAACGCCGTCGAAGTGGAAGAGTCCATCATGGCCCTGCGCGGCGAAGGGCCGCCTGATCTCATGCGTGTGACCTACGCGCTGGGCGCCGAAATGCTGTTGCTGGCCGGCGTGGTTCGCGACCGGGACGACGCCCGGCGACGGATGGAAGTGTCGATCTCGAGCGGACAGGCGGCCGCCTGCTTCCAGCGAATTATCGAGGCCCAGGGTGGGAATCCGGCGGTGGTTGATGATCCGGGACTCCTGCCCGAGGCCCCCGAGTGCGAACTCTTCAGCGCCCAACGCAGCGGCGTGATCGCGCGCGTTGACCCGCGAACGGTGGGACACGGCATCATAGCCCTCGGTGGAGGACGGACGCGCGTTGACGACGTTGTGGACCCGGCGGTGGGTTTCGTGATCACCGCTCGGCCCGGGGATGTGGTGCGTGCCGGCGAGCCGCTGGCCACCATCTACGCTCGCGATGCGGCGGGAGTGGAGGCGGGGTTGCGGGCGCTGTCCAACGCGATCGTCATTGCCGACGACGCCGAGCCGCCGCTGCCACTCGTGTCGCACCGCGTGACGGAGGCTGGAATTGAGGAGTATCTCGAAGGCTGAGCTCGCATGTGGTGAGCGAGCGTGGGAACCGACACCGCACCCTCCCGCCCTGACCCGCTGCGGTGTAAACTCCCCGTAATACATCGCGCACCGGTTTCGCTGCGCGCCCAAATCTTCAGATCGGATGCCATGTCACCTTCCATCACTCGTCTGCTCAGCCTCGTTGCACTCGGCGCCGTCTTGCCGCTGCTCGGCCTGTACGCGCTGCTCATCTGGATTTCGATCCCGAATGCCACGGGTGGAATGGAACCGATCATGGCAACCGTGTGCTACGTGGCCTTCACCTGCATCTTCGGCGCACTGATCACGGTCGCGATCAGCTTCTCGCGGCAGCTCTCGCGCGAATCCAAGGGCGCGTACACGCTGCCGTAACGCGTCACCGCATGGCGTTGAAAGACGGGCGGCCTCCACCAGGGAGACCGCCCGTTTTTTCATGCGCCCGCGTTCCCCGTTCTACTTCGCGATCGGCTCCAGCCGCATCACCGTGCCCGGGCCGCCGTTCTTGTCGATGGCCAGATAGATAAAGCCGTCAGGCCCCTGGCGAACATCGCGGATGCGACCGACCACATCCTTGAGCAGCGTCTCCTCGCTCTTGAAAGTGTTGCCATCGAGTGTCACGCGGGCGAGTTGTTCTCCCACCAGCCCGCCCACAAACGCACTTCCCTTCCACGACGGAAACTTGTCACCCGTGTAAAAGAGCAGTCCCGAGGTCGCGATGGACGGCACCCAGTACTTCACCGCCTGTTCCATGCCCGCCCGCGAACGCTCGTCGGTAATCGGCGTGCCGCTGTAGTTGATGCCATAGGTGATGACCGGCCAGCCGTAGTTCTTGCCTTTCTGCACGAGATTCAGCTCGTCACCTCCACGCGGGCCATGCTCCGCGTCGAACAAGGCACCCGTGGTCGGATTCACCGCCAGCCCCTGCGGATTGCGATGGCCATACGACCAGATCTCGGGCAACTTGCCGGCCTGACCAACGAACGGATTATCAGCAGGCACACGACCGTCGTCATGCAGGCGAACAATCGTGCCTTGGTGATTGCCCGGATTCTGCGCCGGATGGGCCTCGAGATCGCCCGACGGCGATGCACCACGGTCTCCTACGGACAAATACAGGAATCCATCCCTGTCGAACGCAATGCGACCACCGTAGTGCTGACCCGCTGAGCTATTCGTTTGCGCGACAAAAATCTCCTTGAGATCGACCAGCGCATTGCCCTCAAGTCGGGCTCGCGCCAGCACGGTGGTTGCCTTGCCACCGTCCATCATCTTCGCGTAGGCCAGGTAGATCACCTTGTTCGTGGCGAACTGCGGATGCAACGCGACTTCGTGCAGACCACCCTGACCGCGGCTGTGCACGGTGGGTACACCCTCGATTGGCGTGGGGTTCAGCACGCCGTTTGTCACGCGGCGCAGCTTGCCCGCCTTTTCGGTGACGAGCATGTCACCGTCCGGCAAAAACGCCATCGACAGCGGGAAGGCGATATCATCGACCACACTCACGACTTTGAACGACACGTCGCCCGCCTGCTGCGTGGCGGCCTGCGCAGGCACGGACTGCGAAGTGCAGGCCGTGAGCACGAGGGCGGCCGCAACCACCTTGAAAATTGAATTAGTCATGTATTGAACGAATGGCGTGGACGGTCAGGAGAACCACGAAGAGCTACTGCACAATTGAAAAACCAGCAACACACTGGTGTTCCGGCACTCGGGAATCGCGCTCGTGCGCCGACGATCAGCGGATCACGGGAAGATACCCCGTTCGTTGTACGCGGTCGCCACCTTGCGAATGGCGGTCGCCAGCGCGGCGCTCCGGAAATCGGCACCCTTGAGCAGCGCGAACTCGCGCATCTGATGAAAGCCCGAGACCATTGTTTCCTCGAGGCCGGAATTCACGATGTCCAGCTCAGACGCGCCAACCGCCACCTGCTCGAAGACACGCGGATTGAAGTGCGCCCCTGTGAGCTCCTCCACCGCGCGCAGCAATCGCGCGTTCGAGGACGCCTCGAAACGCTGCTCCATGCGTCCGAAGCGCACATGCGAAAGATTTTTCAGCCATTCAAAGTACGATACGGTCACGCCGCCGGAGTTGAGGAACAGATCGGGGAGTTGCGGAATCCCGCGTTCGTCCAGCACTCGGCTGCCATCGGCGGTGGTGGGTCCGTTCGCGCCTTCCGCCACAATGCGCGCCTTCAATCGAGCGGCATTGTCGGCCGTGATCACATTCTCCACCGCCGCAGGTACGAGAATATCACAGTCCCATTCCAGCCCCGCCATGCCGTCGCTGCCCGTCAGCTTGACCTCGGCGTCAAGATCGAGCAGTGATCCACCGTTGACGCGATGCTGATAGGCATGTTCGATATCGATGCCTTTGGAGTCGTAGATGGCGCCTTCGCGTTCCACGAGACCCACAATTCTGGCACCATCTTCACTGAGATATTTCGCGGAAAAATACCCGACGTTGCCGAGGCCCTGCACAACCACGGTTTTGCCAGCCAGCCCGGGGGACAGGCCCAGCCGTTTCATGTCGTCCGTCTGCGCCAGTGCTTCGCGCACGCCGAAGTACACACCGCGTCCGGTCGCTTCAAGTCGACCGCGCACACCGCCCAGTGAAAGCGGTTTGCCTGTGATGCAACCGGCGGCTGCAACCTCACCCGCGTTAAGCGCGATGTACGTATCGGCAATCCACGCCACTTCGCGCGGTCCGACACCCATGTCCGGTCCCGGCACATCCACGCCCGGACCGATGCAGTTGCGTTGCACCAACTCGAACGTGTACCGACGAATAATGCGCTCCAGCTCGCCATCGGAATATTTGCTCTTGTCCACCTTGATGGCGCCCTTGGCCCCACCAAACGGCACGTCCACCAAAGCGCACTTGTACGTCATCAGCGCCGAGAGCGCGGTGACCTCGTCTTCGTTGGCGTGCGCGGCGAGCCGAATGCCGCCTTTCACCGGCAGCCGATGCTGTGAGTGGTGCGCGCGCCACCCATGAATCACTTCTATCGTGCCATCATCCCGCCGCAGCGGAAAGCTCACGTGATAGACGGCGTTGCACGCCTTGATCTGCTGCAGCAGACCGTCCGGCAGATCGAGCAGTCTGGCCGCGCGGTCCACGTAGCGATTGACCTGCTCAAAGAATTTCGGTGTTTCCGACATGTCTCGGGGAGTCGACGTGATTCGCGGCGCTGACGTGCGACGCGTGTGCGGAATGTCGGCGCCGTGCGTGACGTGGGCAAGCTCGGCGGTGGTCGGCCGATCGCGCGAGGGCCAGGCCCTGGGCGACCCCCGCACCGATCCCCGCCAGTTCAGCACGCAAAACGGGCCCGCCTCACCAGAGACGAGCCCGTTCGCACCGCATACCGCATCGCGCTATACGTCGAGATTCGACACAAACCGCGCGTTCGTCTCGATGAACAACCGACGGGGCTCCACTTCGTCGCCCATCAGCATCTGGAACGTCTGATCGGCCAGCACCGCGTCTTCCATCGTCACACGCCACATGCTGCGCGTCTCC